>JANXTU010000217.1 GCA_025352235.1 Fimbriiglobus sp.
GCGCGATGTCGATGCCGCTGATGGCGTGTTCGACCGATCCGCCGCGGCCCTGCCAGAAAGTGTTCTGCCGGAGGGTCTCGCTCACCTTCGCCGGTTCGTCAGCGCGCTGGCCGATAATCCACGGGCGGAGCAGCTTCACCGCCCCGGCGACGAGATCGCGGCTGGTGAAGACGCTGCCGACGCCGACGAGGCCCGAGTCGGCGATGACTTCGACGATGGTGTGGACGTTGTCGTCGGGCGCGAGTTCTTCGGCCCAGCCGCCTTCGACCGTGCCGCCGGATAGGCCTGTGATGCGGATGTCGGTGATTCTCATGGCTTGACTCTGAGTTGTGCTATTCATCCCAAAACGAGCGGTCGTGCCATGTCGCAATCGCAATCCACGGCAAGCCACCCGTATCCAATGCGAGTGCGACGAGGCCGATCGTCGCCGACCGCCAATCACCGAACCCGAAGACACCGCCGAGAACAATTAAGCAAGTTCCGAGAAGCGGTCCCCCGGAAATGTTGCGAAGGCCTTCGAGCGAACCGTGACGCCAAATGTGCAGCCTCGGCCGGATGAATGCCAAATAAAAGTTGATAAAGGGCAACGGAAAACTGCCGACCATCAATCCGATCACACTCGAAAGGTCCAACCAACTCTCCCGAGTCGAAAGCAAATCGATGAGCAAGGAGACCACGAATAGAACCACGGGCGCGAAACAAACGATTACCTCGACCGCGCGCCTGCGGTAGTTCCATCTCATGGGTGCCTTGGGATCGGACATCGGCGAGGCTCACGAAAGTGGCCTTTGTCCCCACGGCATCGGCATCGTCGGGGGCACGCGGTGCCGATCCTTCCTCACGTCCTTCGGCCGATCCTTCCACCACGTCGCGTAACTCACGAGCTGCTTCACCGCTTCGACGTAGACCCGTTGTCCCTTTTCTTCGGTCGCCAGTTCCGCATCGCCGAGCACGCCCGTGTCGGAATAGCTGCTCGTCCACGACACGGTCGTGGCGGCGCCGGCCGTGAACAGATCGACCCAGTTGAACGGACTGCCCTCCTCGTTGAAGCTGATTACCCCGCTCTTGATGAGGTCCTTGCGGACGTTGTCGCCGTCAAGGTACAGGTACAGGCTCGTTTCCAGTTCGCAGGCGTGCGCGCAGCCACCGGGGAACTTGCTCTCGCGCCAAGATGGCATGAAGGCTTTGTCCACGCTCAGCAGGTTCCACCACGCGATGAGCGTGCATTCGGCGTCCGTTTCCAAATTCGTGCGCCGGGCCACGAGGTCGAGGTTCGGCATGTTCGAGCCGTGGCCATTCAACAGGATGATCTTCTTGAAACCGTGGTAAGCGAGGCTCTTCGTGATGTCGAGCACACCGCGGATGAAGTGCTCGTAGTCGGTGTTGATGGTGCCGGGGAAGTCCATGACGTGCCCGGTGTAACCGTAGGGCACGACCGGCAGCACGAGGAGCTTGTCCGCAATTTCTTTGCCGGCGCCGGTGGCGATGCCGACGGGGCAGACGAGATCGACATCCAGCGGGAGGTGGTGCCCGTGCTGTTCCACGGCGCCGCACGGGACGATGCAGATTTTGCCGAGGGCGACGGCGTCGTCGATCTCGGGCCAGGTCAGCTTTTCGTAGCGGTACTCGGTCGCGGCGCGGCTCATGGGAAGCTCCGGTTCACTTGGATTCGGCGACGAGGTACTTCTTTACGAACGTCTCGTCGAGCGTCACGCCCAAGCCGGGGCGGTCGGGGACTTCGATGAACCCGTTCACCGACTGCATCTTCTCGAGGGTCAGCTCGTGCCGCAGCGGCGAATCTTCCACGCAGTCCTCAAACACGAACGCATCCCGGCAGGTGCTCAGCCAGTGCAAACTCGCGGCGACCGTCAGCGGACTGGTGTAGCAGTGGTTGCAGAGCCGGGCGCCGATCTCCTCGACGCGGGCGCGGATGTACGCGGCTTCGGTGAAGCCGCACCGCGAGAGATCGACCTGATAGACATCGAGCGCATGGCGGTCGATGAAGGGGCGGAACGACTCCCGCCCGCATTCGCCCTCCCCGGCGGCGATGGGGATCGGCGAACGATCCCGCAGCCAGACGTAGCCGTCGATGTCGTCTTCGCGCAGCGGCTCCTCGAACCACTCGGGCGAATACTCGGCGAAGGCCTGCGCCCGCCGCAGTGCGGTCCGGGCATCGTAGACGCAGCCGGCGTCGATGAGCAGCATCGCTTTGCCGAGGCCTTCGCGGGCGCCCTTCACCAGATCGATGTCCACGGCTTCGGAGGTGCCCATCGGCTCCCAGCCGAACTTCACGGCGGTGTACCCGGCCTCGACCCACTTGCGGGCGATGTCGGCCGTTTCTCGGCCATCGCGGCCGAAGAGGATCGACGCATAGCCGCGGAAGCGGTCGTGCTGTTTGCCGCCGAGGAGCCGGTGGATCGGCTGGCCGAAGGCTTTGCCCTTGAGATCCCACAGCGCCATATCGACCGCCGCCATCGCGGTGATGCCGACGGCCTTGCGGCCGAAGTACATCGTCCGGCGGTACATCAACTGCCAGAGCCGTTCGTGGTCGAGCGGGTTTTCGCCGATCAACAGTTGCCGCAATCCGCAGGCGATGTTGTGGCTGAAGGGAGCATCGATGATCGCCTTCACGACTTCGGGCGAGGAGTCCGCTTCGCCGATCCCTTCGAGGCCGTCGTCGGTGCGGATGCGCACGAGCACGGAATCCTGACTGCTCGCGGTCCTCGCCTGCACGTTGGGGATGCGCAGGATTTGGCAAACGACTTCGGTGATCTTCATGGGAGGCATCCGGTCGGGGTCGGTCGCGGTTCGCATCTTAGCACAGGTGTGCCCCGATTTTTGGCGGTCTCACGCGGGGGTCGCGATTCTTCCAGCCGCTTGCGCGCCACCCCACGTTGGAAGAGTTTGGAAGAATCGCACCCCCGGCGGGAAAGCGGGCCTGGCAAACACTTACGGCGATCCCGGGCGACGGGCGAGGGTGGAACCGGGCTCCCTTGGACGAATCGGTTTGGACGAATCCCCGGCGCCGAATTCCGGAGGCACACCCTTCAACACTACCAACCTTCCCTCGGTCATACTTCTTCGGTTATAACTATAGCAACGGTACGCCGGATCAAGCATCCCCCGCCTCGGCGATTGGTCCCATTCCCATGATGCGATTCGTCCTCCCCGTCGCCCTCGCACTGATTCCGATCGCGGCCCGCGCCGAGGATCCCGGCGACGCCTTCTTCGAGAAATCGATCCGCCCGATCCTCGTCGAGAAGTGCGTCGGTTGCCATGGGCCGAAGGCCGAGAAGGGCGGGCTACGCCTCGACTCGCGCGAAGCGGCGTTGCTCGGGGGAACCGACGGCGTCGTCGTGGTGCCCGGCAAACCGGCCGAGAGCCGACTCCTCGCGGCGGTGAAGCAGACCGGCCAGTTGAAGATGCCGAAGGACGGCAAACTCTCTGCCGCGGAAGTCGCCGCGCTCGAGAAGTGGATCGCGCTCGGTGCCCCGTGGCCCGCGAACATCAAGCTGCTCCCTTTGAAGGGGATCGAAGCCGCCGGCGCCGACCACTGGGCCTTCCGACCCGTGAAGCGCCCCGCGGTGCCGGCGGGTGCCGCGCATCCCATCGATGCGTTCGTGAATGCGACACTCGCCGAGAAGAAACTCGCCCCGTCCCCGGAAGCGGATCGGCGCACGCGGATCCGCCGGCTGACCTTCGACCTACACGGTCTCCCTCCGACCCCGGCCGAGGTCGCCGCATTCGAAGCGGACACCTCCAAAGACGCTTGGGAAAAGCTGATCGACCGGTTGCTGGCCTCCCCGCGCTACGGCGAACGCTGGGCGCGGCACTGGCTCGACGTGGCCCGCTACGCGGACAACAAGGGCTACGTCTTCTTCGAAGATAAGAACTACCCGTGGGCCTGGACCTACCGCGATTATGTCATCGGAGCGTTCAACAAGGATCTGCCGTACGACCGATTCGTGGTCGAACAACTCGCGGCCGACCGGCTCGAACTCGCCGATAAGAAATCGCTCGCGGCACTCGGATTCCTGACCGTCGGCGGCCATTTCATGGGCAACACCCACGACGTGATCGACGACCGCATCGACACCGTGACGCGCGGCCTGATGGGGCTGACCGTGAGCTGCGCGCGCTGCCACGATCACAAATTCGACCCGATCCCGCAGGCGGACTATTACTCGCTCTACGGCGTCTTTCGCAGTGCCGCCGAACCGCTTGTCCCGCCGCTTTACGGGACGGTGCCGGACACGCTGCCGAACCGCATGATGGCGAGTTTCATCGCGATGCGGGAACGCAAACTCGTCGAATTCGTGACGGCGAAGCACGGGGAATTGGTGAGCCAAGCGCGGACGCGGGCCGGCGATTATCTGTACGCCGCGCACCTTGCGAAAGATCAACCGTCCGCCGACGACTTTATGCTGATCGCAGACAAGGGGGATTTGAACCCGGCGATGATCTCCCGGTTCAAATCGTTTCTGGAAGCGACCCGCAAGCGGAACGATCCCGCGTGGGCGCTCTGGCACCGCTGCGCCGACGCGACTCCGGCGGAGCTGGCCGCGGTCCGATTCGTCGATGGTGATCCGGCCATCCTCCGGGCGCAATTCGCGGTGCCGCCGAAGTCGATGAAGGAAGTCGCGGAACGCTACGGCCGTGCGCTCGCCCTCGCCGATGCCGCGCGGAAGTATTCGGGCTTCGCCCTCCCGGGAACCGAGCCCCTACTCGCCGCGCTCTACGGTCCGACCGCCGCAGCCGACGCGCCGAGGTCGCTCGATTGGGGCTTCCTCTCGTTGTTCCCGGACCGCGGCACGCAGGGGGAATACCAGAAGCTCATCAAGGACGTGGAGACGTGGACCGCGAAAGGCCCGCCGCGGGCGATGGCGCTCGTCGATGCCGAGCGGCCGTACGATGCGAAGCTCTTCCTGCGCGGCAATCCGAACCGTTTGGGCGCAGCTGTGCCGCGTCAATTCCTCGGGGTGCTCGACGCGGCCCGCAAGCCCATCGCCCAAGGGAGTGGCCGGCTCGAGTTCGCCCGGGCCATCGCCTCGAACGACAATCCGCTGACGGCGCGGGTGTTCGTCAACCGCGTCTGGATGCACCACTTCGGAAAGGGGATCGTCGGCACGCCCGGCGACTTCGGCCTCCGCGGCGATCCGCCCACGCACCCCGAACTCCTCGATTGGCTCGCGGCCCAGTTCGTCGCCGACGGATGGAGCGTGAAGACGCTGCACAAGCGGATGCTCACCTCCGCCGCGTATCAGCAAGCGAGTCTCGACCGCAAAGACGGGCTCGCGGGCGACCCGGAGAACGCCTTGCTCTGGAGACAAAATCGTCGGCGGCTCGAATTCGAATCGCTGCACGACGCCATGCTCGCTGTCTCCGGGAGTTTGGACTTCACCGAGGGCGGACCATCGGTCCCGCTGTTCGCGGGTCGGACGCGCCGCGCCGTGTTCGGCTCCATCGACCGCCTCGAATTCCCGAGTTTGCTGGCGACCTTCGACGTGCCCAACCCCGCCGCGACCAGCCCCGAGCGATCCAATACAACCGTGGCCCCGCAATCGCTCTATTTGATGAACGGCCCCTTCGCTCGGGATGCCGCGAAGCGCTGGGTGAACTCCCCGGGTTTCAAGATGGCGACTACACCTGCCGCCAAGCTCGCCGCGCTGTTCTCGTCCGGATTCGGTCGCAAGCCGACCGACGCGGAAGGGAAGAACCTGCTGGAATACGTGGCGAAAGGGCCGGAGGCCGAGCGCTGGTTGGACCTGGCCCACGGGCTGCTGATGACGAACGAGTTCGCGTTTGTGGATTGAACGGACAGTCTCCCCAACGAGCCACCGGGCTTGTCCCGGTGGGGTTGGCACTGCAGGAACCCACCGGGACAAGCCCGGTGGCTCGTGATGCCATTGCATAGATGAACGTCAGAAATGAGGCAGGCTCAACGTATGCTCCCCTTCACCCGACGCGACCTCCTGACCAAAACCGGCACCGGCCTCGGCATGCTCGCCCTCGCCGGCATCCTCGCGGATGATGCCGCCGCCGCCCCGGCACTCGACCCGCTCGCGCCGAAGGCCCCGCACTTCAAAGCGAAGGCGAAGCACGTCGTCCACCTCTTCATGAACGGCGGGCCGTCGCAGGTCGATACGTTCGACCCCAAGCCCGCGCTCGACAAGTACCACGGCAAGCCGCTGCCGTCGACCAATCTCCGCACCGAACGCAAGACCGGCGCGGCCATGCGCTCGCCGTTCCAATTCAAGAAGTACGGCAAATCGGGAATCGAAGTCAGCGACTTGTTCGCCAAGACGGCGGAGCACATCGACGACATGTGCATCATCCGCTCCATGTACGCCGATGTGCCGAATCACGAGCCGTCGCTGATGCTGATGAACTGCGGCGACGGACGGTTGCCGCGTCCGAGCTTCGGATCGTGGGTGACATACGGACTGGGCAGCGAGAACCGCAACCTGCCGGGGTTCGTGGTCATGTGCCCCGGCGGTTACCCGATCGTCACGACGCAGAACTGGCGCTCGGGCTTTTTGCCGGGGGTTTATCAGGGCACTTACCTCGACAGCAAGCATTCGGATGTCGACAAACTCGTCGCGTTCATCCGCAACCCGGAGATGCCGGCGGCGCGGCAGCGCGAACAACTCGACCTGGTGAAGATGCTCAACGAAGAGCACCTTGCGGCGCGCCAAGCCGACGCCCAACTCGACGCGCGCTTGCGGACGTATGAACTGGCGTTCCGCATGCAGACCGAAGCGACCGACGCCTTCGACCTCACGAAAGAAACGAAGGCGACCCGCGCGCTCTACGGCGACACGGTCCACGGCCGGCAACTGCTGTACACGCGCCGGCTCATCGAGCGCGGCGTCCGCTTCGTCCAACTCTGGAGCGGGGCCGGGCAGCCGTGGGACAACCACGAGAACCTCGCGGCGGAACACAAGAAGCTCGCGGCGGAGTGGGATGGTCCGATCGCGGCGTTCCTGAGCGACCTGAAGCGGGTCGGGTTGTTCGACAGCACGCTCGTGCAATGGGGCGGCGAATTCGGTCGCACGCCGGTGGCCGAACTCCCGGCGCTCAACGGCCGCGATCACAATCACTACGGTTTCACCTGTTGGCTCGCGGGCGGCGGGGCGAAGGGCGGCACCGTCGTCGGCGCGACCGACGAGTTCGGTTTCAAGGCCGAGGAAAACAAGGTCCACGTCCACGATCTGCACGCCACGATGCTCCACCTGCTCGGCTTCGATCACGAGAAGCTCACCTACCGCTACGCCGGCCGCGACTTCCGCCTGACCGATGTCCACGGACGCGTGGTGAAGGAAATCACCGGGTGACAACTCCTTCCGAACGCCCGACTCGGGCGCGCTTCACGCTCGCCCTCTGGCTCTGCGGACTCTCCGCGATCCTCTACCTCGACCGCATCTGCATGGCGCAGGCGGTCGATCCGATCCAGCGCGAACTCGGCTTGTCGAACGCCGAAATCAGCTACGTCATGATGGCGTTCGCGCTGGCCTACGGGCTGTTCGAGATTCCCAGTGGGCGGCTCGGGGACCGGCTCGGTTCTCGATCGGTGCTGACACGCATCGTCATCTGGTGGTCGGTCTTCACGGCGCTCACGGGGGCGGCCAATGGTTTCCTCACACTGATCTTGGTGCGATTTGCGTTCGGCGCCGGGGAAGCGGGGGCGTTCCCGAACATCGCCCGCGTCATCGCACGCTGGTATCCGTTCCGCGAGCGCGGTCGGGTGCAGGGGGTCATCCTCGCGGCGGCGCAATTGGGCGCGGTCGCCGCGCCGACGGCCGCCGCGGGTTTGATCGAAACCGTCGGCTGGCGCTGGTCGTTCGCGGTCTTCGGCCTGCTGGGGCTGGCGTGGGCCATCGGATTCTGGCGCTGGTTCCGCGACGATCCCGCCGCGCATCCGAATGTGAATGCCGCCGAACTGAACCTGATCCGAGACGACGCGCCGCCTCCACCGCCGGTCGACCCGGGGCCGGTGCCCTGGCGCGAAGTGCTGACGAACCGGGGCATCCTCGTCCTCGGCGTGCTCATGATCCTCGGCAGCTTTTACACGTACTTCTTCTACTCGTGGTTCCCGAAGTACCTCACGGCCGCGCGCGGCGTCGACAATCTCCGCGCCGGGACACTCGCCTCGATCGTGCTCGCGGGGTCGGCCGTCGGCATGCTCTTCGGCGGCTGGCTCGCGGATTTCATCCCGCGGAAATCGGCCGATCCTCTGCGGGCGAAGAGATATGTGAATTCCGGCTGCTACCTCGTCGCCGCCGCGTGCCTGTACCGCGGCATCCGCTGCGACGACCCGTTCGCCCTGGCCGGTTTTTGGGGCGCGTCGTTCTGCGCCATGCACATCACCCTGCCGATCTGGTGGTCGGTCGCCATTCCCCAGTGCGGCCGGCATATCGGCGCGCTGAGCGGACTGATGAACGGCGTCGGCGTGATCGGAGCGATGGCGTCGCAGTCCTTCGCCGGTCAATACTCCGATTGGCGCGAGCGCCAAGGCTACCTCGGCCGCGATCGGTGGGATCCGATGTTCGAGGTCTACACGGGTGCGCTTGTTCTCGGGGCCTGCGCCTGGTGGGCCTACCGCTTTCGGCCGCTGCGCCGGTGAGCTCATCACCACCAGCGTCTCGTCGATGCTCGGGAATCGTCGAGGTCCCACGTCACATTCACGAAGCGCACGCCTTCGTCGATCAGTTTGCGGGCGATGGGCGTGCTGTGTCCGAACCGAGTCCGGCCGAAGCGGTCGAGCCAGCGCGGGTCGTCGGTCTGAATCGGAATCTTTCGCTAATTGAACAACGGCGCCGGCGCGGCCGTGTCGGTCTCGTCGAACGCGTCACCCGCCGCGTCTGACCAACCTCCAAGAATCGTTGCTACACCCATATCGCACCGTCGCAAATTTTTCCCGAAACGGGATTGACCCTAGACGGGGGAATCGGGTACTGCGATCGCCAGCCGATATTCCGCCCGTTTCCCCGTGGTATTTCGCGCGATGCTGGATCATCGGACGTATTGCCGTTCCGGACTGCTGTTCGCGCTAACGCTGGCCGTGGTCGCGCTGCCCGGTTCGTCCGGGTGTCGCCACCACGACAAGAAACTCGAAACGAAGAAACCGCCCGCGCCGGGCTTGGCGGCGAATCACACGATCGATTCGCAGGTCGTGCGTCCGACCGTGACATCACTCGCCGCCACGTTCGACGCGGCGCCGCCCAACCCGGTCGCCAAAAAGCCCCTCAACGCGCTCGCCCTGTCGGGCGGGGGCCAATACGCGGCGTTCAACGCCGGCTTACTCCTCGGTTGGACGGCTTCCGGCAAACGGCCCGCGTTCGACGCGGTCACCGGCGTCAGCAGCGGGGCACTCGTCGGCTTGTACGCGTTCCTCGGGCCCAAGTACGACCCGCGGCTCCAGTATTTCTTCACCACACTGCAAGACAAAGACATCTTCCGGTACCGCCCGATCTATGAACTCGTGAACAACGGCGCGCTCGCCGACCCGCAGCGGATGAAGAAGTTGTTCGAGACCGAGATCAGCGACTGCATGCTGATGGACATCCGCGAGGCCCACGCCGAAGGGCGCCGATTTTACGTCGCCACGATGAACCTGAAGACCCGGCGGGTCTGCATCTGGGATGTCGGGGCGATCGCGAGCGGCGGCCGGCCGGACGCCGGGGAACTCGTCCGCAAGATTATCCTCGCAGCGGCGTCGATCCCCGGTTTGCTGCCGAGCGTCCACTTCGACTACGAAGTCGACGGCCAGCGCTTCAAAGAGGAACATGTGGACGGTGGCGCGGCCAGCCAGACGTTTTTGCGCCTCGGGCCGGGCGCAAGTCGCCCCGATCACGACCGCCCGCTGTGGCTCAAGGGGTCGAACCTCTACGCCATGGCCGCGGGCAAGCTGTACCCGCCGCTGCTCAAGGACGACCCCGGATTCATCCGCCGCGTGACGAGCACCGTCTCGGCGGCGCTGTACGCGCTCTACCGCTCCGAATTGATGGGCCTGTACGCCTTCTGCGCGGTCAGCGGCATGAAGTTCCAGATGCTCGCCATCCCGGACGACACCGAGGTGCCCGGCAACAGCATGACCTTCGACCCCGTCGCGATGAAGAAGCTCTTCGCCCTGGGCTACGACATGTCTAAAGAGACCATCCCGTGGCGACTAACTCCGCCCGGCGGGGAACCGGGCGAAGAAGAACCGACCCGCGACGCCACCGACCTGCTGCCGACGCCGCTTAAGAAGAAGTAGCCGCGCACCGGCGGACGTCGGCTTGGAGTTCCCCCGCGAGGAACACGGACCCGGTGATACAGATCAAATCGTCCGGGGTCGTTGCGGCCCGTGCGGCGTCCCAAGCCCCCTTCGAGGTCTCGTGCAGGCGGAACGCCTTCCCGGGGGCGACCTCAAGTAGCACTTCGGCAAGTGTCTCGGGTGGCACGCAACGCGGGTTGATGCCGTACTTGGTCAAATGGAATGTGTCGAAGTGCGGGGCCAAGATCCGCAGCATTGCGGGGTACTCTTTGTCCGACGAAACCGCGAAGACCAGTGCCCGCTTCCCGGTCACCGGCCATTCGGTTGCCAAGGTCTCGGCGAGCGCCGACGCCGACGGGACGTTGTGGGCGCAATCCAAAACGACGTGCGGATTCCGCGAGACCAACTCAATCCGACCGGGCCAACGCACATGGACCAACCCTGCGGCCAGCGCCGCCGGGGGAATCGAAAAGCCCTGCGAATTCAACACTTCCGCGGTCGCCACGACGAGCTTCGCATTTTCGATTTGATGCCGGCCGAGCAGGCCGAGGCGGTAGGGCATGTTGTCCGACGGCGTGCGGATTTCGGCTTTCACTTCGCGGGCCACGGCATCGATCACCCGTCGGGCCGCCGGTTCCTGCACGCCGCAGACCGCCGGCACGCCGCGCTTGATGATCCCGGCTTTTTGGAAGGCGATTTCTTCGACCGTGTTTCCGAGTTGGGCCATATGATCGAGTCCGACCGTCGCGATGATACTCACGCGCGGCCGGCAGACATTCGTCGAATCGAAGCGTCCGCCGAGGCCGACTTCGACGATCGAAACATCCACCCGGCGCCGGACGAAATGCAGAAATCCGAGGGCCGTGCTGATCTCGAAGAACGTCGGCCCTTGGCCCGGCTCGGTTTCGAACGCCCGCACTACCGGGGCGATATCGCCCATCAGAGTCGCGAGCTCTTCATTAGTAATGGGTACGCCGTCGATCTGGATGCGCTCTTCGACGCGCTCCAAGTGGGGCGAGGTGAACAGGCCGACGCGGTACCCAGCCGCGCGCAGCACCGAGTCGAGCATCGCGGCGGTCGAACCCTTGCCCTTGGTGCCGGTGATGTGGACGATCCGCAAGCGGTCGTGCGGGTCTCCGAGGGCGCGGAGGAAGGCCCGCATCCGTTCGAGTTTCAAATCGGCCGGGGTCGCGCTGCGGACTTCGTAATTGATGCGGGCGAACCAGAACGCGATTGCTTCGTCGTAGGTCATGGGGGAAGTGTAGGGGCCGGGTCGCGGGACGGCGAAAGCGGCGAAAATTCCCGCGGTACTCAGCGGTCCATCATAGTCGGGGCCTAAGATAACTAGGTGGGGGATTCGGGTAAGCCGGGCGGGCAATGGTAAAGATTAAAAATCACCGTAAAGCCGCATTGGTGATTGCGTCCGGTGTAGGCTGTGGGTATCAAACCCGTCGATTCGCGCAGAAATCAAGTGAGGATCGAGCGGGACGTGGATCGGTTTTTCCGGTCCGGGGGCGTCACATTACGCTCGATTCGCCACTGTCTTATGGGGGGGGTCGGTATGAATCCGCAGCGGACAGAGTCCTTTGGTTCGGTACCATTGTGGCGCACGCTGCGCCGCTGGCTACCTGCCGTTCTCGCGGTTGGCCTCGCCGGGCCGGTCGCCGCACAGGAAGTGCCGAAACCCACCGAGCCGCCCAAAGCGGTCGTGCCAGTTCCCACACCTCCCGTCGTCCCGGCCAAGGGCGAGAAGACGTACACCGTCGCGTTTGAAAAAACCGACTGGAGCAAGGTGCTCGAGTGGTTCGCCAAGGAGACCAAACTGGTCTTCCTCAGCAACGACACGCCGACCGGCACGCTGACGTTGAAATCGGAAGAGAAGTACACACTCTCGCAACTCCTCGACTTGTTCAACGAGGTGCTAGCCCAGAAGAATTGGGTCATCATCCGTCGCGAACATACGTTCTTGCTGCACCCCGCCGAGACGAAGATCCCACCGGAAATTCTCCAGCAGATCACGCTGGACGAGCTGCCGAGCCGCGGCAACACCGAAGTCGTCCAGGTCGTGATCCCGCTCAAGACCGTCGTCGCCGATACGATCGCCCCGCAGGCCAAGAAACTCCTGAGCGTCTTCGGCGACGTGAGCGCGTTCGGCACGAACCAGCTCATCATCCGCGACAAAGCCAAGAACATCAAAAACATCTACAAGTTCGTACTCGAGTCCGAAGGGGACAAGTCCGACCAGATGACGCACCTGTGCAAACATGTCCGCGCGAGCATCGCCGCCGATAAACTCAGCAAGCTACTGACGGACAAAGACACCAAGATCGAATCGAACGTCCCCGGCATGGCCTGGGGCGGCGGCCAGTGGGGCGGTGGCCAATGGGGCCAACCCCAGGATCAAAGCGGGCGGGGCAACCGGCAACCCGTCCAAGAGACCCGCTTCGCGACGGTGCAGATCACCGTCGATTTCCAGATGAACAAGATCGTGCTCACCGGTCCGGCCAACAAGATCGTGGCGGCGAACACGCTCATCAAAGAAATCGACGTCGGCAAAGAGGAACGCTCGATCGGCGGCGAACCCTTCTGGAAGACCTACGACGTTGCGGCCGGGACCGCGGAGCCGCTCGCCAAGCAGCTCATGGACTCCCCGGATTTCAAAGGGAGCAACGTCAAAAACCTCGTCCTCGGCAACGACAAGGTGATGATCTACGGCTACCCGGCCGACCACATCGATATCGCCAGTTTCTTCAAGCTGCCGAAGACGACCCCAGCGGGCGTCGAGATCATCTCGGTCGGTTCGGCCGATCCAGCAAAGATCACGGAGAGCCTGAAAGCGCAGTTCGGCAGTCAGGGTTTGTACGTCGAACCCAAAGCCGACGGCGAAGCGGCCGTGTTGGTACGCGGCTCGGCCGAACTGATCGCCGGGGCCAAACTGTACATCAAAGAGACGACCGGCCAAAGCGGCACGGGCCAATCGCCGAACCTGCGCACGCTGACCATCGAGAAGGCGAACGCCGGCGTCCTCGCCGAAGAAATCGCGCGGATGATGAACCAGATGGGCCGGCCAGCCATCGTCAACGATCCGCTCAAAGAGAAGAAGCCCGAACCGGCACCGATGCCCAAGCCGCCGGTGGTGAACCCGAAGATCACAACGCCCGGTAGTGGCCAAACGGCTTACAGCCAACAGAGCCAGTACCAGCAGGTGATGGCCCAACTCGTCGATCCGCAAGTGCCGAAGGAAGAGCCGACTGTCCTCAGCATCGTCGGCAACAAGATCATCATCAGCGGCAAGGACGAAAAAGCGGTCGCCATCGCCTACGAACTGCTCCGGCTCTACCTGAATCCGAGCAACGTCGGCGAAGAGCAGTACAAGGTGATCCGCCTGAAGTACGTCGCGGCCGAAGACGCGGCCAAGTTCATCAACGAACTCTTCAACGGCCCGCCCGCCCAAGGCGGTGGCGGTGGTGCCGGCGGCGGACGCGGGGGCGGCGGTGGCCTCGCGGCGTTCAATCCGCTGGCCTTGCTCGGCAACCTCACCGGGGGCAGTACCCCGACCGACCCGAAAGCGGGGCGCGTCCGCGTCATGGGCGAGAAGAACAGCAACTCGCTCATCGTCATCAAAGCGTCGCAGCTCGACATGCTGACGATCAAAGACCTTCTGAAAAATGCCATCGACGACAACACCCCGCCGGAGGGGGGTATCCCGAAGACGTACACGATCGCGGTGTTGAATACCAAGGCGTCGAGCTTGGTCCCGACGATCCGCAACGTCTACGCCAACAAGACGGGCCGCACGGCCACCCGGCAGCAACCCGCGGCGTTCAACCCGTTCGCCCCGCAAGCGGCGGCCGGCCCGATGAACGTCGCGCTCGCCATCGACTACGACAGCGACACGAACAAGATCGTGTTGAACTGCCTCGAACCGGACTATCTCGAAATCAAGAAGCTGGTCGAAGAACTCGACCTCGCCGCCAAGGATAGCGGCATCGTCGTGGATGTCGTGCAGTTGAAGGGCGGCGTCACGCCGAGCCAAATCGAACAGACAATCAACGCCCTCGCGGGACGCGCTCCGGTCGTGCCGAACCAAGGCCGCGGTGGCGCTGGCAACGGTGGCCAAGGCGGCATCGGCGGGGGCCAAGGTGGCTTCGGCGGAGGCAACCCCTTCGGTGGAGGCAACCCCTTCGGCGGAGGTGGCTTCGGCGGCGGCGGAATCGGAGGTGCTGGTGGGGGACGAGGTGGTGCCGGTGGAGGAGGCCGGGGAGCCGGCGGGGGAGGCGGACGGGGAGGAATGCAGTCGAGCTTGGGCGGAGAGGGGACCCCCCAGTCTTTTAACGACCGGGACATGGATGTCCCTTCGGCCCCCAGCGTGCTCTTCGACCCCGAGGTCGAACAGTCGAGCCACGTGCAAACGAACGACGGCGCGGCGCTCACCAACGCTTACGCCAATGTGAAACAGCGCCAAGACCCGGCGCCGTTGCAGGTCGGCGCTCCACAGCCGGGCGGCGTGGTCCCGCCCAAACCGCCGGTCATGCCCCCGGTCCTCCCGACGCCGGGCGTGCCGTTCCTGTCGCCGAGTTCGGATGTCCAAATCATTCCGCTGCCGGAACTCGGCATCGTGATCGTCCGGGGCAAGAATAAAGAAGAAGTCGAAGCGATCAAGAAGCTGATCGCCAACATCGAAGAGATCACCAAGAAGTCGGCGGCGATCAACCTCACGACGATTCCGCTCGATTTCGGCGACGCCACGCAGATCGTCTACGAACTCACGCAGATCTTTTCGCGCTTGCAACTCGGCACCTCCGGGACGACCTTCCCGGCGGCCACCGGCACCAACCTCGGCTTCGGCGGGGTCGGCTTCCAAGGCGGGGGCGCTCAACAGAACCAGCAGAATCGCCAGACCATCGGGTCGATCCTGCTCTTCCCGCTGCCGCGCTTCAACTCGATCTTGGTCGGCGTGCCCGAGGCCCGGCTGCAAGAAGTGAAGGATCTGATCAAGCGGCTCGACGTCGAGAACAGCCAGCAGATGAAGCCGGTGCAGTACCAGCTCAAGCGGGCCACGGCCAGCACGGTGTCCAGCCAGATCCAAAACTTCTTCAACCAGCGCTACCCCGGGGAAGCGCTCGCGCAGAACCAGATCCGCGTGACTTACGACGTCGCCACGAACACCGTGTTCGTCCAAGCGAGCCCGGCGGACCAAAAAGACATCGCCGAACTCATCGGCTTCTTCGAGACCAACACCTCGAAGTCGGTGTCGGACGTCAAGATCTTCAAACTCCGCAACGCCTTCTCGGATGACTTGGCCAACATTTTGGTCCAGATGCTGACCGTGAACGCCCTCAATCCGCAGCTCTCGGCCAGCGCCGGAATCACGCAGACGGGCGGTCAAGGCGGCGGCCAGGCCGGGACGGGGCTCGGGTTCGGCACCGGCAACCAAGGGAATCAGCAGCAGCAGAACCGGCCTGGTGCTCTCGGTACGCTCACGGGCACCACCGGCAACACGGGCCTCAGCACGAAGACGGTCTCGCTGAGGTTCAACAACGTCGAGTCGGGCCAGCTCGAAGACGTCCACCTGATCCCGGACGCGCGGATCAACGCGATCATCGTCACGGCCCCGCCGTCGACCATGCGGTTGCTCGAAGCGCTCGTCGAGCAGCTCGACGGGGTCGCCGCGGCCAAGTCGTTCGTGAAAGTCTTCCAGTTGAAGAAGGCCGACGCGACGGCGGTGCAAACGCTGATCACCAACCTCTTCAGCCGGACGACCACCGGGGCCGCGGTGGGCGGCGGGGGCGGCTTCAACCAAGGCAACACGACGACGGCCAACGGCACGACCCGGCCGCTGCTCACCCTCACGGGCGACCCCGCAGCGGGGGCCACGCTGATCGACCTGCGCCTCACGGCCGACACGCGGACCAACACGCTCTTCGTAGCCGGGAGCCAGAACGACCTCGACCTGATCAACGCCGTGGTCACCCGGCTCGAAGATGCGGACATCCCGCAGCAACGCAGCCAGGTCTACAAGCTCAGCAACGCGGCCTCGGCCGACGTGGTCGCCGCGCTCACGACGTTTTTGACGACGCAATCGACGCTGATCACGAACTCGCAGTACAACACGACGACCTCGACTTATCAGACTGTTCAACGGCAGTTCGTCCTCACGGCCGAGCCGGTCACGAACACGATCTTGGTCAGCGCGTCGGATCAACTCTTCGGCCAGATCGTCGAATTGATCCGCCGGCTCGACGCCGCCCCGCCGCAAGTGGTGGTGCAGGTGCTGATCGCGGAAGTGACCCTCAACAACACCGAAGAAATGGGCGTCGAAGTCGGCCTGCAAAGCCCGATTCTCTTCTCCCGGGGGGCGGCGGGCGCCACGCCGGGCACGCCGGGGTTCAACTTCAACACGACCGCCGCGACGCCCAACGCCAACTTGGTGAAGCAGGGCTCGGTCGCCTTCCAAGGGTTGGGGAATCTCGGCGTCGGCCGCGCGAACTCCACGTCCGGCGTCGGCGGGTTCGTCTTGTCCGCGGCCAGCGACACCTTCAGCCTGCTCATCCGGGCGTTGAAGTCGCAGGGCCGCATCGACGTGCTCAGCCGGCCGCAACTGACCCTCACGGATAACCAAACCGGCTTCTTCCAAGTCGGCCAGCAGTTCCCGCGGGTCACGGCCAGCAC
>JANXTU010000218.1 GCA_025352235.1 Fimbriiglobus sp.
TACTCGACGACCCGCTATTCAAAGCCTCGGAGTACCGCGCCGACGGGTACTCCTGGGACGCCGCCGCGCAGAAACTCGACATGACCGCCGGCGACTTGCGGCGGTTGACCCTGCGACACAAAAAACTCTGGAACCAATACCTGCGCGAGGCCGACCGCGCCGTCCTCGGCGAAGCCGGCCGGCAGGCCAACCTCGTCTTGCGGCACCTGCTGCGCGACGAGGATCTCAAGGTGCGCATGAAGGCCGCGGAGATCCACTTCCGCGCCTGGTCGGCGATGCGGCGGCACACGCCCCGAGACAAACGCGGCCGGGCCGAGTTCGGAATGCCCTATGAAGAGGAGATTTTCACCGATGACCAACTCGACGTTTTCGCCCGCATGCAACTCGGACTCCTCGAACCGGGCCGCGGCCCTGACGGCGGCGGCAATCCGCCTGGCCCGGACGGACCCGGTGGCGTTCCTCCGCTACCTCCTGCTGGACCCGGCGGCGCCGGCCGACCCGATGCCGGAAGTCCACGCGGCTTTGCAGAACCATCTGAGCGCGCATCGGCTGGCTTTGGTGGAACTACCGCGCGACCACGGCAAGACGACGCAGGTCTGTCTGCGCGTCTTGTGGGAACTCGGCCGCGATCCGAACTTGCGGATCAAGATTGTGTGCGCCAGCGAAGCCATCGCGGTGGATCGCTCGCGGTTTCTGCGCCGCAGCATCGAACAGAATCGCCGGCTGGCGTTGGTGTTCCCGCACCTCCGCAAAAGCCGGCCGTGGACGGCGCCGAGCTTCGCGGTGGAACGCGGGCCGGGGATTTTGGGGCCGAGCGTCGCGGCGTTCGGCATCGGCGCGGCGTCGACCGGGACGCGCGCCGACTTGCTGATCTGCGACGACGTCGTGGATGTGAAAGCGCTCCATTCGAAGGCGCACCGGGATCGGGTCGCCGAGGACTTCACGGACAACCTGTTCAACCTGCTCGAACCGACGGGCCGCTTTTGGGGGCTGTCGACGCCATGGCACAACCAAGACTTGAACGCCCGGTTGAAAGCGAACCCGTCGTATTCCTTGTTCCGCCGGGCGATCGGGCCGAACCTCGAACCGGTGTGGCCGGAGAAATGGTCGGCGCGGACGTTGGCGGACCGCCGTGCGGCGATCGGGGAATCGTCGTTTGCGCGGGGCTACCGGTTGCTCGCCATCGGAGCCGACGAAGTGACGATCCGACCGGAGTGGATCCGATTTTGGGACGACGAAATCCCGCGCGAGCGATTCGACCGCGTCCTGTTGAGCGTCGACCCGGCGCTGAGCGCGCAGGCGACGGCCGACGCGACCGGGTTGGTGGTGTTGGGAAAGATCGGGGCCGAGATCCGCGTGTTGATGGCGCACGCGGTGCGGGTGCCGACGCACCGACTGTTGGAGATTCTGGCGGGGCTGGATCGCGGCTGGCAACCCGATGTCATCCTGTTCGAATCGAACGCGGCGTTCGACGGCATCCGCGATTTGTTCCTGCGGCACACGGCCTTCGGCGCCCGCTTGCAGGGGGTGAAGCAGCACAAGGCGAAGGCGATCCGGATGGGGAACTTCGCGGTGCCGGTGGAGAACGGCACGGTGCGGCTGAAAGGCCGCGCGGGGGCCGTGGACGCGAGTCAACGGCAATTGTTCCACGAGATGACGGCCTTCCCCTTCGGCGATCACGACGACTTGGCGGACGCCGCGGCCTCGGGGGCGGAGCATCTGCTGGCGGCGCGCGAACCGAGGCTGTGGGGGTGATGGAATCGCGGTCGTCCACGGGTTCGACAACCGTATTGCTCAATCCATGGCGTATGATGTATCATTGTGGCGGTTGTGCACGGTATGCGGACGGCCGCGATTCCCCGGTTCGAGGTTCCTCAGTGCCCCCGACTCCCCCCGGCGACTCCGAACGCTCGCGGTTCAACCGGCAAATCGACGAAGCCTTCTCCGCAGCGTCGAAACTCGCCGGGTCCACCTTGGCCCCGACCGATTTCTACGAGCAGTTCCTCACGCGGACCCTCGGCGGCATCAACGCCCCGGCCGGGGCCGTCTGGCTGCGGACGCCCCAAGGGTTCCTCCAAGTCGCGTGCCAAGTGAACCTCGAGAAGGTCGGCCTCGACGACAAACGGGGCGGTCGGCAGTGCCACAACGAAGTGTTGCGGCAGGTCTTTCAAGTGTCGCCGGCGCGGCCGATTCTGCTCGAACCGCAAGCGCGGTTGACGGGCGGCAGCGCCGAACCGGGCGCGGCCCCCGCGGCCAACCTCACCGATTACTACGCCCTCTTCGCCCCGATCGTCGGGACCGATAAGCAATCGCTCGGGCTGCTCGAAGTCTTCCAAGAATCGAACCACGAGCCGAAGCTGTATCAGACGTACCTCCAGTACACGCTGCAAATGGCGGGGTACGCCTCGCAGTACCACTCGTTCACGGGGAGCCGCAACAACGCGAGCACCGAGAAAGTCTTCGCGCAGGTCGAAGCCTTCGCCCGGTTGATCCACGGGACACTGAACCCGACCGAGTGTGCGTACCACGTCGCCAACGAAGGCCGGCGGTTGATCGAGTGCGACCGGCTTTGCGTCGGCGTCCGGCACGGTAGCGGCGCCACAGTCGAAGCGGTATCGGGGGCGGATGTGGTCGAAAAGGCCAGTACGCACGTCCGCCGGATGCGCCGGCTGTTCGACGCCGTGTTGAAGTTCAACGACAAACTGGTCTTCTCCGGAACCCGCGACGACGCGCTGCCGCCGGATGTGCTGAAAGCCCTCGACGAATATCTGGCCGAGAGTCAGCCGAAGTTGCTGGTCGTGCAGCCGATCCGCGACGACCGCGAGAAGAACGACGACAAACCGGCGCGCTCGGTGCTATTGGTGGAGTGCTTCAACCCGCCCGAAGACACCGGCCCGATGATCCAACGGCTCGAAGTCGTCGGCAAGCACGCGGCTCCGGCTTTGTACAACGCCGCGGAACTCAAGCGGATCCCGTTCAAGTTCCTCTGGTGGCCGGTCGTCAAACTGCAAGACGGCTTGGGCGGCAAGACGAAGTTCTACACGGCCCTCGGCGCCGCCGCGGCGGTGCTGCTGGCGGTCGCGATGGTGCTGGTGCCGTACCCGCACAAGATGGACGCCAAAGGCGTGTTCATGCCCGAGCAGGTGAAACACGTTTACGCCCCGCACGAAGGGGAAGTGATCGCGATTCTCGTGAAGCCGGGCGAGACGGTCGAACCGGGCAAAACGCCCCTCGTGAAGCTATACAACGCGGAGCTGGCGAAGAATTTCGCCGACTTCACGCGCGAACTGGCCGGCGCCAATCAGACCGTGGTGCTGATGCAGCCTTTGCTCGACAAGCCCGAAAGCAACCAGTTTGAAATCCGCAAGGAGTTGATCAAAGCCCGGAGCACGCAGGAAAGCATTCCCCGCCTACTCGAGAACCTCGTTCGCCAGAACAACATGATCCCGAACGAGCCGGGCTATTTCCACGGCACGGCTCCCAAGACCGATCTCATCCGCGGGAAAGACCCCGGCCGCCTGATGGTGCTCAACGACGACAACCGCAGCACGATGACGCGGAAAACCGTCCGCTCGAACGAACCTTTGCTGAAGCTCGGCGCGACCGACGGTCCGTGGCGCGGCGAGATCCGGATTCCGCAAGCCAACATCGGCCACGTGATGCGGGCGTTCAAGACAGAAGGCCTGCATCAGGTCGACAAGGTGCCGAACCCGCAGAATCCGCAAACGACGATCGACAAGAAGTACCTCCCCGTGGACGTCCTCTTCGCGGGCAGCCCGGACACCAACTACAAGGGCAAGCTGTACGAATCGGACGTGTCGCAAGAAGCGGTGCCGAACAAAGACGACCACAACGAATCGGCCCCGGTCGTGATGGCGTACATCAAGATCGACCTCGAAAACCTCTCCGAACAGGAGCGGGCGGTTCTCTTCGTCGCGGGGCAGGAACTCCACGTCAAGATCCGCTGCGGCAACCGCGCCCTCGGCTACTCCCTCTTCCACGGGGTCTGGGAGTGGTTCTA
>JANXTU010000255.1 GCA_025352235.1 Fimbriiglobus sp.
ACGAAGTTCGAGTATGGCATCTCGTTGGCGGCGGCGCTGGCGTACCTGATGATCCACCAACAAGACCCCGTCGGGTTGGTCACCTTCGACACCGAACTGCGGACGGTGCTGCCGCCCAAGAGCAAGCGCACGCAACTCGGCACGATGCTGTCGGTGCTGTCGAATTTGAAGCCGACGGGCAACACGGACATCGCGCATGCTTTGTTCCAGATGGCCTCGCTGACGCGCAGCAAGTCGCTCGTGATGCTCTTCAGCGATCTGCTGACGGATCCGGAGCCGGTGATCAAAAGCCTCTACCGGCTGCGGCACGCGGGGCACGAGGTGATCTTGTTCCACATCCTCGACGAGGCCGAGGTCACCTTCCCCTTCACGGGGCTGGTGGAGTTCGAAGACCCGGAATCGCTCGACACGCTCGAAATCGACACCCGCGGCATCCGCGGCGATTATCTCGAAGGGCTCGACGAATTCCGGGCCAAGTACAAGCGCGAGTGCGGCCTGGCCAACGTCGACTACGTGCCGATGGACACGAGCGTGAACTTCGACAAGGCACTGCTCGATTACCTGATCCTCCGGCAGCGGCGGTTCACGTAATCCGATGCCGAAAGGGAACGCACTGTTGAAATCGCCCGCGCTGCACTCGGGGTTGCTGGCGCTCGGCGATCTGCGTGCTGGGGCGGAGCTTGCGAGCGGAGTGAGTCATTCCGGCTCCGCGCCGTCGGGCAAGTGCCCGCCCACGCGGTTGCCGCCGTCGCTGGCGTTCATTTTGTGCTGGCGGTAAACGGCGAGGTCGCGGCGAAGTTTCTGCTCGTGCTCCTCGCGGATATGGGCGAATTGGCCCAAGCCATAACGCCGGGTCGCCCACGCATCGCGGAAGGCCAATAGCAATACGGCCAAAACTAGCAGCATCACGACGGACCAGTAAAGCACCCAGAGTTTCACGAACAACTTCTGGTCGTCGGTCATCTTCGGCTTTTCGTCGGGCGCGTCGGCGGCGGCCTTGGGTTCGGCCAACTCGTCGGCCCGGCGTTCGAGACCCATCAGGTACCAGCCGCCGATCATCGCGCCGATCGCCGCGATCAAAACGCCGTTGATCAACCGGATGCGGTAACGCCGGCCGAAGTACGCGGCCTCGTCGCTCGGCACGAGCGATCGCGCCTCCAATCGCCGGCGGCCGCGGACTTGAAACCACGCGGTGGTCGCGCCGAAGAGCAACAGCCCGGCGGACAAAAACAGCGCGGTGGTCGCCGGGGTCAGCACGGCTATTTCCCCTTCAGCCACGCCGCGATCACGCCGCCGACTTCGGCGAACTGGGCGGCGGAGCATTTGTCGGGGGTGTCGGTGAGCTTGTGCCAATGTTCGTAATCGAAATCGACAATGTCGATGGCAGGAATACCCGCGTTTTGCAGAGCGATATGGTCGTCGAGGACGTGGGTCGAGCGGTCGAACCCGCGAATGAACTTGAACGACTTCGCTTTGTTCGCCTCGGCGACTTTCCAGACTTCGAGCACCAACTCCTTGGCGTTGTCCCACGAGTGACCTTCGACGTTCAACTTGGCCCCGGTGTGGCAGCAGAGATCGAACAGGATTGCGGCGGTGTACTTGAACTCGGGCTTCTTCCCTTTCTGTTTCTTGGCATAGTCCGAGCCAAAATACTCGGAGCCGAGAAAGTATTTATCTTGGGCGTTGAAGACGTACTCTTCGCCATCGAAGATCACGAAATCGACGCCGACGCCGGTGGCGAGGTCTTTCATGCCGTGGGCGAGTTCCATCAGCAGCGCGACCCCGGCGGTGCCGTCGTTGGCGCTGACGAATGGCTTCGCCCAGTTTTTCGGGTTGGCCTCTTGGTCGGCGAGGGGCCGGGTGTCGTAGTGGGCGCAGAGGATGATGCGTTCTTTGCGCTCCGGATTCCACGAGGCGACGACGTTGACGAGCGCCACCTCAGCATTTTGGCTCGGTTGTTGGCCGCTGAATTCCTGCCGGGCGACTTTGCCACCCAGCGCCTCGAAGTGCTTGGTGAGCAATTCCTGCTGCTTTTTCATCCCGGCGGTGCCGCTGATGCGCGGGCCGAGGTCGCAGAGTTGCTTCAAGTATTTCATCGCCCGGTCGCCATCGACGGAGGTTTTGTCGTTGCCCGGTTTGGCAGCCCGATCCTCGGCGAAGCCGACCTTGGGGGGCTCATTCGTCGATTCCTCGGCGGACGACTGATTGGGCTGACAGCCGCAAACGGCCGCCAGCCAGCCCGTGGCGAGCGCTCCGGCCCATCGCATTCCCATCGCCCATCCTCCACGAGGGTTGCCGTCGGACATCATCATACCGGATTCGGAATCCCGGAGTGGCCGATCCATTTTCCTACCCCTTCCGGTGCCAATCCCAAGCGGTTTCCACGATCGAGCGCAGATCCGGGAACTTCGGGCTCCAGCCCAGTTCGCGCTTCAGTTTGTCGGCGCTGGCCACCAGCACCGACGGGTCGCCTGCGCGGCGGGGGGCTTCGTTCACAACGATCGTTTTGCCGCTGATTTCTTCGCAAGTGCGGATGACTTCGCGGACGCTGTTCCCCGTGCCGCTGCCGACGTTGTACGTCACCAATTTCCCCGCCGGTTGCTGCTCCAAGGCCAGCACGTGCGCCTCGGCCAAGTCCTCGACGTGGACATAATCGCGAATGCAAGTGCCATCCGGCGTTTCATAATCGGTGCCGAAGATGTCGATTTTTGGCCGCTTGCCGAGGGCGGCGAAGAGCACCAATGGGATCAAGTGCGTCTCGGGGTCGTGGGCTTCGCCGAAGGCCGCGTCGACCGACGCCCCGGCCGCGTTGAAGTAGCGCAGCGCCGTCGCGCTGAGGCCGTAGGCGGCGGAGTAATCGGCGAGCATTGCCTCGAAGGCGAGCTTCGTTTGGCCGTACGGGTTCACCGGTTTCAGCGGGTGGTCTTCGGTCAGCGGGATCGTCTCCGGGGTGCCGTACACGGCGGCGGTGCTGCTGAACACGAAGCGCGGGATGGCGTGCCGGCGGACGCGCTCCAGCAGGTTCAAGCTGTTCAACAAGTTGTTTTGGTAGTACTTGGCCGGGTGGGTGACCGACTCGCCGACGCTGGCGCTCGCGGCGAAATGGAGCACCGAGTCGATGCGGTGGACGACCAGCAAATGGTCGAGGTGATCGATGTCTTTGAGGTCGCCCACGACCAGTTGGTCCGCGGGGATGTTGGTGCGGTGCCCGGCCGTGAGGTTGTCGTAGACGAGGACGGTGTGGCCCTTGGCCGTGAGCCGCCGGGCTGTGAAACCGCCGATGTATCCGGCTCCGCCGGTGACGAGGATGCGCATGGATCGGGCCAGTACTGGGAACGGGAACGCGGACGGACGCGTTGCAATTTTAGGGATTGCGGGGCGGCGCGGCCGGGATAGTTTGGGAGTCGGGCCGCGCAGTCGGTTCGGCCCATGGAAAGGTTCCCGAGTATGTCGACATTGATCGAACCCCGGACGCTGCAGGGGTTCCGCGATTACCCGCCGGCGCTGATGATCCCGCGCGAGCGGGTGCTGCAGACGGCGCGCACCGTCTATCGCTCCTACGGTTACGCCCCCATCGATACGCCGACGCTGGAATACGCCGACGTGTTGCTCGGCAAGGGCGGCGGCGAGAACGACCGCATCGTCTACCGCTTCAAGGATCACGGCGAGCGCGACGTGGCGATGCGCTTCGACCTCACGGTGCCGTTCGCCCGCTTCGCCGCGGTGCACGTGCCGCAACTCGGCACGCCGTTCAAGCGCTACGCGATGGGCCCCGTGTGGCGCGGCGAGCGGCCGGGGCAGGGGCGCTACCGCGAATTCTGGCAGTGCGACTTCGACACCATCGGCACCCTCAGCAACGCCGCCGATGCGGAGGTGGCGCTGGTCATCAACGATCTGTTCACGGCGCTTGAGATCCCAAACTTCCAAATCCGCGTGAACAACCGGCTGCTGCTCAACGGCCTGCTCGAAAGCATCGGCGTGCTCGACAAAGCCGTGCCGCTGCTGCGCTCGCTCGACAAGTTGGCAAAGGTCGGCCGGGACAAGGTGATCGAAGAGATGACTGCTGACACCGAGGTGTCAGTCGAACAAGCGGACCGCGTGTTGAAACTCGCGGAAGCGACCGGGACGAACGAGGAAATCTTGGGCGCGGCCGAAGCGAGCTTCGGCGGCAACCCGAACGAGAAAGCCCGCGAAGGGCTGCTCCGCCTGCGGGAACTGCTGAGCATCGCGGAGACCGCCGGTGTCCCGGCCGAGCGTATCCGCATCGACCTGAGCATCGCCCGCGGGCTCGATTACTACACCGGCACCATCTACGAAACCTTCCTCGGCGATCTCCCCGGCATCGGCAGCGTCTGCAGCGGTGGCCGCTACGACAACCTCGCCAGCCTCTACACGAAGCAAGTCCTGCCGGGCGTCGGGGCCTCGCTCGGCGTCGATCGGTTGCTCGCCGCGATGGAAGAAATCAAACACCCCTGGATGACGGGCCAGAGCACCCCGGCCCCGGTGCTCGTGCTGCAATTCGAGAACACCTGGCTCGGGCACTACCAGCGCGTGGCCCGGAGTCTGCGCGCCGTCGGCATCGGCGCCGAAGTCTACCCGGATGTGAAACGGCTGAAGGCCCAATTCGAGTACGCCGACAAACGCGGGTTCAAGGTGGCCCTGATCGCCGGCTCCGAGGAGTTCGCCAAGGGCCTCTGGAAGATCAAGGATTTGGTGAAGCGTGAGGAAGTGACGGTGACCGAAGCCGAGGTTGTTGAACGCGTACGGGGAATCATGTAGGGCAGGTGGAGTCTTCGGAACCCGCCGCGGCACCTTCGGGCAAGGGCGGGTTCCGAGGACGCCACCCGCCCTACAAAACAACGCCCAGCTCAGTATTGGACTCCCTCATCCATGATCCGCTCCAACCACTACGAGGCGGCGTTCGAGGCCTACCTGCGCGAGAAGCGGGTCGGGTTCATCGCCATCGACGAGGCCAAGCGGAGCATCCTCGGGAAGCAGAACATCAAGAGCGCCGACTTCATCATCGTCGGGCCGGAGACCGCCAAGCTCGTCGTCGATGTGAAGGGGCGCAAGTTCCCCAGCGGCACCCAAGGCGGCAAGAGTTGGCAGAACTGGGCGGAGGAGCAAGACATCGACGGCCTCGCACGCTGGGCCTTGGAATTCGGCTCGCCATTTCGGGCCGTGCTGGCGTTCGTCTACCAGATTCAACCGCCGTACGAACTGACGCCGGGTACGCCCGATCTGTTCGCGTTCAACAAAAAGAACTACCTGATGCGGGCCATCGACGTCGGCGAATACCGGCGGCACATGCGCGTCCGCAGCCCGAAATGGGGCACCGTCCACCTGCCGGTGCAGGCCTTCCGTGCGCTGGTCCGCCCGTTCTCGGAGTTCTTGCAAATGGCGGGCTCGTGAGTCGAAATGGCCTCGAAAGCGGAGCCGAGCGGAGAAAGTCGCTTTTCGCTCCGCGAAAAGTAGCTGGGCTCGCCCGCGACTGGCTGAACCAGAGTACTGGCGTCAACCACTTTTCGCGGAGCGAAAAGCGACTTTCTCCGCATGGTTCAAATGAATTCCGCCAGCCGCGGGCGAGCATCGTCGCTTTTCGCGGAGCAGTGTCAACCTCGACCGCGCACCAACGCGAACAGCTTCGGCGGGGCCGTGCGGCCGGCGGGGATGGTCACTTCGCGGAATTTGTATTCGACCGGTGATTGCGAAGCGAGGAGGACGCGGATTGCTTCGGCTTCTTCGGCGCCGCCGCAATGACCGGTGTAGGCGAGCACCGTCAGAATGCCGCCGGGGCGGAGGAATCCGACTGCCGCGTGGATGGCCCGGACACTGCTCGCGGTGGTCGTGACGATCGACCGGTCGCTCGCCGGGAGGTAGCCGAGGTTGAACAGCGCGGCGGACAACGGCGACCCCGGCGTCCGGTCCAAGTCCGCGTGGTCGCCGAGAATCAATTCGACCCACGTCACCCCGTGTTTCGCCAAAAGCGCCGTCGTCCGATCAATGGCCAACGGTTGGATATCCCACGCGATCACCCGGCCCGTCGGGCCGACGCACCGCGCT
>JANXTU010000256.1 GCA_025352235.1 Fimbriiglobus sp.
TCGATGCCCACGCGCCCACCACGCTACCGCGATGTGCTGGACGACTTGGTCGAGCACCTGAGGCAACCGACGCAACCCCCGATAGCGCATGAACCTGTATCATAAGGCTCAATTGGAAAGCACTGAACTTGTCGACAAACGATATTCCAGAAAACTGCCGGATGCCGAGTCCTCCGGGTTCGGTTTGTCGACAAGTTGGAAACTTGTCGCCACGTCGGAGGACCGGGAGATCGGTCGCAAGAAAATTTGAAACGCTACAGATACTTGAAGTCCCCTTTAGCATCGCAGGGTGATCACACTGAGTTCGGGCGGGCAATTGTACCGGACGGGCAGGCCGGTGACGCCGAGGCCGCGAGAGGTGTAGACCCGCGTGGCCGGGGCATCGGCAAAACCGCGGGCGTATTTGTCGCCATAGCGCGACGGCACGAACGGGTTCGCGATGCCGCGGAAACTGAGTTGACCGCCGTGGGTGTGGCCGCTCAACATCAACCCGACGCGGCGGTCGGTCAGCGTTTCGGCGACGTCCGGGTTGTGGCTGAGCAGCACGCAGGCATCCGTCGGTTTGGTATCGGCGAGCGCTTCGGCCACATCGACGCGGCCGCACCAGAGGTCGTCGACCCCGGCGATACGGAGGCGGTCGTTCCCGCGCGTCAGCCAGACGCCGCGGTTCGTCAGTTCTTCGATCCCGGCCTTCGCCAGGCCGGTTTTGGTCGCTTCCACACCGTGCCAGTAGTCATGGTTGCCGAGCACGCCGAAGACGCCGAGGGGGGCCTTGAGTGACGCGAGGACATCGAGGCACGGGGCGATGTACGATTCGTTGCGCGAGGAGTAATCGCCGCCGAGGAGAATGAGGTCGGGCTGAAGGGCCAAGGTGGTACGGACGAATGCGGCCACCTGCGCCAACGGCGCATACGGCCCGTGGTGGATGTCGGTGAGGAACGCGACGCGCAGGCCGTTGAATGCCTTCGGCAGATTCGGCACCGGCGCATCGACGCGTTCGATGCGGACGTCGCCGGCTTCGGCGAGTCCGTAACCGAGCGCGGCCACGGGGGCCGCACACGCCACCAATTTCAAGAAGTTCCGCCGATGCATAGGCGTGCTCCGCGTCAAATCCCTTGACACCCGCATGCTACCCAAGCCGCTTCACCGGAGCGAGGGCAAAGCGCGACTTTCCGAACTCGCGCGGCGGCAACCCGGACAGCGCACCGGGGCGCGTTCCGTTTCGTTACAGAATTCCGCAGGCGAAACGAGAATTGTGCTCGGGCAGGAATATGGATACAGAGCGGGGGCGAATCGCGGATTCCCTGGACAATGGTATCACAATCTCCTCCCGCGCCGTTCGATGACTCCCTCGGTTCGATTTCCCATATCGGTGGCCACCATGCCTCAGCAGACCTCGGATTCGTCCACGGCCACGAAAATCGATACCCACGCCAAAGCGCTGCGCGTCAACATCGACTCCCGGCGCTACGGCACCTTCGCCGAGATCGGGGCCGGCCAAGAGGTCGTGCGCTGGTTCTTCCGCGTCGGCGGCGCCGCCGGCACCGTCGCCAAGAGTATGTCCGCCTATGACATGACCGTCAGCGACGCCATCTACGGCGACGCCACGCGCTACGTCAGCCGCGAGCGCCTCGAAGACATGCTCGAGCACGAGTACCGGCTGAACATCGAGCGCCTCGCCGAGTCGCGCGGCGACAACACGTCGTTCTTCGCCTTCGCCGATACCGTCAGCGCCCGCAATTACCAGGGCACCAACGAATGCCACGGCTGGATGGGGGTGCGATTCCAAGTCTACCCGCGCGATCAGGAAAGCCAGATCATCATCCACTTCCGCCTGCTCGACACGACCAACGTCCTCCAGCAAGAGGCCATCGGCATCCTCGGCGTCAACCTGCTCTTCGGCGCCTTCACCCTGCACCACGAGGCCGATCAACTCATCCAATCGCTGCTCGACAACCTCGGGCCGGCGCGGGTCGAAGTGGACATGATCGAGTTCCGCGGCATCGGCTTCCGCTCCATCGACAACCGCCTGATGAGCCTGCATCTCGTGCAGCGCGGCCTTAGCAAAGCCGCTATGTTCGGTCCCGACGGGCGCGTGCTGTTGCCGAGCGAAGTCTTCTACAAACGCCCGGTGCTCGTCGAACGCGGCAGCTTCCGCCCGCTGACGAACGTGAACCTCGACATCCTCCGCTCGGCCCGCGAGGAGTTCCAATCGCGGCTCGCCCCAGACGACAAAGAGCGGATCGTGAGCGTCGCCGAACTGACGATGCGGAACCTGAAGGGCGACTCCGCCGCACCGGACACCCGCGACTTCCTCAGCCGGGCCGATGTCCTCGCCGCAGCCGGGTTGAATGTGCTCGTCTCGGACTTCATCGAGTTCTACCGGGTGGCCGGGTACCTGCGCAAACTCACGAACCGCCCCCTCGGCATGGCGATGGGCGCCGTCACCGTGCCCGAGTTGTTCAAAGAAAGTTACTACACCCACTTGGAAGGCGGCTTGCTCGAATCGATCGGCCGGTTGTTCAGCGGCGACGTGAAGCTGTTCGTCTACCCGTATTGCGACCGCGCGACCGGGGAACTCTCGACGGTGGAGACGCTGAAACTGCCGCCGGAGGCGAAGCCGCTCTACGACTACGCCGTCGGGGCGGGCAAGATCATCGCGCTGAATAACCAAGACCCGACCTGCATGGCCATCGACAGCCGGGACGTACTGAAGCGCATCGCCTCGGGCGACTCGCAGTGGGAAACCATGGTCCCCCCGGCCGTCGTCGAGTTGATCAAGGATCGCCACCTCTTCGGCCACCGCCGCAAGGGGTAAGGCGCCTTGGGATTTCGCCAGATGGGGAAAGGCCCCTACTTCTTCTCCGGCACCGGCGCGAGCTTTTTCAACTTCTCCTGCCGATGCTTCTCTTCCTCGGCCGTCCAAGGCCGGCCGTCGATGGAGTTGATGACGTGGGTCGTCGTGAACTTGGCGAACGACGTCGCGCGGTAGGTGATCGTCAGCGGGTTCCCATCGCCGAAGGCACCACCGACGGTCAGATCGAACACCTTGCCGGGCAGTTCGGCAATTCGGAAAGAAACGTGGACGCCGCCGCCGTTCTCCGCGCTGTCATAGCGCCGGTAGAACAGCCAGATGCGACCCCCGACCTTGATCTGCTGGATGTGGACCCGCATCTGCTTCTCCGAAGCGTAAAGGGCTTCCTGCCCCTCGAGCGCGACCCGCTTACTTTCGAGAACGTCGTCTGGCGCGGGTTCGATCACCCGGAACTTCACGGTGGGAGCCTCAATTTTCCCCTCCGCCGTCTTCAGCGAGGCGCCCAGTCCGCAATCCCCGGCTTGGGCCAAGGAATCGAACCCCGCACGCTTGGGTAGGAATCGCAGGGAGTGCCACGCGTCGGGAGTCAGTTGCGGGAGCACCCGCGTCGGCAGCCCCCCTCGGAACGAACTGTGAAAGTGGGAAGGCGATGTCCCGCTCTCGTTTCTTAGGAACACCTTCAAGTCCCTCTTGGCCCCCGCGAGTAACAGCGGCAGGTACGAACGGGTCGCCCCGGAACGGTTGATCAAAAACACTTCCATCTCGCGGTCGCCGACCGATTCGAACGGCAGGTACGACGGCAGGGCATTCACGAAGCGGACGCGCAAAGCCCAACCGTGGGCGTCGAGTGGCGAAGGCAAGTACAAAGCGTACGATGCGACGAAATTGATGAATATCCAGATCGGCACCATGGTGACCCCCCTCGCAAACGATCTACTGATCCGCAGGTTGTTGGGACCTCGAACCGGCGAGACGCGCGAGACGCCGGTGCCACCGGGATTCATCGTCACTTCGCTTTGACGTCGTAGCAGATCAATTTCTCTTGGTCGCGGAGGTAAAGTTTCTTGCCCACGATCACCGGGTGGGCCCAGCTTTCTTTGCCGCTGCGTTCGGATTCTTTGAACGACGCGACCACTTTCAACTTCTCGGGCGACGGCTCGATGAGCACGACGACGCCGTTGGTGTAGCGGAAGTAGAGCAAGCCGTCGGCGAACAGGACGGCCGCGGAGCCGCCGCCGCCATTGGGCACCGCGACCGGGCCCCATTTGATTTCCCCGTCTTTCAAATCGACGCAAACCGGCTTGCCGTTGTTTTGATCGTGGCCGAAGTAGGCGTAGTTGCCGACTTGCACCATGCCGCCATGGTGGTTGTTCAAGTCGGGTTTCTTGTAGGCTTTGATTTCGGTCGCTTTGAATTTGTCCGAGCCGTCCGCTTCGATCTTCAGCAGGGCCGCGCCGCCGGAGTACGAGCACGACACCCAAACGTTGTCCCCCGCGACGATGGGGATTGAGATTTGGGCCACGCCACCGCCGGCGGCTTTGCCTTTGTAATCCCACAAGAGTTTTCCGGTGTCGGGGCTGACGCCGACGACCCCGGCCGCGGCGCCCATCAGCACGACGTACATTTCCTTACCGGCGAGTTTCACTTTCGCCGGCGAGCAGTATCCGCCGCCGCCGCTGCCGCCGCCGGCGAGTTCGCTCTTCCAGATATCTTTGCCGGTCTTCTTGTTCAACGCCACGATCGCGGCCTTGGGTCCGCCCGGCACGCAGATCAGCTTATCGCCATCGATCAGGGCGGAGTCGGTGAAGCCCCACGACGGGACTTTGCCGCCGAAGTCGGCGAGGTAATCGCGCTGCCAGATGAGCTTCCCATCGGCCGAATCGAGGGCGACGAGCTTGCCATTGCTGCTGACGGCGAACACCTTGCCATCATCGTAAGTGGGGCTGGCGCTCGGGCCGTTGTTCTGGTTCGTCTTGCGCGGATCGTCGAGCGGCGTGAACCAGAGTTCGGAGCCATCGGCTTCCTTCAGCGCCCAGATGCCGTCCTTCCCGCCGCGGGTTCCCATGCCGAAGATCATCCCCTTGGCGATGGTCGGCGTGCCATAACCGAGACCGAGGTTCTTGGCCGTCCACGCGATCGGCGGGCCTTCTTTCGGCCACGTTTTCAGCAGGCCGGTTTCTTTGGAAATCCCGTCGCGGTTGGGGCCGCGGAAGGTGGGCCAATCTTCGGCGAAGGCGGTCGAGGCGAACAGCAAGCCGGCCGCGAGGAGCGGTAAGCGAAGGGGCATCGGCGAAACTCCAGGAACGGGAACAACGAAGGCGGGGGGCGCGGGTACCAGTTCAAGTGTAAACGGTGGGGCCGGAAGTGCAAGCGGCAGGCGTCACCGGTCGTTGGTCACGACGAGCGCTTCGCAGTTACGGAAGAAGTCGTAACGCCGCGCGGCGATGCGGTAGGGGGAATTCACCAGCGGCGCGACCCAGCGCTCCCACGTCGGGGCCGTGACGAACAAATACGAGGGATGCGGCATCGCCAAAAACCGCGCTGCTTCTTCGGGGGACTGCAAATACTCGACGCGGCGACCGACGTAAAACGTCGCGCTCGGATGCGGGTACCCGTAACTGGCGACGCGCGCTTCGCGGTGCAAGTCGCGTGCCCCGGACTCCGCGACGAGTACCTTCACCGCCTTCGAGCGGTCGACGATCACCGGCGGATAGGCCGCGAGGGTTCCGGCGAACAGCACCGCGGAGACGGCCAGCGCCGCGACGGCCCGGTTGCGCCGACCGCGCTTCGCATAGCGGAGGAAGGCGCCGATCCCGATCAGTGGAAACAGGCCGATCCACGCCCAGTCGCTCATGCCGGGGAAAATCCGGATCGCCCCGATGTCGACGGTACCGCCGGCGATCAGCATCGCCCCCGACACGACCGCGCCGGTCAGGGCGAACCCGGCGACGGCGTTCACCTTCGCCCACACCGGCAAGGCGAACTCCCCGCGCGCCCAGCGCACGAGGGTGTTCGCGATCAAAATCGCGAGCATCGGGTAGAGCGGAGCAATGTAATGCGGGAGCTTCGTCGCGAAGATCGAGAAGACGCCGAGGAAGACGACGACCCAGATCAGCAAGAATCGGAGCGCCCGCCCTTCGGGGCCCGGAATTCGCCCGCGCACCCACGACTTCGCCAGCGCGACGGCGAGGAGCGAACTCCACGGGGCGAGGAAGATCGCGATCATGCCGAGGTAGTACACCACCGGCCCGCGGTGGTTCTCCATCGGTTCCGTCGAGCGGCGGAGGTTATCTTTCAAAAAGAAGGCCTTGGTCCATTCGCCGCGCGTTTCCGCCGTGACGAGGGCGTACCACGGGATGGCGACGAGGATCCACACGGCGATCCCGCCGATCATCCGGCGGTCGAACATGCGGCGGAATTCGCCGTGCCAGAGGAAATAGACGCCGACGATGGTCGCTGGGAAGACGAGTCCGACCGGGCCTTTGACGAGCATCGCCAAACCGCTGGCGATGCCGCAGGGAAGGTACCAACCCCGGCCGCCGTGCGTATGGCCCCACCAAAAGGCCCAGCAGTAGAGCATCAAGAATAGGATCAGGATCGCGTCGGGCGTCCCGGCGTGGCCGAGCTTCAGCAATTCGAGCGTGCTCGCGGCGATGATCCCGGCGAGCAACCCCGTCGCGGCGTCGAACATCCGCCGGCCGAGTTCGTAGGTCACCAGCAAGATGCCGAGGAACGCGATGGCCGACGGCAGCCGCGCGGCGAATTCGGTGACGCCGAGGTACGAGTAACTGCCGCGCATCGCCCAGTACAAGAAAACCGGTTTGGAGGTGCGGAGTTCCCAATTGAAGAGCGGGACGATCCACGTCCCGGTCTCGGCCATCTCGCGGGCGCACTCGGCGTTCACGCCCTCGTCGAAATCCCAAAGCGACGGGGCGCCGAGGTACGGGAATACGAGCGCCGAGCCGACCGCCAGTAGCAATAGGTAGTGCCCGATCCGATGGGCCGCCAATCCCCGCATTCCTTCGCTCCTCGCAGCCGGGGTCATCCGTCACTTTGCCCGGTCGCGGAATTCGCCGTGACAGCGGTTGCAGATCGCGTGCGATGCCGCGAACGCCGCGTCTGCACTTTTAGCATCCGGTCGGCGTAGCGCCCACTCCAACGTCCCGGCTTCGGTCTCGGCGGCCGCGAGGAGCTTGGTGAACTCCGCCGACTGCGGCAGTCGCTTCGCTTCCCGGTAGTGCTCGATGAGCAACACCGCATCACCGGCCGATTTCGCCGGTTCGGGCCAGTTCGCGGCCTTCGCCGCTTTCAGTTTGTCCCAAGTTTCGTCGACCGCGACCATCACCCGGGTGAGGTCGGCGACGCGGGCCACGGCGGGAAAGTCTGCCGGAGCCGCATCGAGTTCCGCCTTCGTCGGGCGCTTCAAGGTTTTCGGCAGTTCGAACAGACCCGTATAACGCGGGTCGGTCCCGGCTTGCTTCATCCACGCCTCGGCCTGTTCCGGCGTGAAATCGGGATCGAGGCAGAGCCGGATCACCGCCGCCGCGGCGGGACCGCGGTGTTTGCCGTGGTGGCAGTGGACGTACACCGGCCCGGGGAGATCGCGCACGGCCTTGGCCATTTCTAAGGCGCGCTTGTGCGGGATGCCATCGTACCCCACCGGCAGATGGACGTAACGGAGACCGTACTTCGCGGCAATCGCGATCACCGGCGCCGCGCCGTCGACGGAGATCACCGTTTTGATGCCGAGCGATTGGAGCGAGGCGAAACCGGCGTTTCCCTCGGGGCTGCTGCCGCTCCACAGGTTCGGCGACACGCGGTGCAGATTGTGCACCCCCGCGGCTTCGGGCGCCTCCGGGGTCGCGGCGACCGGCACCGGCTCCGGTGCGCAGCCGAGGAGAAACAGGAGTAGAAGCGAGCGTCGCGGCATTCTGATGATTGTAGATGCCTCCGCCGTCGAAGGTAGATCTCGGAGTGTGCCGCCGGATTTGCGGATCGAAACAGAATCCGGTGGCGGGTGCGGCCGGCTCGCTCGTATAAAG
>JANXTU010000265.1 GCA_025352235.1 Fimbriiglobus sp.
ACCGCTTGGAGCTTGTACTCGCTCGTGAACGTCCGGCGGATTCCGGCTTTGGTCTTAGGCTTGGTCTTGGTCACGGGTGGTCTCCTCAGTGAGAGCTTACACCCTTAACTCCGTGTCCGCCAAACGTGGGGAGGTTCAACGGTGGTTTCCCCGTTAGGATCATGCACAGAATTGCCCCGAGGCCGAACACATCCGAACGCTCGTCGATTTGATCAATAGCGCCGATGGCCTGCTCCGGCGGCATGAACGCCGGGGTGCCCAATACCGAACCGGCTTGGGTGAAGTCGGCGTCCGAATCGCGGACCGATTGGATTTCCGTGGCGCCGAAGGTTTCATCGTAATCGGTCGAATCGGGGGTTCGCGTTCCAAGGACTTTCGCCAGGCCCCAGTCCATCACTTGCACTTCGCCGAAGCTGCCGACCATCACGTTGGCCGGTTTCAAATCGCGGTGAATCACCTTGTGAGCGTGGGCGTACGCCACGGCTTGGCAGACGGCTTCAAAGGCTGCAACGAACCGACCCCGGTCGGCGTGGAGGTCGGTGCGGGCCTTCAACAGGTCGTCGAGTGTTTGACCCTTGATCAGCTTCATCGCGAGAAATGGCCGGCCGTCCGGCAGGGTGCCGATGTCGTGGACGGGCGGAATCGCCGGGTGCTGCAATTGCCCCGTGATACGCGCTTCCTCGGCGAAACGCCGAGCGGCGCCGGACTTGGGGCTGTACTTCTCTTGCAAAACCTTGATCGCCACTTCACGGCCGAAGGCGGTATCGATGGCACGGTAGACGACGCCCATTCCCCCACGGGCGATTTCTTCGCCGAGTTGATACCGACCCGCGGAAATCGGGATCGGTTTGTGTTCGAGGATCGAGGAGTAATCATCCCCGGCCGTTTCCGTGCGTGGCCTCTCCGCCGAGTGCGTAGGCGTATGTTCACCCAACTCAACGGAAAACGTCGGACTGACCGGCAACCCGTCGGAAGTCCGCGTCGGTTCGGGGTTCTCCGCCATCGCACTACCCCCACGGATTGGGTCTGACGGGGATCAGTATACTTGCGTTACGGATGCTGTGCACTCCGCAATACACAATCGGGCCACCCGTGTCGGTCACAACGCTCGTCTTCACCGATCTGGTCAATTCGACGGCGCTCAAAGCCCTTTTGCCGGGGCCTGACCAAGCGACGCGCAACCGAGCTTTTTTGGAGAGCATCCTCACTCCCCACCGCCAACGCGTCGAATCCACGCTGTCCGGGCTCGGCGGCCAGGTGTGGAATTTCGCAGGCGACGGATACCTCCTCACGTTTCCGGATGTGTTGAGTGCCGCCCGTTGGGCCGTCGCACTTCAAATGAATCATGCCAACGATCCCATCGCGACCCCGAATGGCCCGCTGAAGGTTCGCATCGGTCTTCATGTCGGAACGCCTTTGACCGACCCTCGGTTTCCCAACGACTTCATCGGGCAGGAAGTCGACTTCGCAGCGAGGTTGATGTCCCTGGCGAACGGTGGGCAAATCGTCCTCTCCGACTTGGCGGCGGCTCATTTGAAGCATGCCCAAGCGAGCGACTCTTGGGCCCACGCCCACGGCGATTGCGACTTGAAGGGCATCGGCAAGGTGCCGGTGTACGAACTGCTTTACACGGGGAAGTCTGCGGGACCACTGAGCCAGGCGGCACTCGCCCCTAACGATCTTCCGCCCCCGCCGCACCGCCTGACTGGTCGGGATGACTGGCTCGCCGAGTTGCGAGAACGGCTCTTCGCCGGCGGAATCGTGACGCTCAAAGCCGAAGGGGGCATGGGGAAGACGACCCTCGCACTCGCCTGCGCCTGGCGGATGCTCTCCGCTGGGGAATTGCCGGGCGGCGTGGCTTGGATCAATTGCGAACTCGCCCCGAAAACGGCCGATTGCCTCCGCTGGGCAGCCGAGGTGTTCCTCGGAGATCGCTTCGAATCGGAACGGCCACCGGCGGTTCAAAAACACCTCGCCGAGCACCTCGCCAAGAGGGCCGGGTTGATTGTCTTGGACAATTTCGAGACGGTGGCCCGCGATGCCGAAGTGGTGCGCTGGCTCGCCGGCCTGCGTTCGCCGTTCCGGGTCTTGGTGACGACCCGCGAAGTGCCCGCGGGCTTGAGTGGCCCCGTCGTCGTGTTGCCCGAACTGCAACGGGCCGATGCCGTGCAGTTGTTCAGCTATCTCTGCGCAGGGCACGGGCGAGTTGCATCTGATGCGGATCGTGCCACGATAGATCAGCTCTGCTCCTCGGTGGGCGATCAGCCCTTGGCCATCGAACTGCTCGCCTTCCGAGCACGGGCATTGCCGTTACCTCGCTTGCTCGAACGGCTCCGCAAAGGTGTGGCGGTCGTGGCCGGGGAGGAGGACCCGACCCGACCGAGCCGGCACCGGAGCATGCGGGCCTGCTTCGCGATGTCGTACGATCAACTCAGCGACCGGGCGAAAACGCTGCTGCTCGCGGTCGGTCCGATTCCCGATGGGTTCTGCGCGGACTTGCTGACCATGCTGGCCGGCGTCGATTGGGACGAAGCCGCCGAGGAGTTGGTCGGCACCTCGCTCTGGCGCCTCCAGGGCGAGCGTTGGTCGCTGCACCCGTTGATCCGCCAGTGCGTACTGGAGCAACTCGGAGAACGTCGCGTTGAAGCCGAGAAGCGGTTCCTCGCAGCGCTCACCGTGCTTGCCGGCGAGCAAAGCCGGAAGCTCCAACCGGGCGAAGCCCCACTCGCGGTGCAACTTGCCTCTCTCGAATGGTTCGAAACCGAACGAGCCAACTTGTTCGCCGCCATTGAAATGGCCATCGACACTGGCGATATTCCCTCGGCCCATCGACTGATCGACGCTCACAATTGGTTCTGGGGTCACCGGGGATACTGGCGGCAGGCGGAGAACCTCTACGGCAAAGCGGCCGAGGCGGCGCGGGCGACCGGGGATCGCAAAGCACTCGGGCGCTACTTGCAAGGATTGGGGCGGGCATATCGGCACCTCAGTAAGCTGCCCAAAGCAGAAGCGGCCTACTCCGCAGCTATTGAACAATTCGGCGATGCGAAGAGTAGCCAACTCGCCCAGACCTAGAGCGAACTCTCCCGCGTGTACGCCTGGCAGGATCGCATAAACGAAGCGGAACAGGCTGCCGTCTTCGCGACGGCGCTCTTCCGCGAGCGCATCGCCGCGGGTAACACTGCCGGAAAGATTTCCTCGTTGGCTGCGAACCTCTGCCGCTTGGGGATCGTCCTGCGGTTGCAGGAACGCTGGGACGAAGCGCGGGCCGCACAACAAGAAAGCCTCGACTTGGCCCGGTCGATCGGTGAGACCTCCGCCATCGCCAAAGCGATCACCTACTTGGGCGATCTCAAACTCCACGCGGGGGACCGAAACGTGGGCAAACCCTTCCTCGAAGGGCGGACGCTGCTCCACATGGCCAAGGTCGAACTCGGCCGTGGAGGGAGTGATAAGGCGCGGCTGTATTTGCTGGAAGCGCGAGTGCTATTGAAGGACGAGAGCCCGACTTGGGTGCAGAAAAAGGTCGAGGCGATGCTGGGGATCCTCTGAGTAAAAAAAGATCTTTTTGCCGTCAATTCCAATTGCGGTTTCGGCGCAGCCATCGGTGATGCTCAAATTTTCAAATTCGAAACCCTAGATCACCAAGGCTGATTCGGCCTTCCGTCCGGCATCGATCTTCGTCATAGCTTTCAATTCGGTGCGAGCCGCACTGTACTGGAGGGGATGGCATGCCAAGGATGGCCAAGTTCGCGATCAGCGAGCGTCAGTTAGAG
>JANXTU010000360.1 GCA_025352235.1 Fimbriiglobus sp.
CGGGAGGATCTCACGCTCGACTCCCCCGCGCGGATCGCGTAAACTGAGTTGAGACACCAGCGTCACCGACGGAGTTCGATTATGCCACTGACCATCGAATCGCTCGGCTTGGATCAAATCCCGGTCGCGGATCGACTAAACTCGGTCCACGGTATCCCACTCGAAGCTTCGCCGAGCTTGACGGAAGGCCAGATCCGAGAGTTGCGGCGCCGGGTCGCGGAAGCCGACGCGAATCCGGACGACTTGATACCCTGGGAACAAGTGAAAGCCGAAACCAACGCGCGGATGCACCCTTGACACGCCCCGTCGAATACACCCGACTCGCGCGCTCGGAATACGACATCGCCACGCTTTGGTACGAGCGAGAGAGGGCGGGGCTCGGAGCCGAATTCGTATTGGAGATCCAACGGACTCTCGACGAAATCGCAGTGTATCCGGATCGCTATCCGACCGTAGATGACGGGATTCGCCAAGTTCAAGTGAACCGCTTTCCTTACAGCATTTTTTATTGCGTCCGTGTTGACCGGATCATCGTCGTCGCCGTATTCCACAACTCCCGCAATCCTTCGGAATGGCAATCGCGCACCTGAGGAAGACGACCGCATGGCCCGCCTCATCGACTTCCTCGAAACCCATTGGCTCGCGATCGCGCTGTTCCTCGTCGCGGGGGCGATCGGCTCGCTGGCGATCCGCCGACGGAAGATGGCCCCCCTCGGCTATTGGGCCGGGGGGTTGATCGCCTTCGCCGCCGGGTCGATGGCGCTGGCCAAGTGGAAGTTCAAACTCAGCGACGACGGCAACACCACGCGGTATTCCGAAGTCGCGCTGCTCGTCCCGGCCGTCGGCTTCGTCCTCGCGGGGCTCGTGCTCGCCCTCACCCGGTATTGGTCGTCGCGGTTCGCCTTGGTTCTGACCGCGCTGCTGATCGTCGCCCTCGGCGGGCTGTACGGCCGGGAGTGGAACAAAGGCATCGCCGAAGTCGCCAAAGCGATCCGCTGGACCCAATTCACCCGGCCGTGGTGGCTCGTGCTGCTCGCGTTCGTGCCGGTCGTGTTCCTCATCAGCCGGCGGAGTTTGTCGGGCCTCGGCAGTACGCGGAAGTGGTTGGCCATTTCGGCGCGGGCCTTGGTGGTCGCGTGCTTGGTGATGGCACTCGCCGAGCCGCGCGTCCGCCGGCCGTCCGAGAACGTCACCGTGATCTTCGTCGTGGATCGCTCGCTGAGCGTGCCGCAAGATTTGCGGGCCAGCAAAGACGGCTCCGAGCCGCTCGATCAGCGCTGGGAACGCATCCGGGGGTTGATCGAAACCTCGATCGCCAAGCGCGGCGTCGACCACAGGGCCGACCAAACCGGCGTCATCTACTTCGGCAAGCGGCCGAAGCTCGCCTACCCGCCGGCGGCTGTGGATCGCCTGCCGCTCGACGAGCGCGCCGCCGGGTTCATCGACGGCAACTACACCGACATCGGCGCTTCGATCAAACTCGCGCTCGCTTCGTTCCCCGAGGGCACGTCCCGCCGCATCGTGCTCATTTCCGACGGCAACGAGAACCTCGGCAGCGCCGAGGATCAGGCCGACTTGGCCCGCAAGAACGGCGTGCCGATCGACACCGTCGCGCTGGCCCCCGGGTTCGTCAACGAGAACGAAGTGCTGGTGCAGTCGGTCGAAGCCCCGCCGCTGGCGGCGCAGGGCGCCCGACTGCCGATCCGCGTGCTCATCCGCAATGCCCACCCGACCCGCGAAGTCGACGGCCTGCTCGAGCTCACCCGCGTCGGCCGGCAGGGCGACGACCTTGAAGTTCAGCAACCCAATAAGGAATCGACGGTTGAGATCGAACCGACGGAACAGGTGATCGACGCGAAGAAGTCCCCGCCGCGCGTCCGGTTGGTGCCGGGACTCAACGTCTTCCGCTTCCACGACCGCGATCAATCGAAGGCGGAAACTTCCTACACGTACAAGGCGTCGTTCGTGCCGATTTCGTCGGTCGAACGCCCCGGCGAAGCCGCGGTGGCCGGCTTGCCGGGGGATCGCGCGGCGAACAACCGGGCTTCCGCCGCCGTCGTGGCGCGCGGCCAGAAACGCATCCTCTTCGTCGATCCGGGTCTGGTCGAGAACAAATCCCAGCATTGGCACCTGATTCAAAAACTGCGCGACGCCAAACAGCGACTCGACTTCCTGCCCATCGACAAACTGCCCGGCGATAAGAACGACCTCGGCATCTTCCTCAGCAACTACGATTGCATCGTCCTCGCCAACGTGCCGGCCGATTTGTTCACGAACGATCAAATGGAAACGATCCGGCAGCAGGTGCACGACCAAGGCTGCGGGCTCGTGATGGTCGGCGGGCCCGACTCCTTCGGCCCTGGCGGCTACCAGCAGACGCCGATCGAAGCGGCGCTGCCGGTCGATTGCGAGATCAAGGCGAAGAAGGCGGCGGGTCGCGGCGGCTTGGTACTCGTCATGCACGCCTCCGAAATGGCCGACGGGAACAAGTGGCAGAAGGTGATCGCGAAGCTCGCGGTGCAGCGCCTCGGGCCTGTCGACATGGTCGGCGTTGTCGACTTCGGCTTCCTCGGCGGCTCGGTGAACTGGCAGATCCCGTTCCAAGAAATCGGCGACGACAAAGAGCGGCTCTACACGAAGATCGACAAGATGAGCCCCGGCGATATGCCCGACTTCGACCCGTTCTTGAAGGCCGCCGCCGATACCCTGTCCGACCCGAAACACAGCCTCAGCACCAAGCACGTTATCGTCATTTCGGACGGCGACCCGAACTACTCGGGGCCGGGCATCGCCGCCATCGCCGCGATGAAGAAAGCCGGCATCACCTGCACGACCATCGGCGTGGCGACGCACGGCGTCAACGAAGACAACAAGATGCAGATCATCGCCGGCGGCACTGCGGATTCCGAAGGCAAGTCCGGGAACTTCCACAAGGTCACCGACCCGACGAAGCTGCCGGCGATCTACATCAAAGAGACGCGCCGCATCAGCCAGTCGTTCATCTACAACGTCCGGTTCATCCCGACGTGGGTCGCGCGCGGGGGCCCCGCCGACGGCCTGCCCGAAGTGCTGCCCGAACTCCACGGCTTCGTGCGGACGACGAAGAAAGATTCGCCCCTCTGCACCATGCACATCGAGGGGCCCGCCGACGAACAATCCGGCGCCCGCTTCCCCGTGCTGGCGTCTTGGCGCTACGGCCTCGGTAAAGCCGTCGCCTTCACCTCCGATGCGCGCACGCAACCGGGCAAGGGCGAACTGTTTTGGGATCGCAAATGGGCCGCGTCGGACATTTACCAGAAGCACTGGGAACAGACCGTGACGTGGGCCATGCGCGAAGCCGAGCGCGGCAACATGACCCTCGTCACCGAGTACAAAGACGGTCGTATCCGCGTGCTGGTTGACGCGCGCGAGATCGGCAAGGACGGCAAAGACAAACCGGTCTCGGGTCTCAAATTGATCGGGGCCGTCAGCCTCCCGAGTAAACCCAGCCCGGGAGAACGCGTGCCGACGCTCGAGTTCAAACCGAAGGGCGCCGGCCTGTACGAAGCGGAGTTCATCGCCGAGGAAGCCGGGGCGTATTTCGTCCGCGTCGAAGGGAGCAAAGGGGCCGACAGTTTCGACAGTGCCCGCGCCGGCATCACGGTGCCGTACTCCCCGGAGTTCGCCGACCTCGAGACGAACGCCCCGCTGCTCGAACGCATCGCGGCCGCCACCGGCGGCAACTTCTTCAAGGAAGCCGACGACGCCGCGGGCGTTGCCAAACTCGCCGCCACCGCCGACTTCTTCCGCAAAGCGCCCACCAGCATCCGGGCGCTGCTACCGTTTTGGTACTGGCTCGTGTTCGCCGCGGCCTTCCTGCTGCTCTTCGACGTGGGCGCCCGCCGCATCAGTTTGGAATCGAAGGAACTCCGCCAATGGAGCCAGCGCGTTTGGGCGAAGATCCGCCGGCACACCCTCGAAGAGACCGAAGAAGACGGGGCCCTCGGGAACTTGATGAAGCGCAAGAAAGCCGTCGGCGACACAATGGCCAAGAAGCGGGCGAGTCGGAAGTTTGACGTCGGCGAGGCCCCCGCCGGCGAACCGGCTCCCGCCGGCGCCGACGACTACGCCGCGAAAGCGACCGGCCCGTCGCTGCCGAGCGCCCCCTCGGTGCGCGAAGACAAACCAGCGGACGACGATACTGGCGACGACTTCCTGACGCGCATGCGCAAAGCCAAGGATCGCGGCAAGAAATAGTCGCGCTCCGTCAGCTTTTCTTCTTCGCCACGGGTTGCGACTTCCACCGCCGGTGCAGCCAGAAATACTGCTCCGGGTGTTGGCGGATCAATCGGGCCAGCGCATCGTGGTAGCGCTGGGTGATCGCCTTCACCGCGTCGGGCCGAGTTAGATAGTCCCGCGGGTCGATGCTGTCTTCGCAGACGATCTCGTACCGCCCCAATCCCCGGCTCGGGTTCTCCGCGATCCGCGGCACGCCGATCACGATCATCTTCGCGTCGAACTGCATCGCCATCAGCGCGACCGCTTTATGCGCCGATGCGGGGCGGCCGAGAAACTCGACGAAGACGCCGCGCGGCCCGGCGTCTTGGTCGCCGAGCGTGGCCACCTTCGCGCCGGATTGCAGGACGGCGGAAAGCCGGTCGAAGTCGTCCTTCTTCGCGATGATGGTCTGCCCCGTTGCCTGGCGGAACTTCTTGAGGAAGCGTTCGAGGTGCGGGTTGTCGAGGACGCGGGCGATGGCGTAAGTTTTGAAACCGAGCCGACCGAGGGCGAACCCGGCGAACTCCCAATTGCCGAAGTGCGCCGTCACGATCAACAGCGGCCGGTCGGAGAGCAAGCCGTCGAGGATGAGATCGCCCCGCACGAGCGACGCCGAGGCACGCCAGTTCTCGACGACCAACTTCCGCGGCAGCAGGATGATCTCGATCAACAACAAACAACAATGGCGGTAGCAGCGCCGCACGAGCGCGTCGATCTCCGCCGGGGATTTCTCCGGGAAGGCGAAGCCGAGGTTCTCGGCGGCGACGCGGCGATGCCGTTTGTC
>JANXTU010000397.1 GCA_025352235.1 Fimbriiglobus sp.
ACCACGGCGAAAGCGTACGCGGATTGCTGCGGCCGGGGTTCCACTCCGGGACGGTGCCGAAGGCGTTTGCGGCGATCCGCCGGGCCATCGCGAAAGCCGAAGCCACCGGCGACGCCCCGCGATTTCACAAGCCGTTGGAAAGCCTGCATGTCGTCGAACATGCGATACAACACTTCTCCGAGCGGGAGTTGATCGCCTACTTGAACGCGACGGAGGCGTGGGCCGCGACCCCGCTGCGATTCGCCGGCGTCCGCCTCGGGCTGCAGCATATCCGCATCGAAATTACCGGGGCCGGGGCACCGGCGGTCTTGCGGCTCGAATTGATCGGCTCGTCGATCATCGGCGTCCGCGACGACGCCGCATTCCTTTCGGCGACGACCGCGGATCAGCGCGAGACGTGGAAACGGGCCGTCCTCGGGTTCTTCGCGATGGGGGCCGTCGAGTCGGACGACCCGCGTTTGGACTGGGCCGAGTGGGTGAAGTTTTGGGAATCGCGGAGTGCGATTCAGCCGTGAGTCGTGGGCGCCCATTCCGGCATGACGGTCGGGCGGCGCTGGGGCACTTGGGGCATCAACTCGTACATCGTCCTCGTGATCTCGTCGCGGATTTCCAAAAATGCCCGGGCGCAATCGGGGTCGAATTGCCGGCCGGATTGCGCGTCGACTTCGGCGAAGGCCTCGTCGGGGCTGCGCCCTTTTTTCCCGATGTGGTAGGGGCGGTTCGAGGTCATCGCATCGAAAGCGTCCGCGACCGCGACGATGCGGGCCAAATGGTGGATGTCGGTTTTGGCCAAGCGGTCCGGATAGCCGGTGCCGTCCCAGCGCTCGTGATGATTCCGCACGATCGGGATGCACGGGTGGAGTTCGGGAATCGTGGAAAGGTACTCGGCCCCGAGGATCGTGTGCGTCTGCATCACGGCGAATTCTTGGGCCGTCAACTTCCCCGGCTTCCGCAGGATCTCGTCCGAGATGCCGATCTTGCCGATGTCGTGCAGCGGCGTACCGAGTTTGATCAGCTCGATGTCCTCGGCAGACATTTCCATGTGCTCGGCCAGCGCCGTGGCGTATTCGGTGACGCGCTTCGTGTGCCCACCGGTGTATTCGTCGCGCAGTTCCACCATTTGCGCCAGCACCATGATGGTGTTGCGGAACAATTCGCGTTGCTTGCGCAACAGCAAACTGCATTCGATGCCCGCGGAGGCGTGAGCCGCCAAGGCATCGGCGAGCATGAGGTCGTCTTCGGTGAACGGCTCTTGCAAGAAGCCGCGGTCGAGGTGGAGGACGCCCAATTTGCGGCGCGGGGTCCGCAGCAACACGCACAAAATCGACGACATCGCCCCGTCAGCGATGCTTTGGGTCAGCAGTTCTTTTTCATCTTGGACGTTTTTGTAAAGGGCCGATTCCCCGCGGGCGAAGCACCGGGTCGTCAGGCGCTTGCTGAAGTGGAAGCGATCTTTGGCGTCGCCGCAGCCGCCGACGACTAGCGAGCGGAGCTTCAGTTTCGGATCGTCCTCTGGGCCGGTGCCGTCGCACAGGACGATGGCGCCGCGCTGAGCGTCGAGGACGCTCACGGCGTCATTGAGTATGCTGTCGAGCAGTTGATCTTCGGTTTCGAGGTACACCAAGTGGTGGCCGGCCCGCAAGAGGGCAAGCAGCTCGTCCCCGGCGCGGGGCATTTGATCGCGGCCGAAGGCGAGCCGTCGGATCCCTTCTTCGAACCCGGCTTTCGTCGTCGCGGCCATGACCATTGAATCGGACGGCGGGCCTTCGGGGGTCGCATCCGTCACTTCGACGAGGAACGCCACTTTGCCGAACTGCACGATGTCCCGCGGCTGGAGGATGTGATCCCCGGCGGCAACGCGCGCCCCGTTGAGGTAAGTACCGTTGGTGCTTTCGAGATCGCGGACGAGCCAGTTGTCCGGGACTTCCGCGCTGGCGACGCGGCGCACGACTTCGGCGTGCCGGCGACTCACGGACGGATCGTCGAGCATCAGTTCGAACTGGGGCAACCGCCCGACCCGAATCAAGTTCGGGTGTTCCCAAACTTTACCTTTGATCGCCCCGCTGACCCCACGGAGCCTCATGATGCGCTTCATACCCGCCCTTTCCCCGGTCCACAATCCTTCTGATTCATCGTTAAGCTTAGCACATGTAACGCGGCGCGGGGGCGGGGTTGCGAACTCCGATGCGAGTTTCCGAATGAGGTCGGAGTCGCGACGTCGGACTTCAGGCCGGGCGCGAATGCCGAATCACTTGCGGGGCATCCGCACGCCGAGGTCGTCGCCGCGCGGTTCTTCGGAGATCAATAGACCGTCGTCGTCGATTCCGTTGATCCCGACGCTGTAGAGCAAATAGCCCGCGGCCGTCGGTTTGTAAATCATCGCCTTCGCGCTGAATACGTCTCCGGGCACCTCCGCGATGTACTTCGGAACCAAATCGGCGAGGGTGTCCGGGTATTTTTTGTGGTCGGCGAAGTGCGCCGCTAACCCGGCGGCGAGGAGTCCGTTGCGGTGGATTTGCTCGGCGCGGTCGGCGGCGTCCGAAAGCTTCTGCATCGCGGGGAGTAAGAGGCCGAGGTACACCAAGCCGACGCGTTTGCTGACGGCGGCTCGGAAGATTTCCGGGTCGCCCTTCCGCAGTTTTTTGATGTCCTTGTCCCGCATCCGTCCGAGGAGTTTGTCGATTTCATTTCCCAAATCCTTCGCCGCGGACCGCTCCACCCGCGTCGGTTTGCGAAGTGCGTTCACAAATTGGTCGAAGTACGTATTCCCGAGGCGGAGCATCGATTCGTAGTCCAGGGCGCGGGCGAGCTCGTCCCGGGTGAAATCCCCGCCGCCGGGGACTTCGTCGAAGCCATCCCGGGGCATGGATTGGATCGCATCCAAAAGCTGGAACCGCTCGAACAAGTCGATCTTGTCCGCGATGTTCGCAATCGGAGGCAGTTTCTGCAATTCCGCCTGGTAAGCCAACGCCTGTTTCGCGGTCGGCCTTCCGTGTTCGAAGATCGCCGTCTCAACGGAATGGGCGATGCTTTCGAGGGCAATCCCGACGAGGAAATCGAGGAGGGACGCCCCTCGGGTGATCAACCGGCCGAGGCGGTGGATCGCCAGTGCGTCGGCGAATGCCTTTTCGATCTGGCCGTTGCCCAGTTCTAACATCGCCCGAATCGACAAAGCTTGGGCGATGTGCCGGTTCATTTGAACGGTCGGCATCAGGAATTCGATCAGCATTCCACGGCTGTCGTCCGCCTTTCGCGAAATCACCGGGTGGAAGAACTCCTTCCGCAGGCTCGCTGCCACGGCCGCCGCCAGCGGTTTCTCATTGAGTTTGATCCACTCAGCGTGCTTCGGGGAATCGGCGGGCTTCCAAGGCTGTTTCCGAAGACGCTCTTCCAAATCGGAATGGCCATCCGGCAGGGTGCGCTCGGGACCCGCTCGGAAATGCGCATCGCTCCCGACGAAATACTCCCCCTTCTCCGGCGGGGCTTCGATTCCCAAGGACTTGTAGAAATCCTTTTGCAACGGCCGACCTTCGGGCTGCGGCCCCAAGCACTTCAACAGCATCACGACCGCGTTCGTCTCCGGGGTGATCTTCCCTTTCAACCGCTCGTTGAGCGCCGCTTCGTAGTCGATGTAGCCGTCTTTGTCGAGCGGCCCGTCGACGAACGTGGTGTCCCGGCCAAGCTTGAACTTCGGTTCCGGCTTGACGGGT
>JANXTU010000453.1 GCA_025352235.1 Fimbriiglobus sp.
TGCGAAGAACGACTCCATCGGCGCGTGGTCGTAGCAGTCCCCCTTGCGGCTCATACTGCAGGTGATGCCCTTCTCGGCCAACGCCCGCCGGTCCTCCGTGAGAGCTTACACCCTTAACTCCGTGTCCGCCAAACGTGGGGAGGTTCAGTCGGCGACTCAGAGGCTATCCGAAAAGAACTCCTAGAAAACTGTGCGGATCGTGATGGGATTTGATCCTGAGGTCGCGAAAATGCAGTGATTTTCGCCCGGCATCATCTCCTCAGCCCAGAAAGCCCCATTTCCATTGGGGAAACTCTTCGGATAGCCTCTCAGTTCGATTTCTGCAAGACCATTACGAAGCTCTGGCTCCTGGAACGTTCGCCGTGCAATCCGCGATTGAAAAGTGGCGTTTCACCCCAAGCAGCCCGATCGACACGGGCCACATCGTCTCTGAGTTTCGACTGCCCCACCCGCTTCAGTGCCGCGATAACAGGGGCCGTCCCGAGGTGACGCCGAGGAGTGCTGTTGGCTTGGATTGACGGTGCTGCACAAATCCCAGCCCGAATCATCGTTTCTTCGTTCCTTGACACGCGTCCGACTGCCGCATCCGTTTAATGCCGCTGCATTTGTTGATTCCATTAGCCTTACATGTTCCAGTGGCAACGGCTCCCCAAGAATCGACAGCTTCGCTCGATCCAATGACTCATCTTTTTCCGGCGGAGCCCCATCGCCTTGGTATTGTCGGCTCGGTGTGGCCGCACAAAATCCAATACTCGACGGCGTGAATAGGGAAGGGGTAAGGGCAGGTGTTCAGTCGCCTCGAAACATCGTTTCTTTCCTTTCGAAGAACCTTGATGATGGTAAGAGAGAATACACCAGCTGGCTCGGATTTCTCGCACATCAAGCGGTTGGCCATGAACCCCGAGGACTCGGGTATTATTCGCGAATCTTAATCCTCGATTTGCCCACGAATCCTAGGGTTTCGACCCGGGGTACGCGTGCGGAAATTATGCGAATTGAACATTAAAGCACACAATACCTCTGTTTTTGCTCTTCCGGATACCGTTCGATTGACTCCTAATGTCAATCTGCATGGATAAGGAGACCAAATCAACTCAAGAGAGCAAATTAACTTTATCGTTGAATGCGCACTCGCGAGTAGGGGCGCGCGTTTGCCGGGCGTCGTTAGGCGCCGGGCCAACGTCGATGTTGATTTGCCAATGGCTCGCCGCTCAATGTTGAACCCCACCTTAGATTAACGGGTGTAATACCCTTTAATTGCCATTTTAGGACCTTTCAAAAAAGCAGTCTGAAAAACGACGCAACCCCAGCAAATTGCTGGGGTTGTGCTGAATGGTCGCTGAGGGGATCGAACCCCCGACCCGCTCCGTGTAAAGGAGCCGCTCTACCGCTGAGCTAAGCGACCGATTCCTGATTAGGCCTCACGCAAGATCTAATTACCGGTGGATGTGAGTGCAAGTGGCATGTTTCCCAGCACTCCAAACTTAATATCCGGCAAGTTATTCTTGCGCGATGCCTTAGGACTGCAGATCCCGCAACAAGTTGCCCAAGTACCGGACGCAATTCAATTCGCGACGGATGGCCGGAAGGTCGTTCGCCTCGAACAATTTCGCCAGCGACATTTCCAAAGCCATTGTTCGATCCGTCAAATCGGCTTCGATTTTCCCGACGCGCTCCGGTGAGCCCCGGGCCGATTCGATTTCGTCGCGGAGATCGAGCATCTCCATCAAAAACGCCGGCGGGAGAGTTTTGTCTTCCGACGCACTCGGACCACCCGACAGAAGCAACAGATGCTCAGCGCGGCGGAAGGGTTCGCACAAAGTCGAATAAGCCTCGTTGAGGGCGGCCGAAGCGTCTTCGTCCCCGGTGTCGAAGTCGGGGTGGACCTCGCGGCTGCGGGCCAGGTAATTCCGTTCGAGTTCGCCCGGATCGATGGCGAAACGCCTCGGCAGACCGAGGCGTTCAAAAGAATCTGTGTTTTGAATATCCATGTCCGTCCGGTCACATGGCGTACGAGCTACCGCAGCCGCAGCTGCCTTTGGCTTGCGGGTTGGTGACGCTGAAGCCGCGTTTGTTGAGGTCGTCGTGGAAGTCGACGGTGGCCCCGGCGAGGTACAACATGCTGCGTTTGTCGATGACGACTTCAACGCCGTTGATCTCGAACAGGTGGTCGAGCTTTTCGTTGTAGGTCGGATCGAGGTCGAGCTTGTTTTGGAAGCCCGAGCAGCCGCCGCCTTGAACGCGCAGCCGGAGGTACAGGGTCTGCCCGGCCATTTCCGGATCGTTCTTCACGTCTTGGACGTGGCGTTTGACTTCGCTGGCGGCACGCTCGGTGATGACCACCGGGGCGACCGTGGGGGTCGTCGGCGCGGCAATCTCGTGCGAGTGGCCGTGATCGTGGCTATGGCTGTGCTTGGTGGTCGGTTCGGTCATCGTGGCCATGGTCGGGTGCTCCGGTACGGATGAACTGGATAGTATTGTATCACACGAAGTCGATGGCGGTTAGGCCGTCACGAGACTCTCGGTACGGATGTCGGCGGTGAGTTCGTTCTTGTCCTGGTAATTCTTGATCGCCGCGCGGATGGCGTCTTCGGCCAAAACCGAGCAGTGGACCTTCACCGGCGGCAGCGCCAGCTCCTCGACGATCTCGGTGTTCTTGATCTCCATGGCGTCTTCGAGGGTCTTGCCCTTCAGCCACTCGGTGGCCAAGCTGCTGGAGGCGATGGCCGAGCCGCAGCCGAAGGTTTTGAACTTGGCATCTTCGATGATGCCGGTCTCGGCGTTGACGCGGATTTGCAGCCGCATGACGTCCCCGCACTCCGGAGCGCCCACGAGACCCGTGCCGATGGTCGGGTCCTTGGCATCGAATGAGCCGACGTTGCGCGGGTTGTTGTAATGCTCGAGAATCTGTTCGCTGTAAGGCATGGGTTGGCTCCTGAGGGGTTATTTTTGCTTGAGTTTGATTTCTTCAAGCGACCGATGTTGTACTTGCTGCTCCGCTTTGATTTCCTGTAACGATTGCAGATGGTGTTCCATTCGCGAGTTCAAATCGCCGGCCTTAGTAGCCACATAGATCGTCGATCCAATAATTGTGACGGCTACGGTCGCGGCGAATGCGCCGAGCCATTTCACCATGGCGTACGCCGTGTCCATCTTCGATTTGAAGCCGAGGTAGTCGCTGGAAATCACCTCCAGCTTCTTTTCCACCGGAGACAATCGCTCGACGACTATGTCAAGTTTGGTCGCCAGCATCGACAATTGAACCTGAGTCGTTTGAATCGCGTTCACCGCCAATGACAACTGGACTTGTGTGGCGTCCATTTTGGAAGTCAAAACGGCGATCGACGTTGAAAGCCGACTCATGTCGGTCGACATCTCGTCGATTCGATCTTCCAAACTCTTTACGGTTGCCATTAACGGTTACCCCCAGCTTATCTTAGTGCGCCGCCCAAGCGATCGACTTCAAATCGATGCCGGCTTGGGCCATCTCGTACAGCGGCGACATCTCGCGCAGGCGGCTGACTTCCTTCACGACGAGCTTGGTCACGAAGTCGATCTCCTCCTCGGTGTTGAACCGGCCGATGCCGAAGCGGATCGAACTGTGGGCCAGTTCGTCGCCAACGCCCAGTGCCCGGAGGACGTAGCTCGGTTCCAAGCTGGCGCTGGTGCAGGCGCTGCCGCTGCTCACGGCGACGTCTTTGATGCCCATCATCAGCCCTTCGCCTTCGACGTAGGCGAAACTGATGTTCGCACTCCCTGGGAGGCGCTCGGTCGGGTGCCCGTTGAGGTATGTCTCGGGCAAGGCGTCCATGATCCCCTTGCGGAGCTTCTCCCGCAGACGGAAAGTGCGTTCCACTTCGGTGTCGAATTCCAAACGCGACAACTCGGCTGCTTTGCCGAAGCCGACGATCAGCGGCACCGGGAGCGTGCCCGATCTCATGCCGCGCTCGTGACCGCCGCCGTCGATAATCGGTTCGAGCCGCACGCGGGGATCTTTCTTGCGGACGTAGAGGCAACCGATGCCCTTCGGCCCGTACATTTTATGGGCGCTCAGGCTCAGCAGATCGATGCCCATCGCGATCACGTCGATCTTCAACTTCCCGGCCGCTTGCACCGCATCGGTGTGGAACAACACGCCCTTTTCTTTGCAGACCTTGCCGATGGCCGCGATCGGCTGAACGGTGCCGATTTCATTGTTGGCCATCATCACGCTGACGAGGATCGTTTTGTCGGTGATTGCGGCCCGCACCTGCTCGGGGGTCACGCGCCCGTCGGTGTCGACGGGCAGGTACGTCACGGTATACCCGTCGCGCTCGAGCCGCTTACTGGTATCGAGCACGCATTTGTGCTCCGTCGCCGTCGTGACGATGTGGTTGCCCTTCTTGCGGTACATCGCCGCGACGCCCTTCAAAGCGAGGTTGTTCGATTCGGTCGCCCCACTGGTGAAGATGATTTCCTTCGCGGTGGCACCGATGAGCTTCGCGATCTGATCGCGCGCTTCGTCCACGGCCGCTTCCGCTTCCCAGCCGAACGGGTGGTTGCGGCTGGAAGCGTTGCCATAATGCTCGGTGAAGAAAGGAAGCATTGCCTCGACGACCCGCGGATCGGTCCGCGTCGTCGAGTTGTTATCCAGATAGACCGGCAGCTTCGACATGGTGTTCATCATTCCTTTATAGGCGGGACCGGCGTCCCGCCGGTTATGCCGTCGTCGTGGCGGGTTGGGGTAGGGGCCGGGCGATCAGGCCCAGCGTCGTGAGGACGGTTTGCCCCGTCGTCGGGGCGAAAATATCGGCGAGCATCACGCCCCGCAGCAGAGTCGTGATCCGCCGTTGAATTTCGAGCATCGGAACCTTAACCGGACAAATACTCTCGACATCACAGGTCGATTCGCCCACGTGTTCGTTGCAGAGCGTCAGTCGGAAGCCGTCTTCCAAGGCTTCGAGTAGTTCGGCCAGCGTGATCGTCGCACTGGCCCGCTGGAGGACGTAGCCGCCCTTCACCCCGCGGGTGCTGGTCACGAAGCCTTTGTGCCCGAGTTCCTTTAAGATGTTCGCGACGAACGCTCGGCTCAGGCCGAACTTCGCGGCGATCTCGCGGGCATTCCCCGTTCCCTGCGTGTGCAAGAACGACAGAATCAGGAGCGCATAGTCGGCTTTGCGGCTGAGCAGAGTCATCGGCGCTCCTCGGTTCGGGGAAGGAAATTTGTCACCACTACATTTATAGCCGCGATATGGCAGTAGTCCAGTGCGAATTAGATGAGACAGGTTCTCATCGGGATGGGCGGCCGGGCATTGATGCCCCAACGCATCCGTCTGCACGTTCGCGGGATCCCGCGGTAGTTCGACTACGAATAGCGTGGCCAACTATGTCCAAAATCGGTTGTTGATGGCTATGATCGAACAGGCAACTTCAGAAGCCTGAAGCTCCATTTGAGGCTTTACTCCGAAGCCAGCCGCGTTAACGGCTTCCGCAACTTGGCCCAGACCTCGGGGAGTAACCCGTAGGCGAGGGCCAAATATTGGATCGGGTGGAGGGCGCGCTTGCGGCTCCCCTCTTGCATTTGCATCCGGCAGGCGCCGCACTCGGTGCTGCCGTACAAGACGCGGGGACGTTTCAATTCGTCGAGCATGGGCCGGCCGGCCTTCAACGAATCGGCGTAGTTCGCCGCTTGCAGTCCGTACGTGCCAGCCATGCCCGAGCAACTTTTGTCGATGGTGAATACGTCCAATCCGGGGATCAACCCGAGTAGCTTCGGCCCGGCCGGTTCGCCGCCGAGGGCTTTGACGTGGCACGGCACATGGTGCCCGAGTTGCAGATCGAGGCGGTGGGCGAAGTCTGTCCGCAAGCTGCCGGCTCCGTGGAGATTCCAGAGGAACGCCATGAGTTCGACCGTGTGGGCGGCAACGGAGCGGGTGTCGACGTCGTCGAAGAGATCGAGGTAATCCTGCGACAGGGTCAACGCGGCCGTCGGTTCGGAACAAACGATCGCGTAGCCGTCGCGGGCCAAATCGACGAGCAGCCGGACGTTGGCCGAAGCGATCTCGCGGGCGGTTTCGACATCGCCCTGCACGAGTGCGGCGACCCCGCTGCCGCGCTGCCGCGGGGGCACGTACACCTCGAAGCCGTGGTGCTTCAAGACGGCGACGGTCGCCTCGCCGATGAGCGGGTCGTTGTGGTTGGCGAAGGTATCGACGAAGTACGCGATCTTCGGCCGGTCCGAATCGGCGCTCGGCCGGCGGGTCCAACCGGCTTTCCGGGCCCGGCGCAGGAACGTGTGGTGGGTGAACTTCGGCAGGGTGCGCTTGCGGCCGATGCCGAACGATTTCTCGATGGCCCATCGCAACGCCGCGTTCCCGAGGATCCGATTCGTGCTGAAGGCGAAGTTCCCCGCGAGCGTCATCAGCGGTTCGATGCGGGCCAAAATCCACCCGTCGCGGTCGAGGCCGTGCTCGGCGTGGTGGGCGGCTTTCGCTTCGAGCGCGAGCTTCGGGATGTTCACCCGGCTCGGGCATTCGGTCCGGCACATTTTGCAGTTCACGCAGGTCTCGGAGACGGCGCGGGCTTCCGCGGTCGAAAGCTCGCCCCGGAAGAGGTTCGCCTGGGCCCGCGGGCTCGCGGCTTCGCGGCCGGTGGCGCGGAACGTCGGGCACATCCGCGTCGGCGCCGCGACCGTCCGGCAGTCGCCGCAGCCGTGGCACCGTCCCGCTTCAGCCCCCGGCGCCGAGGGGTTCCAGAGGAGGATCGGCCGGCGGGTCGACGCTGCCGGTTCGCGCAGGGGCCACGCGGCCCGGCTCGGGTCGGGGCCGAGGATCTTGCCGGGGTTCAGCAAGTTCTTCGGGTCGAAGATCCGTTTCAAATCGGCGAAGACCGGGACGAGCTCTCCGACTTGCTCGGCGATCCACGGGGTGCGCGCCAAGCCGACGCCGTGCCGCGTGCTGATGGTGCCGCCCAAGCCGATGGCGAGCGAAAAGACGGCGGCGGCGAGCGGCCACATTTTCTCGCGGTCGGCGGGGGAATCGGGGTCGATGATCGGGCGGACGTGGACTTGCCCCGCGAGGGCGTGGATGAGAAACGCGCCGGTGAGGTCCTGCCGCCGCAGCAGTTCCGCGACGCCGGAGACGTACCGCAGCAGGCTCTCGGCGGGGACGGCGGTGTCCTCGAGGAACGCCGTCGGCCGGGCCGGGCCCGCGCCCGCATAGAGGCCCGACAGCGCCGCCGCGCAGAAGCGGGCGACCTCTTCGGGCGGCGTCGCCGGGTCGAGCACGTCTTCGGCGGGGACGGCGGCCCGGACTCGGCGGACGGCCGCGCTCAACAGGGTCCGGGCGCGCGCGATCGAATCGCCTTCGACCGTGAGGAAGGCCAGCGCGGCCGCGTGGACCGGCACCGAAATCGCGGTGCGGGCGAGGGCCGAACGCGCGAGTGCCAGCGCCCGCTGATCGAGGACATCGCACGACACGACCCCCTCGGTCGAGCGCAGCGACAGCCCGGCCCGGAGGGCTTCGTTCAGCGTCTCGAAGGCGAGGACGGCGCGAGCCGTGCCGCCGGCCAGCGGGATCGTTTTCAGCTCGGCTTCCGCCGTGATCGCCAGCGTCCCCTCGGAGCCGATGAGCAACCGTTTGAGGTGCAGGCCCGCCGCCGTGGTGACATCGTGCAAAACGTAGCCGGCGCGGTCGAACGGCGTTTGCGGACGCTTCGAGCGGATCAGTTCCTGATGGGCCGACAGCAGCGCCGCAGTCTGCGAGCGGATCTCGGTCGTCCGCAGTTCGTCGGAGATCACCCGTCCCGGCCCGAGTTCGGCGGGCGTGCCGTCGTCCCAAAACACGTTCAGGGAATGCACGGCATCGCGGAAATAGCCGTGAATGGACGCATTGGAACCGCTGGCGTTCGTGGCGATCATGCCGCCGACGGTGGCGGTCGCGGCGCTGAGGGGATCGGGGCCGATGCGCCGGCCGAACTCCGCGAGCGCCGCGTTCACCCGGGCCAGCGTGACGCCGACGCCGGCGCGGATGCGGTGGTCCGCGAGTTCGCCCACGCCTTGAAAGTTTTGGGCGAGGTCGATCATCAGCCCCGGCCCGAGCGATTCCCCCGCGAGGCCCGTCCCCGCGCCGCGCGCCATAACGGGCAAGTTGTTCGCATGGGTGTACTTCAACAGGGTCGCGAGATCGGCGGCATCGGCCGGAATGGCGACGCCGTGCGGGGCGATTTGAAACGGGCTGGCATCGGTGGAGTAGAGCGCCCGCGACGGGTCGTCGAAGAGCAACGCCCCGCGGAACTCGCCGCGCAGATCATCCCGGATTCGGTCGGCGGAAAGGAACACGGGATCAACCTATTCCCCAGGGTGGACGACAACCCGCATCGGTTCTTGTTCGATCCAACCGGGGTTTGCGACGCCCCGAGACGGCTCCGGCGGTCCTTGCGCGATCACGGCTTGCTCATCCCCACGAAGCTGCCGTCGTTTTCGCGGGCGAGCGCCCAGAGGAAGGCCCCGACTTCCGGGCTTTCGTAAAAGAAGCCGATGGCATTGATGCGGATCTTTTTGTTGCCCCGGAGCGGGTTCCACGTCGTTTTCAGCGTGCCCAATAAGTGCCTCGAAAGCTGCTCGATACGCTGGTTGTCGTTGAAAGATTTTTCTTGTTGCGGCGTGAGGCCCTGCCCGCTGGTGGGGAGGCCGTCGGAGAAGAGGTAGATGGTGTCGAGACCGGCCATGCGGAAGCTGAAGTCGAATCCCTCGTAGAGATTCGTGTCGCCGCCGGGGGGCGTGTCTTTGAGCGCGGCGGTGACTTTCTTCACCGATTCGTCGCCTTTGTAATCGAGCCACTCGCGGGTGCCGAAAAGGTACTTCGCTTCGCGGGAAAAGATCACGACTTGGAACTTCTCCAAGACGGGGTTGCTCTTCATCACTTTGCCGACGGTTTCGATGACGCCCAGCCATTTCTCCGGGGCCGGGGTTTTCTCGTCGAGCAATTTCATGCTCCCGGAAATATCGACGAGGAAAACGACGTTCTTCCCGCTCATGGCGACGCCGGCGAATTTGTTCTCGCTATCGATCCGCAAGCGGTCGAATTTGTCGGCGAGCTTGCGGTTCTCCGAGCGCAGCTCCACGATCGTCGCGTTGGAATCGTCGGTGCCTTTCGCCATGTCTTTGAGCATCGACCGCGCCGCCGCGAGTTCGATCTCGGCTTTTTTCGCGGTGGCCATGGCCGTGGAGGTTTCTTTCGCGTCCGCTTGGAGCGAGCGGTACTTCGCGTCCAAGTCCGAGAGTCGGTCGTCGGCCTGTTTCTGCTGCGAAGTCAGGGCGTCGAGATCCTTCAATCGCTCGCGCAATAGTTTTTGCAGGGTCGCCTCCGAGTTCGAGGCTGTGACCAGTTGCGTGCTCACCTCCGCCGCGGCTTTGTCTTTTTTCTTCATCTCGGCGAGCACGGTGGCGACGCGGGCCTCGATCTTGGCGACTACTTCTTTCACGCTTTTCAGATCCTCGTTCGCCGCGGCGAGTCGATTCTTCGCGTCGGCCAAATCCGAGGTGGCGATGGCGAGCGCCTTCTTGGTGTCGGCGAGGTCGGCGTTGGCGCGAATCAGATCCGTATTCTTGTCGTCGCGCTCGGCGGTCATCACGGCCAGCGCGCCGCGCAGATCTTGCACCGTCGCGTTCAGCACGCTCCTCGTTTTCGTGAAGTCTTCTTGCGTGGCGACGAGTTCGTTCTTGGTCCGACTCAAATCTTGGAGTGCGTTCCGCGCCTTCTTGCTTTGCTCCGTCGAACTGAGTGATTCCAACACCCAGAGCAGAATCACGCAGCCGAGGGCGCAGCAGAAAACGTCGAGCATCCACATGCTCACGAGCGTCGGCTGTTTGTGTCGGGTTCGCATGCGTCGACCTCCTCAACCGTCGCGGCGGGCGGGCAGGGCCGCCTTCAGCGGGGTTTTGCCGATGAACACCGCGGGCCACGGCGCGACCGCCGTCGCCGATTCGAACGGGAGGACGTTGTCGAGGTGCAACCTCGGCAGCGAGCCTTGCAACCAGCGTGGTAGGATCGCGGCCACGGCTTCCGCGGCGGCGTTCTGTGGCAGGATGCTGACGGCTGTCTGTTCCGGGGAGTGCTTGTAAATCCTCGCCGCCAACCCCGGCAGCCGGCCGGCCGCGTGCGAGAGCCAGACCGCCTTCGGCGGAGACTGGATCGAGGACGGCAGCAGGAGTTGTTTCAACCCGTCGCCGGCGAGTTTGACGAGGCCGGCACAATAGCCCTCGACCTGCTCCGGCTGGTGCCCGAGGTCTTGGAACCAATGTTCGCCGCGGATCATCATCGTCGCCCGTTGGCCGGTCCGCGTTTGCTCCATCAGGGTCTCGAGCTGATCGTACATCCCCTGTTCGGCTTCGGCGGAATCGCGCGGATCGCGCCGGCACGTCCGGACGCAATGGTCGGCCATGCCGTCGAGTAGCCGATTCTTCCAGATTCGCAGCGATAGTTGCGGCCAATGTGCCGACGCGAGAATCCGCACATCGCCGGGCCCGACTTGGAGCACTGTGCCGCTGAGGGCGAACTCGTCGGCGTCGACGTGGAGCACCGTGGCCGGACCGTCGAGGGTCCCGGCCCGATGCGCGGCGAGCGCGAGTGGCGCCGCGGCCGAGCCGCGGATCGGCAAACGGCTGACTTGGGCCAACTCGAAGAGAGTGCGGACTTGCGCAATGGACAGATACGCCGGCAATGCCAAGCCCGCGGAGTCGGTTTCGGCCGCAATCGGCCCGGCGAGCTTGTCGAAGGTATGCCGCAACGCCGATTCCGGCGTGAGGACGTGCCGGCCACTGCGCCACTCGTGGGGTAGGCCAAGTGAACCGAGGAAGTTGCTACAAACGGAATGCGGCATCAATCGGACCCTATTCGCGGCATCGGCGCCGGCGGTGGGGACGCGTTGATCGAGCCGCAAAAAGAGCGGCAGTTCGTCCGCGGTGGCGTCGAGTGGAATCGGGCGCGTGCGCCCTTCGCCCGCCACGACGGCCCGGATCCGGGTCGCGTTCAGGTCGATTCCCACAAGACGGAGCGGTTGCTCCGCGAGCGTCTCTTTTTTTGCCCGCAGTCCGAACATGCCACCTCGTCATTGTGGCGACACGTTTTTCAACGTGTCGGTGAGCAAGATTCGGTTTCAAAAGTTTCCGACACGTTAAGAAACGTGTCGCCACATCAATTCCGCCCCGCGACGACCAGCGACACCCCGTCGTGCGGTTGCGGATCGTAAAGCCGCAGCAGCAAATGCTCTTGGCAATAGTCTTGGCAGTCGATCACGAGCGTTTCTTCGGCCCGCTGGATACTGTGGAGAATATACATCAAAACGAGGCTGAGAGCGAGCGCCACGAAGGTGCAATCGAAGGCGGTGCCGAGGTGGTCCTTCACTTGATCGATGTATTTGTCGATGTATTCCTGCACGTCCTGATCCTTCGCCCGGCTCAAGCCCATCGCCCCGGCGAGACCGCGGACCGTGCCCAAAAAGCCGACGGCGGGGATGGCCCACGCCAAATAATTCACGGTGCCCATCGTGGCGACGAACCGCGAGTGCTCGACGTCGGCTTGGTTCCGCACCACTTCCGCGACGTCCGGCCCGCTCTTGCTGATGGCGTACTTCCCGAGGCCGAGGCGGATCATGTTCGCGAGGATCGTCGAGCCGTGGCGCGTCATCACCTGATCGACTTTGCGGGCGAGCGGCCGGGCGTCTTCGGGTAAGATCCGGGCGCCTTCATCGGTGGGCAACAGGTCGTAGTGGAAGGCGGTCTGTTGCCGGCGAACCTCGAAGTAGCGTCGGACGAGGATCAACCCGGCCCAGGTGAAGCAGAGGTAGCAAACGGCTTGTTCCGGGCCGATGAGCAACTTGCCGAGTCGCTGGGGCGTCCAGTTATTCAGAAAGGCCGTCCGCGATTCCTCGGAACCGGTCATCCGCCACAGTGGCACGACTACTCCCGCGACGATCACCAAGGCGACCACGAGCAATAGCCACTCGCGGGAGGATCGTTGGGAATTGCGGAGCGACATAGCGATTCCGGTTGGGGGCACTCCGACACGGCATTTTCGCACCGGCCCATCCAGAGTCAAGCCGAACCGTCGTGAATCAGGCCATCGCCACCTTGAGCCAAGCGCGGGCGAAGGCCCAGCGCCGGTCGCCGGTGCTCGGGGAAATGCCGAGGGCGGCCGCGGATTCGTCGGCGCTCAGCCCCGCGAAATAGCGGAGTTTCACGAGCGCCGCGTGTTCCGGATACTCCGCCGAAAGCCGGTCCAAGTTTTCGTTCAGCTCCAGCAATTCGTCATCCGGCGAAGGTGCCGCGATCCGGTCCGGTTCGACCGCCTGTCTTCCCGCTCCGCCGCCGCGTTTGAGGGCCTTCCGGGTCCGGGCTTGATCGACGAGAATGCGGCGCATCGCCTCGGCGGCCGCCCCGAAAAAGTGTCCGCGCCCGTCGAACTGCCGATCCCCGACGAGTTTCAGATACGCTTCGTGCACGAGCGCCGTGGCATCGAGCGAATGCCCCGCCGCCTCGCGGGCCAGTTTCGACGCCGCGAGTTGGCGCAGCTCCCCGTAGACCAGCGGCAGCAGTTCCGCGGCGGCGACCCGGTCGCCGCGCTGCGCGGCTTCGAGGAGTTGCGTGACGGGGGACATGGTAGTGCTCGAATAACCGTGTATAATCACCATTGAAGGAGAACCAACATGCCGCTTCGCGACCACTTCCGTTCCCCCGTCAACGACACCCATTCTTGGGACGAACTCCACGGCCAATGGCCAGGGGAAATCGTCCGGAGTTTGCGAAAGATATTACCGCCCGGATTCCGGGCCGGGCCGAACATCCATCTCGGTTCGCCATTCGAAGTGGATGTCAGCACGTACGACCTCGACTCTCGCGATCCGGAAGCCGTTCTCGGCGATGGCGGCACGCTCGCGGCACTTTCTCCCACTCTGACGGTGGAAGCCGACCTTTCCGAACAGGACGCGTACGAAGTTTTCGTCTACGATACCGAGCGCGGTCGACAACTCGTTGCCGCGATCGAGATCGTCAGCCCTTCGAACAAGGATCGCCCCGACTCACGCGAGGCGTTCGTGGGTAAAGTGGCGGCCCTTCTCCAGAAGGATGTTTGCGTCTCGATCGTCGATTTGGTCACGGTCCGTCAAGCGAACGTATACGCCGAACTGCTCGGGCTGCTGGATCGCAGCGACCCGAAGCTCGCTCCGACTCCACCCCATTTGTACGCCGTGACCCTCCGCTCCCGTAAGCCACCGAAGCGCCGTCCGCTGCTCGATGTTTGGTTATATCCCATGGTCCTCGGCCAACCGCTGCCGACGCTCCCGATTTGGCTTACGCCTGAGCTTCGGGTAATGCTTCCGCTTGAAGATAGCTATGAAGAAACCTGCGAGGTATTGGGGATCGCGTGACGAGGGTCACTTCTTCGGCTCCGGCTTCCGCGCGACTTCAGGAGTACGCCAGGTATCCGGCCCAAGATCGGGCCGAGTCCGCCCGGTCAGCCGTTGCCATTCTTTGAGGTACTTGTCCCGCTCCGTGTCCTGCCGAAGCTGTTTCACCCGGACGAGATTCCATACGTGCGGGTCGGCCGCCAAGCCGGGGAACGGGAAGTCCGGGTATGGCGGGTTGGCCGTGGCCAGTTGCCGCTGCTTGGCCGCCCAGGTCGGCTGGTCCCACGGCTGGAACGTCCCTTCGGGGCTAAGGGTCGGTGAATCAACAAGTGTCGTCAATTCCACTCTAAGATCGTAGACTCCAGCTCAACGGTCAATCATGCGGATTTCTCTCAGGAGGCCAAGGATGGCTTTCACCTTTCGTTCGCAATACGACCCCGATGCGG
>JANXTU010000552.1 GCA_025352235.1 Fimbriiglobus sp.
TGTGGCGACACGTTTCCCAACGTGTCGGAAATTCTCTTGGCATTCTGCCAATCGACGGCCGACTTCGATCGCCCGACACGTTGAAAAACGTGTCGTCACAATCGCTCCGGCATCCGGCGAGCCAGTGCGGGTTGTATCGAAGGTCGGGGCCGCACCCGCCTAGCCGAATGGACACGATTCCCGAAGCCGCGCGGAAGCTGTGAAGGTTGGAATGGGAATGCGGATTGCGCCTGCCGGACGCGAGCGGACCGGACTAAACTGCCGGGATCGATTCAAGTCGGGTCTGGCAATTCTTCTGGCACGATTTGAAGTGCTGGCTAATCGCAGATCTCGGGTTCGCCTATTCCCTTCACGTTTGATTTGACTTCCCCGGAACGTGAGTTATACTCCTGTACCCTATGCACACAATTCAAGTTAACGGAGTTTCATACCATGGTCGCCACTCCCGATAAACCGGATCGGGTTCGATTCCCTGCCGGCCGCTGTCCCCCCGACTTGTCGCCCGCTGAGCCGACCCGAGCCTTTTCCCCGTTCCACCCGAACCAAGTGGCGATACGATACCTCTTTACTCGATTCCCATCCGGGTTTGCCGCAATGCCAATTTCCTTTTTCCTAGATGCTCTCGAACGAAGGTATAGCACGATGACACGGATCACGATGATTTTCCTTGCCGCCGTCGCGCTCGCGGCCGTGGCGGCCGAGCCGAAGCCCGATGATAAACTCCTCAAGCCCGTTGCGACCTCCCTGCCTATCAAGTACAAGGGTGATGGAGTTGCGTTGAGTGCGGAGTATTCGCCGACGGCGCTCGTGGTGTGCACGGTCCCGAAACCCTACAGCAACGATTACACCTTTGAGGTCTACGACCCGAAGACTTGCAAACGCTCGCACACTTTCCAGGTGGGTGGGAAGAGCCCGATCAAGACGATGGCGATTAGCCCGGGGGGGACGCGCTTGGCGATTTTGGAAGGCAGCGACGACAAGGTGCCGGAGATTTCGGTTTGGACGGTTTCCGATGGGAAAGAACTGCGAAAGCGTTGGTCGCCGGCGAATTCAAAATCGGGCTTTACGGCAGAAACGCGCAGCACGCAAGTGATTTGGCTCTCGTTCATCACTGAGGACAAGTTGCTGACAGTCACCGAAGGTGGCCAGATTGCGAGTTGGGCGATGACGGGCGAGAAGCCGGCCTATGAGGAACAACTCCTCGATGCAGACAAGAAGCAAACACTCCGGTCGCACACCCACTATCCCGTGCCGGGCAACTTCGTTTTCAGCCTGGATCGGGCCACGTTGGCCATTCAACAAAACGTAGGGGTCACACTCGTCGATACGGCCACCGGGCGCACGACCGGCAAGCTACCGACTCCGACAGACACCGCGAGGTTCCTGTCCATCGACGGGTTGGCATTCAGACCGGACGGCAAGAAACTCTCGGCCTGTTACGCTTTCTCCGCCGCCCTCGACTCGAAGACTCCCAAGCGCCAAGACAAACGTATCGTCATCTGGGACATCGCGGCTAAGCGTGTCGATGTCGAGGCACCGCTGCTCCCGCATTATAACTCGGGCAGCCATTGGACTTGGTGGGGCGACCGCCATTTGATCTGGCATTATGGGAATAGCCAATGCTTCGTTGTTCGCGCCGATACCGGTGCGGTCATCCGAGACTGCCTCCCGCCGGAACAACATTCGACGACGGGATCGACCCTGGTCGGCGGCGCCGCGGATGGCAGACTTCGCTACCTCACGAATGCGTTCACCACGAATTATTTAGTCTACGATGCGCCGTCCGAGCAACTGGATTCAGACACAGTCGTCGACGACGGCAAAGGCTTTTTCAAACGCATCCAGTTGACGACAACCGGAGTCGAGAAAATGCCCGCCGACGCCATCGGTACCACGCGCAAGTTCGAAATTCCGAAGCGGTGATCTCTAAGTATTCTTGCCCCAGAGTTTCCGAAAGCATTCCTATGATCCGCATCTCCAAACTCGCCGAATCCGTCAAACCCAGCGCCACCCTCGCGGCCGGGGCCAAGGCCAAGGCGCTCAAGGCCACCGGCGTGAAAGTATACGACTTCAGTTTGGGCGAGCCGGACTTCAATACCCCGGCCCACATCTGCGCCGCCGCGAACGAAGCGATGCAGAAGGGGCAGACGCACTACACCCCCACCGGCGGCACGGCCGAACTGAAGGCCGCCATCGCCAAGTGGTACGGCCGCACTTACGGCTACGAGTGCAAAGCGGAGAACGTGATCGTCTCGAACGGGGCCAAGCATTCGCTGCACAACGCGCTGGCGGCGACCGTCGGCCTCGGCGATGAAGTCATCATCCCGACGCCCTACTGGGTCAGCTATTCCGACCTCGTGAGCATGACCGGCGCCACGCCGGTGCTCGTCGATGCGACGTTCGAGTCCGGGTTCAAGATGACGCCGGCGCAGTTGAAAGCCGCGATCACCCCGCGGACGCGGGTGCTCATGCTCAACAGCCCGAGCAACCCGACCGGCACCGTCTACACACGCGCCGAACTGGAAGCGCTCGTCGATGTCTATTTGGAACACTCCGACGGCTGCATCCTGAGCGACGAGATTTACGAACAACTCGTCTACAACGACGCGAAAGCGACCTGCGTCGTCACGCTTCGGCCGCAGTTGAAGGACCGCTGCATTACCATCAGCGGGGCGAGCAAGAGTTACGCGATGA
>JANXTU010000558.1 GCA_025352235.1 Fimbriiglobus sp.
ACGATGACGGCATAGCCGATCTTCAGGCCGGCGTCGATCTCTTGGATTTTGAAGCTCGGAAAGCCCGCCGGCGGCTTCGGGGCATCGACGAGATCCGCGGCCGGGGCGCAGGCGCAGCCCGCGAGCAGGACGGCCAGAGCAGTGGGGAGACGCGGCATGATTCACCGGAAAAGGGGAGGGGATTCACTCGGGGACGACAGTTTGCCGACCGGCGTAGACGCGGATTTTGTCTTCGACTTTGCGAGCCTTGGCCCCGTTGTCGGGGACGATCCAGACGGCGTAGAACCCGTCCGGGACGACGAGGTCTTCTTTGTAGTCGGCGACGGTTTGAATCGGCGCGTGCCCCTTTTCGCCGGGGCCGGGGTCATCTTGCAACGTCAACACGATGGCACGGGCCCTCGGGAGGTCGTCGCCGCGGACGCAGACCGTGCCGAAGTGCGAACTCAGTTTCAATTCTTTCGCGGGCTTCCATCCGACGACGGCCAACACCGCCCGGCCTCCCTTCGGCGTGAAGTAGACATCGAACGGCCCGGTGCCTACGAGGTCGAGTTCCCGGTCGAAGAGCTTCGATTGCAGCGTCGGTCGAAACTCTTTGGCACTCGGCCCCGGTTTCCCGGCGGGCACGAGTGCCACTTCGCCTCCTTTGGGCAGTGCCGGACCGGACGCGAACAGGACTTTGGAACTCTCCGCGGCACGGGAGGGCATCGAACATGCCAAAAAGACGAGGGTGAACGCGGCTCGCATGATCGCCTCCGGATGTCGCAAGTGCCGGATGCGACGATTCTTACGGTCGATTTGAAAAATGCGGTTGACACAGGCGAAGCCATCGGGCATCATATTCATGCCTCTTCTCAGTTCCGGCCCCATCTTATGACGTTGCAAAACGTCGTTCGGTGGGGTTTTTTCATTGTCCACGATTCGAGCCATAACCGCAAGCCTGCCTGCAACCCGCAACCCCGCGCCACGCGGGGAGGTTCGTGAAACTTTCGGGAACTGAAACGAGTTTGTAACGTCCGATAGAGAAGATGAGGTAGTTGCGATGGCTCCAACGACACAAATCCGGTCGACGTTCCGAGTTCAAGTCTCGCGGTGGCCAGCGGTTGCGCTGGCGTTCGTATTGTTCTCCTCATTCGCGTGCGCCCAGACGGTGCCGACCCAACCCGAGCCGAAGGCGGGCCCGGTGGAGAAGGTCGATCCCAAAGCGAAGTTCCAGTTCGACAAAGATCGGCGATTTCTCCAAGCGATGCGCGGCAAAGATCCGTCGCCGCTGCGGACGGATGTGGACGACCACGACGAATACGACGCGTACAACGAACTCGTCCTGCACGCCAATCAGTTCACGATAGCCCAGTTGAAAGAAGCGTCCCGCAACGATGTTTCCTACGGCGACTTGTTCGCCAAGACGCGCGAAGATTACCGCTTCGAATTGGTCACCTTCCAAGGCCGGTTGAAGCGCCTGCGGAAGATCGAATCGAACGACTTCCTCCGCGAGCGCGGGATCAAGGTTCTTTACGAAGCTTGGATCGTCCCGAACGGCGACAGCAACCCGCTCTGTTTCTTGGTCACCGAAAAGCCCGAGGGTGTCGAGCCGACGTTGGAGTTCAACCCGTCGCACCCGGTCACGGCGAGCGGCTATTTCTTCAAGCTGTTGGAGTATGAGTCCAAAGAGCCGAGCGAAAAGAACAAAGGCAAATTCCTGACGCGGCGGGCGCCGCTGATGATGGGCAAATCGCTGGCGGTGGGGCCGGTCGAAGGAATCGACGGCGGCGGTCCTTGGCGCGAGGTGTTCCTGCCGGCGCTGTTGACATCGTTGGGCTTGTTCACGATCTTCGCACTGGGCGTCACTTGGTATTTCCGGCGTGGGGATCGACGGTCGATCCGCATTCTGGAATCGAAGAAACCCAACCCGTTCCAAGAGGGCGGGGCGGAGCCGGCGACCGGGCCGTGATCGACCGAACCGAAATCGGGGATTTTCCCCGCGCTTCACTTTTTCCCGTGTGGTAGTCTTCATTCGAGCCGCCAATCGCGCGGCAGGAGGCATTGATCATGGCCCAAGCGTCCCCGGCCGAACGGCCCGACAAAACCGAAAAGACCGACAAGCAATCGGTCATCCATCTGGTGAACGGCACCGAAGAGACCGCGAACGAGCGGCTCGTGAAGAAGCACCTCCCCGCGTGGGTCATCAGCGGCGGATTGCACGTTGTGCTTTCCCTCAGCATCCTCGGCTACTCGCTGGGCTTCCCGACCGCGAAAGCGACGCCGAACCGCAACGATACCCCCGTGACAGTCGACGAGCGCAAAGACGAACCGGACGCGAAAGACCTCACCAACCCGAACGAAGGGTTGGACGCCAAAGTCGAAACCGCCATCGACGCGAAAGTCGAAGCGGAAGTCAACGTCCAAAGCCAAGTGACCGAGACCGACCCGATCGGCAATCCGGCAGACGCGTCGACGATCCCTGTGGACAGTCTCAATACTCAAGGGAAACCGTCGGACTTGCTCGACGCCGGCAACGCCACGAACTTGCCCGGTGCGGGCATGACCGGCGAGGGCGGCCTCAACGGTGCCTCGATGAACAACAACCAACTCGCCGGTCGCAACCCCTCTACCCGCGATAAACTCGTCGCCCAATTCGGCGGCTCCAAAGATTCCGAACTCGCCGTGGCCCGCGGCCTGCTCTGGCTCTCGAAGATGCAGAAAACCGACGGTTCGTGGGTCTACGACGGCGGCCAAAAGGAAGAAGTGATCGCCGCGACCGGCATGAGTCTCCTGCCGTTCCTCGCCGCCGGG
>JANXTU010000021.1 GCA_025352235.1 Fimbriiglobus sp.
AGGAGCCCGCCATGATGTCCTTCCTCGGTCGGAGTCCGACATTCTGCGATGGCCTATCCCGTCGCAATTTCCTTCGTCTCGGGGCCTTCGGCGCCGGCCTCACACTCGCCGATACGCTCCGCTTGCAAGCCGCCTCCAAGAAGCAAAGCCCGACCACTTCGTCGTCATCGGCGCCGAAAGCGGCCATCATGATCTACCTGCCCGGCGGTCCGAGCCACATGGACATGTACGACTTGAAGCCCGACGCCCCCGCCGAGTTCCGCGGCGAGTTCAAGCCGATCCAGACGAACGTCAACGGCGTGCAGATCTCCGAATACTTCCCGATGCAAGCGAAGATGTGGGACAAGCTCTCGGTAATCCGCTCGGTGACCGCGCACGACGAGCACAGCGATAGCACCGTGATGACCGGCTTCAGCGAACAAGTGAACAAAACCGGCAGCCACCCGAGCTTCGGTTCGGTGGTCAGCAAGTTGAACAACGGTAACACGGATATCCCGCCGTTCGTCTCGCTGCGCGGCATGAGCATCGGCACCGAACCGGGCTTCCTCGGCGTGGCGCACCGGCCGTTCACTTCGGAAGGGCAGGGGACGTCCAACCTCCGCTTGGCCCAAGGCGTGACCAATACCCGCCTCGACGACCGCAAAGACCTTCTCGCGAAGTTCGACACGACCCGCCGGGAGATCGACCAGACCGGCAGCATGAGCGGGATGGACGTCTTCGCCCAGCGCGCCTTCGATATGATCGCCTCGGGTGAAGTCCGGAAGGCCCTCGACCTCAAGAACGAAGACCCGCGCACGCGGGATCGCTACAAGGGCGTGGAGCAATTCCTCACGGCCCGGCGACTCGTCGAAGCGGGTGTCGGCTGCGTCACCCTCAGCTACGGCGGTTGGGACACCCACAGCGACAACTTCAAGTCGCTCCGCACCCAGTTGCCGATGCTCGACCGGGGCATCGCGAACCTAATCCAAGACCTCCACGACCGCGGCATGCAAGACGACGTGGTCACGGTGTGCTGGGGCGAATTCGGCCGGACGCCGAAGATCAACAACAGCAACGCGGGCCGGGATCACTGGTCGCCCGTCATGAGTGCGATGGTCGCCGGCGGCGGCTTGAAGATGGGCCAAGCCATCGGAGCCAGCTCCGCCCGCGGCGAGTATCCGAAAGATCGCCCGTACAAGGTGCCTAACGTCCTCAGCACGCTGTACAAGGCCATCGGCATCGACCCGAGCCAGACCTTCCCGAACGGCACCGGCCGGCCGATGTACGTCCTCGACGAACGCGATTTGGTGACCGAACTGGTTTGAACCGCCCGCGCGAACCGATATAGTGTGCGCCTCTTCATCGGGGGGATTGGCGATGCGCGACAGAATTTGGTTCGCGCAGTTGCTCCGAGGCGTGGCCGCGCTCATTGTGATGTACCGCCACCTCGGCGTGAGCTTCTGGGTGCTGAACAAGGAACTGGCCGCCATCATCGGCCTCCGGCCAAGTGCCGGACTTGCCGCATTTCACCGTGACGCGATTCATTGAGCCGATCGGTTTCACCGGCGGCTTCTTCGGTGTCTGTCTGTTCTTCTTGATCAGCGGATTCGTCATCCCGTTTTCCCTCGAGCGCCTCGGCCCGGGTCGGTTCCTGCTCCAACGGACGTTCCGCTTATACCCGACCTATGCGGTAGGCTTGGCTCTGACCTGCTTGGCCTTGGCCCTGTACGCATCCACGCACGGCATCCCGTTCCGAATCCGCCTCATCGACTATCTGAAGAACGTTTCCCTCTGCCGGGACTGGCTCCGCGGCACAAGCATCGACGGCATTGTCTGGACGCTCGAAGTGGAATTGAAGTTCTACCTGATCTGCGCGGCCATCGGCACGGTGTCGAGCCTGCGTTCGGGCACGGCGATCCTGCTCCCGATGGCACTGCTGACCCTGGTCTGTTGCACGGCCGATTTCACGCCGCCCGCATTGCTGCCCTTGTCGGTACTGGTCGTCGCGGCGCCCTTTCTGCCGTTCATGTTCTTGGGCACGTGCATCTACAACTTACAGCACCGGCATTGGTCGTTCGGGAAAGCGTGTCTCGTCGGCTCGATTCTGGCAACGGCGGCGAGCGTCAACTTCTTCCAGGTGCAGAAGCACTTCGGTCTGCCAGTCCGCTATTTCTTTGCGAACTGTGGGCTGGCTCTGGCGGGCTTCGCTTTGGCCTATCGATACCAAAATTGCATCCCGTATTCGCGGGTATTGAACTGGCTTGCGGAAATCAGTTACCCGCTGTACGTCGTCCACGGGTTCGCCGGGGATGTCCTGCTGAGCGTGTTGACCGACGCCGGTTGCCCGCCGTATCCCGCCATCGGCCTGACGATGGCAACGTCTATCGGTGTCGCCTACCTCGTCCATCTCGGGGTCGAGATACCGAGTTTGAAACTCGGGAAGTGGGTATTGGCCAGGGTCACGTAACCCCCGCGCCGTGTGACGCTACCTTCCAACCAAGAGGGGATGGGTTGTTGATTCCGTCACGCGGAGCGCGACATGCAAAAGCGGTTCCCACTGAGCCTACAATCATCTATGATGGTTTCTGATGATTTAGCCCACCCGCATTCTCCCTGCACGCCTATGAACCGCCACTTGCTCTCGGCCGCGCTCTACACATTTTTTTTATCGGTCGCAGTCGCCCAGACGCCGGTGCCGCCGGACCACGCAACCAAAATGGCAGCGAGCCAAACGCTGTTCAAAGAGACCGTCCGCGAAGTCCTGGTCAAGAATTGTTTGGACTGCCACGGCGGGGCCAAGACGAAATCGGGGTTGAACCTCGCCTCCCGCGAACTGCTGTTGAAAGGGGGCGATCGGGGCGACACCGTGATCCCCGGCAAGCCCAAGGAAGGCCGGTTGATCGACTTCGTGACGCGGACCGACGAACTGCACATGCCGCCGAAAGGCCAAGTGAGCAAAGAGGCCATCGCGGCTCTGAACAAGTGGATCGAACTGGGCGCCGCTTACGATAAACCGTTGACCGATTCCGTTTCGACGACCAAAAAGCCGATGATTGTGACGGACAAGGACAAACAATATTGGGCCTACCGACCGCTGCAGAAAATCGACCCTCCGGTGGTGAAGTCCGCGGATTGGGCCCGCAACCCGATCGACCGATTCATCTTGGCGAAGCTGGAAGCAGCGAAGATCACCCCGACCGCCGACGCGGATAAACGGACCCTCCTTCGCCGCGTGACCTTCGACATCACCGGCCTGCCGCCGACGGCGGACGATGTCGAAAGATTCGTCGTCGACACCGGCGCGAATGCCTTCGAGAACGTCGTCGACCGCCTGCTCGCCACCCCCGCTTACGGCGAACGCTACGGCCGACATTGGCTCGACCCCGCCCGCTACGCCGAGAGCCACGGCTTCGAGCACGACTACTTCCGGCCGAACGCCTACCACTACCGCGACTTTGTCATCAAAGCGTTGAATTCGGATATGCCCTACGACCAATTCGTGAAGTGGCAAATCGCCGGGGACGAACTCGCGCCCGGAAACGTCGAGGCCCTTGCCGCGACCGGGTTTCTCGGTGCCGGCGTCTTCCCGACGCAGATTACGAATCGCGAAGCGGAGCGCGTGCGCTACGACGCCATGGACGACATGCTCGCCACGACCGGGCACGCCATGCTTTCCCTCACGGTGGGTTGCGCCCGCTGCCACGATCACAAGTTCGATCCGATCCCGACCAAGGATTACTACCGGTTGCTCTCGGCGTTCACCACGACCGTCCGCGCCGAAATCGAAGTCGATCTGGGCACCCCGGAACAGAAAGCGGCGACGGTGGCATTCGACGCCAAAATGAAACCGCTGCGAGACGAGTTGAAGAAGCTGAAACCGGCCGACGCCGGATACAAGGAGCAACAGGCGAAGATCGCCGAGTTGGAGAAGATCCGGCCGAAGTCGACGAAGACGATCATCCAGGCGACGACCGAAGGTCAGAAGCCGATGCGGCACCACACGGCCGACGGGTCGATCCCCGATTTCTACCCGGTCACGCATTTGCTCAAGCGCGGCGACGCCGACCAAAAAGACGGCGAGGTGAGTCTCGGCTTCCTCCAAGTGCTGTCGCGGAAACCGGAGGCGAACTGGATCGCGCCGAAGCCGGAGAAAGTGACGACTTCACTCCGCCGCACGGGGTTGGCGAATTGGATCACCGACACGACCGACGGGGCAGGGGGTTTGGCGGCGCGGGCGATGGTCAACCGCCTTTGGCACCACCACTTCGGCCGGGGGCTCGTGTCAACCCTCAACGATTTCGGCTACCAGAGCGAACCGCCGACGCACCCGGAGCTGCTCGACTGGCTGGCCAACGACCTCGTGGCCAACGGTTGGAAACTGAAGCGACTCCACAAATTGATGGTGATGAGCCACACCTATCAGCAGTGCGGAACGCCGTCGGCTGAAGGCGTGAAACTCGACCCGGACAACAAGCTTTGGGGTCAACGGCCGAAGCGTCGGCTCGAAGCCGAGGCCATCCGCGACAACTGGCTGTTCGTGGGAGGTATCCTCGATTCCACGATGTACGGCCCCGGCCTCGCCAACGAAGGGATGAAACGACGGAGCCTCTACTTCCGTATCCAGCGCAGCCAGTTGATCCCGAGCCTGCAAGTCTTCGACTGGCCCGACACCCTTACGAGCGCCGGCGCCCGCACGACGACGACCGTCTCCCCACAGGCGCTCTTGTTCCTCAACAACCCGCACGTTCGCGCCGCCGCCAACGCCTTGGCACTGAAACTGAAACCGGCCGCTGACAAAGGATTGTCCGCGGCGGTGGACGCGGCCTACCGCGCCGTCTTCGGCCGGCCGCCGATGAAAGACGAGCTAGACGCGGGCGTCGAGTTTTTGACGATGCGCGGCAAACTCGACAAGGCTTTCCAGGAGTACGCGCTGGTGCTGTTCAGTTTGAACGAATTTATTTACGTCGATTGAAACCGGATCGGTAGAACCGACGTCCTGCCGGTATTGATTCACGAACCGGCGAAACGCCGGTTCCACCAAGAGAGTTCCGTCATGACCATCTCCCGTCGGGATCTGCTCGCCCGCTGTGGCGCCGGTATCGGTTCGTTGGCTTTGGCCGACATTCTCGCCCGCGCGGAACCGAAGGCGTCGCTCAACCCGTTGGCGCCGAAGCCGCCGCACTTCAAAGCCAAAGCCAAGGCGGTCATTTGGATCTTCGTCAACGGCGGGCCCAGCCAAGTCGACACGTGGGATTACAAACCCGAACTCATCAAGCAAGATGGCAAGCCGCTGCCGAACTTGGACAAGAACACCGGCTTTTTTACGAACTCCATCGGGCCGTTGATGAAGTCGCCGTTCGATTGGAAACAGCACGGCCAATGCGGAAAATGGGTGTCGGCGATCTTCCCGAACTTGGCGAAGCATGTCGACGAGATGGCCTTCATCCACTCGCTGCACACCGAGTCGAACAACCACAGCCCGGCCCTGTTCATGATGAACACCGGCGTGCCGCGGATGGGCCTACCGTCGGTCGGCTCGTGGGTGACTTACGGCCTCGGTTCAGAGAACGAAAACCTCCCCGGTTTCGTCGTCATGTCCGACCCGAAAGGGCGGGGGCTGCCGAAGGGGCATTCCCTCAACTGGACCAACGGCTTCCTACCGGGGGCGTACCAAGGGACGTGGCTCAAGCCGACGGGCGACGCCATCGACAATCTGAAGCGGCCGAGCGACGTGACCGACCAAGATCAAGAAGCGTCGCTGGAATTGATGTCCAAATTGAACCGGATGAAGATCGAACCGACCGCGGCGGATCGCGATCTGGAAGCCCGCATCAAGAGCTTCGAGCTCGCCTACCGGATGCAGACCGCCGCACCGGAAGCGATGGATATCTCCAAAGAAACCAAAGAGACGCAAGAGTTGTACGGCGTCGGCCGGAAGGAGTGCGACCCATTCGCTAAGCAGTGCCTCACGGCCCGGCGTATGGTCGAACGCGGCGTTCGCTTCGTCCAGATTTACAGCGGCGGGATGGACAACCAACTCTCGTGGGACGGGCACGTCGATCTCAAAGGGAACCACGAGGGCTTCGCCGGCGAGACGGATCGGCCGGTCGCGGCGTTGCTCACCGATTTGAAAGCGAAAGGGCTACTCGATTCGACGCTCGTGATCTGGGCCGGCGAATTCGGCCGATTGCCGATCAGTCAGCCGGGGCCGAAGCCGGGCCGGGACCACAACCCGCACGCCAACACGGCTTGGATCGCGGGCGGCGGCGTCAAGGGTGGAGTCAGCTACGGCGCGACCGACGAATTCGGCTATAAGGCCGCGGTGGACAAGGCCGATACCCACGACTTCCACGCGACGCTGTTGCACCTCTTGGGCTTCGATCACGAGAAGCTCACCCACATGCACAACGGCCGGCGGTACCGCCTGACCGACGTGCTCGGTAAAGTCATCAAACCCGTCGTGGCGTGAACCGCCGGCCGGCATCGGAAACCCGGTCCGGCCGATTTCGACCCCGCCGCCCAACGTCCGATAATGTCAATTATGTTTACTTTCATGGCCTGATTTCGCTTAGGAATGCAGGCTTTCTAGCCAAGGTTTGAAATCGGCCGCGATGGCGGGTTCCATCCGCCGGGACGTCGGGTATAGTCGCAGCATGGGACACGACGACCGCCCCCGAACTCTCCGCGCCGGCATGGTCGGCCTCGGGATGATCTTCGACGAAACCTACCGGCCGTTCTTTGAGCACGCCGCGAACGAGGGCCTGTACAGCCGCGTCGCCGGGCCCGTCGCGGTCGAGTTGGCCGCCGTCGCGACGCGCACTGGCGACCGGGCCGAACGCTACCGGACGACCGCCCCGCCCGGCCAGCGGGCGTACGCCAGTTTCACCGGCGCCGGCGCCGCGGCCGAACTCGCCGCGACCGATGTCGATGCTGTCTGCGTGGCCACCCCCGACGACCGCCACTTCGACGCGGCTTTAACGGCGCTCTACGCGGGCAAACACACGCTGATCGAAAAACCGTCCGTGTTGTCGCTGGGCGAACTCGACCGTTTGGTCGAAGTCGCTCGGGCGAATGGCGTCCTCGCGAAGGTCGTTTACCACAAGTTGCTCGACCCCGACCATAAGAAGCTGCGAACCCACGTCGTCGACGGCGCGTTGCGCCACGTCAACAACGGCTACTGCTCGCTATTGGAGCCGAAGTCGATCGCCGGCGGGCAATTCGCCGAGTGGATCGCGGGCCGCAACCCGGGCACGTATGTCGCCGTGCATTATTTGAAGTTGATCGATTTCACCTTCGGCTCCGAAATGCGGTTGGCTCGGATCGCAGCGACGGGCCAGCGCGGGATCGTCGGTACCGCCGCGGGCAACACTTGGGACTCGGTTCAATTGCAGGTCACGTACGCCTATCCCGACGGCCGCGAGGCGACGTTCGATATCCACACGAGTTGGGTGACGCCCGATAACTTCCCCGGCTACGTCGATCAAGAAGTGCAATTCCGCTTCGACAACGGCGTTTGGATCGCCCATCAACGCAAACGCGGCGTGGAAGTTTGCATCGAAGGCCGGACGCCAAACGAGTTGAAGAACACGCCGAACCACCACTACAACGGCTCGTTCATGGAGCCGTGGGGCGAACGGAGCCAGCGCGGCTACGGCATCGAAACCATCGGGCGATTCTTTGAAGAAGTCGCGTTCGTCGAATTCGGCGGGCCCGCGTCGGAACGCCCTGAAAGACTGTCGCAGATGCGAGCCCTAACCTACAACGACCTCGCGGCCGACCGGAATTGCGTCGGCATCGTGCAAGCGTTGGAAGCAATTTTGGCGGAGCACGCGGTCGGGCGACCGGGGTGTTCGGTGACGGTGAACTCCGCCGCGGGCGGCTTGGTGCTGCACCGACCCGGCGAAGCCGTGCGGACGGTCTTGTATGCCCCGCCCGTTTGACGTCCCGCCCACGCCGGCTAAGATTGTTCCCATGGATTCCGCGATTCAACATCCCGGCGAACCGCTGTCGAACCGAATCCGCCTCGACGCGGGGCGGTCCGAGCCGCGCTCGCTGCGCACGTTCACGCCGACGCAGGCCGTGCTCGCCCGCAGCGCAGGGATTTACCACTGGACGCCCGAAGGCAAGCGACTGTTCGATTTCACCTCCGGCGTCCTCGTCGCGAATCTCGGGCACAACCCGATTCGGTGGATGGAGCGATTCCGAAGGTACATGGGATGGTCCGGTGACAAACCGGTGTCACCGGCGCCGGAGGGGTATTTTTCCGGCGTCGCCTTCTCCGCTTACAACGCGTTGACCCCGTTGGAAGTGACCGCGAGCGAGCGACTCGCTTACTTTTTGCGCACGCGGCCGACCGGTGGGCGGATGGAACAAGTGCTGTGGGCCGCGTCCGGATCGGAGGCGATTCAGAAAGCGCTCTGGGCGGCGATGGCGAAGGATCGCACCCGGCCGATGATCCTCGCCACGCGCTTTGGCTTCCACGGAAAAAAAGGCCTGTCGAACGCGATCACCGGCTCGGAGACCGACGCCGAGCGCGACCCGCGCGTGAAGTTCATTTCGTTTCCGATGGCCGAGTGCCGGGATCTGAACCAGCGCGACGATCCGTTCGACACGGCCCCTTACGAAGCGGAATTGAACGCGATCGTCCATCAATTCGGGCGTAAGATCGGCACGCTGATCACCGAACCGTATCTCGGCGGCGGGGGATCGTACCACCCGCCCAAGGCATATTTACAACTGCTCCAGCGTTTCTGCCGCGAGCACGACATCATCTTCATCCTCGATGAAGTGCAATCGAACTTCGGCCGCACCGGCGATCTGTTTGCCTTCGAAACCTACGGCCTCGAGCCCGATCTCGTCGTCCTCGGCAAAGGTCTTGGCAACGGCGTTCCCGTCGCGGCGATCGTAGGCCGACGCGACATTTTCGACGCGCTCGAATATGGCGAAGGCTCGGACACGTGGAGCGCCAACCCGCTTCAGTGCGCCGCCGTGCTCGCCACACTCGACGAGTTTGAAACGCGCGACATCTTGGGGCCGGCACGGGAAACATCCGCGGCGCTCGAAGCGGGCTTGATCGAATTGAAACGATTCCCCTGCGTCGCTCACCTCCGCGGCGAATGCGGGGGCATGGTCTGGGGCATAGAATTCTACAACCCGGAATTCGCCAACCGGTTTATTCTCGAGTCGTACCTCGGCGCCGGGGGCACGAGCGACGGCGTCCACTTGCTCGGGCCGCTCGCCAAGAAAGTCGTGCGGATTTCCCCGCCGTTGGTGACGACGGTCGCCGAAGCCACGGCGGCCTTGGCGCTACTGCATGCGGCAGCAGAACGGATGGCGCACTGATGGAAGACGGGTTGAAGACCGCCGTCGAATCGATCGCAGCCGCGCTCAGTTCCCCGGGGAGCCGGGTCTATCCGCTCGAAGTCCGCGCCGTGCTCGCGGTGTTGCTCGTCAGCCTGACGTGCGGCATCGTCGGATCGCTCGTCATCGGCCACCGCATGGCCTTTTTCAGCGACGCCATGGCTCACACGGCGTTCGCCGGGGTATCGCTCGCGCTGCTCGGCATCATCCTCGCCACCGGGGCGACCTCGGGAAAAGAGGTCGAGCCGTACTTCTGGATCATCCCGTTGGCCATGTGCGCCGTCGGGGCCATTTCCGGCATCCTCATCGCCTTCGTCCGCGAGAAAACCAACTTGGCGAACGACACCGTCATCGGCGTCTTTTTCGCCTTCGCTTTGGGCCTCGCCGCTTTGCTCATTCGGCCGCTGCGAAAAATCGTGACGTTCGACCTCGAGGGTTACCTTTTCGGCGACCTCACGAGCATCACCGAAATGGATTTGCTGATCTTGGCGTTCCTCACTCTAACGACCGCCCTACTCGTCGGCGGCCGCTACAACAGTTTCGTCTTCGGCGGGTTCAACCCGAGCCTCGCCCGGTCGCGCGGGCTGGCCGTGCGGTTGAACAATTACCTGTTCATCGTGCTGCTGGCGATGGTCGTGAACTTGTCGATCCGGGCCGTCGGCATCTTGCTCATCAACGCCCTGCTCGTCGTCCCGGCGGCGGCGGCGGCGAACGTCTCGCGGAATCTCCGGCGGATGTTCTGGTTCACCGTGTTGGGCAGCGTCCTCGCCGGTCTCATCGGCTACAACCTCAGCACGAAAATGGGGATCTCGCTCAATGGTTCTGAGGCTCTACCCGTCGGCCCGGCCGGGGCCATCGTCCTCGTCGTCGTCGGCTGGTTCGCCGTCAGCCTCGGGTTGAAAGCCGTCCGTCAGAAGTTTTTCGGGGCCGCGGCCGGCCGCGCGGCTTGCACCGCCGACCACGGCGACGGACAATATCCGCACGCCCATTGAACCGGGGCTTCCCGCCGGCCGTAGTATGAACAGCAACCCCGCGACCATTTCGGAAAGGCCACTGTGGACGCCGAAGTCATCCAGAATTTCGTGTTCAACTTCTCCGCTGTGATTTGGGAAGCCCTGCCGTTCATCTTGCTCGGCGCGCTCATCGCCGGCATCCTCGAAGAACTGCTGCCGCAAAACGCCATCACCAAGTTTTTGCCCAAGCACTTCATCCCGGCCGTGCTCATCGGCGGGGCGCTCGGTCTGATTTTCCCGATGTGCGAGTGCGGCATCGTCGTCGTGATGCGGCGATTGTTGCGGAAGGGTTTGCCACTGTCGTGTTGCGTCGCCTACATGCTCGCGGGGCCGATCGTCAATGTCGTTGTGCTGATGAGCACGTGGTACGCGTTCGAAACGTTCCAAGTCGGGCCCAATGGCGATTCGCTCGGGCCACCGATGGTGCTTCTTCGGGCCGGTCTCGGCTACCTCGTCGCCTGCCTGACGGGGTTCGCCATCCACTTCTTGGAGAAGCGCAGTAAGACGCGATTGCTGACCGACTCCGCCATGCCCCCTGCCCGGGCCAAGCCGAAGTTGTCGTTGAACATGGTCGAACCGGACCCGGAGCCCGCGCCGAAGAAGACGTTCGCCCAGCGGTTGAACAACATCACGGCCGTGGCCCTGCACGACTTCATGGACATCATGGTCTTTCTGATCCTCGGCTCGGCACTGGCTGCGCTCATGCGGACCAACGCCGAATGGGTCACCGCCTTCGAGAATATGTCGACGTCCCAACCGCTGCTGGCAATCCCCGCCATGATGTTGCTGGCAGTCTTGCTCTGCCTGTGCAGCGAAGCCGACGCGTTCTTGGCGGCGAGTTTCTCCGAGGCCAGCGTCTCCGCGAAGATCGCCTTCCTCGTTCTCGGGCCGATGCTCGACCTCAAACTGCTGCTCATGTACACGCGGGTCTTCCGTTGGAAATTGATCGCCGCGATTGTGACTTGCGTCGTCATCCAAGTGTTCGTCTACAGCGTGATCGTCCATCAACTGTATGACCCGCGGCCGACCTTCTCGGCGAACAAAAACTCGGCGTCCGCCAAATAACACCGCCTCGCACCGGAGGATTTTGCGATGGATCACGTCATCGACCCCGCCGCCCCGCAAGGCGCCGGCCACGACCATTCCCACGATCACGGGATGGGCGACTACTACCTCGAACAACTCTTGACGGTGTTCATCTGCGGGGCCTTCGGCGTCGTCGCGGTGCTCATGTACCACTTCGACATGTTGAAGCACATCCTCGTCGAGAAATTCCGGTTCTCGGTTCTCCTCGGCGGGATCACCCTCTTGGTGATCACCGCGCTCCGCGGATTTAGCCTCTGGCGTTCGGTCGGCGGCGAGCACGCCCACGATCATTCCCACGATCACGCGGGCCACGACCACGCGCCGGGCGAAGCGTGCGATCACCCGAACCCCGCCGCCGCCGAAGCCGACCACAGCGCCGAGGATCACGAACACGGCAATATCTACTGGCGGATCGTCGTGCTCGCGTTCCCGCTCGTGCTCTTCATGATGGGCCTGCCCAACAAAGGGCTGAGCAAAGGTTATCTCGAAGCCAAGCTCGGTAAGGACGGAGCGCTCGGCGAACTCAAAGACGTCGCCGAGCGCGGCGGCGAAGCGACCTACGACTTCAGCAGTTTGAACATCGCCTCGGCCGATGAGGATAAGCGCCGGGCGCTCGAAGGGACGCCGGCGAAGATCATCGGTCAACTCCGGCACATCGCGGGGAGCCCCGACGAATTTAGCCTTTTCTACATGAAAATGAACTGTTGCGGCCCGGACGCCGTCGCGTTGAAAGCCCGCATCAAAGTGGCCCGGCCGAGCCTCGCCGATTCGTTCAAGAAGGCCTTCCCGGCCGACGCCAAGGAACATCAGTGGGTCGTCGTGAGCGGGATCATCCAATTCGCCAAGACCGAGAAAGGCGAGTACATCACGGTGCTACGCATCAAAGACGGCAACGGGATTGTCGCGACGAATCCGGTGTATTGACGCCGCGCCGCGGCACGTATTTCCACACCAAGGCCCCGAGCAAAATTCCGCCTCCCGCGATCGTCCAGATCGTGGGCGTTTCCCGCTCCGGGGCGACCAGATACGCCCAGATCGGGTTCAACACCGGCTCCAGCAGCGTGATGATCCCGGCCTCTTGGGGCGTGACGCTGCGCAAGCTCCTGGAGAAGAGCCAGTACGGCAGCGCCATCTGAAAGACGCCGAAGACTGCGAGGACGAGCAGTTGCCGCGGGCTCGGCGCGAGGAACCAAAGCTCGAAGGCGTCCCAGCCGAAGCGGATCCATACGACGGTCGCGATGCCGGCGGCGCTGCCGAGGAGGTTCAAGACCATCAGGCCCGCCGAGCATTCGCCCTTCAAGTGGCCCAAGAACAGCACCACCCCGGCGTAGGTCAACCCGCTGCCGGCGCCCATCAGCAGCACGGGGACATCGCGGGCTTGTTCGTCCGGAGGGCGGTTCCAAGGCCAGTTGCCGAGGACGATGACGAGCGCCCCGACCATCGCGAGCGCGGTCGCCTCCCCCGCCCCGCGTTCGGCGCGATGACCCAAGACGTAAACGCCGATGAGGAAGACCCAGACCGGGGCCGTGTTCTGGAGCAGGATCGCGTTCGCGGCGTTTCCGTAGCCGAGGGCCGAGAGGTACAGCCCACTCATCACGCCGAAGCAGACGACCATGCCGAGCATCGACGGGCGGAAGCGGAACCGGCTCCGCCGGACGAGCGGAATCAAAAAGATCCCGGCAAACAGGGCGCGCCAAAAAGCGATTTGGATCGGTGTGAGCGGCGGTTCGTCGAAATGGAACGCCGTCGGCGCGGTGAGGACGCGGGTGAAGAAGCTCCCCGCGCTCCAGAGCACGGCAGCGAGGATGAGAGTGTACCGGGCAAACGCCGGGGAGTCGGTCGGCATCGGGGCGAACCTCGTATTCTAAATATCGCGATACTTCTCAATCGAAAGGACTTCGATGCACTACGCTCTTTTCGCGTCCGCCCTGTTCGCCACTGTCGGTTGTACAACGGCCACGACTGCGCCGAACGCCGTCGAGCCAGAATCGCCGGTTGATTCGGACGCCGACTTGCGCCGGCGTCTACTCGGGATCGCCGCGGACTACAAAAGATATGAATTGGTGGACGGCAGGATGCGCGTCGCTCCGATGCTGTGCGCGCCGGCCAGTGGAATTGGTGGTAGTCGAGCGGTACCCAGTTTTCCCGAGTATCATCTCAGCAACAGCGCCGACTCCAACACGCACGGCAAGAAACTCTATCTAATGTACGCCGCGAAACTGGACGCGGAGACGCGTTCGTATATCGCGGGAAAAACGCTGGACGCGCCCGGTCAAGTGATCGTCAAAGAATCGTGGGTGGCGGAAACGGCCACGGAAAAAGACCCGCACTATCAATCGATCGAAGGCCCTCATGGTCAACGGCTGAAAACGGGCGCTCAGGGCCCGCTGTTCGTCATGTTCCAAATCGATGCGAAAGACCCCCGCTCCGATGTCGGCTGGGTCTACGGGACGACGGCCCCGGATGGTAAGACGATCACCGGCATCGGACGATTGGCAAATTGCATGGGTTGCCATGAGAAGGCCCCGCACGGACGGCTGTTCGGCTTGCCCAGGGATTGACGTGATTACCGCAACCACTTCGCGCGGGCTTCGCGGAACCAACCGAGGGCGGGATGGTCCACCGAGGCCGGGTACAGC
>JANXTU010000064.1 GCA_025352235.1 Fimbriiglobus sp.
GCCCACGAGCACTACCTCCGCCTGAAATCCCAGAAGCTCCGCGTCGGCACCCGGGACCTCCGCATCGCCTCCATCGCACTCGCCCATGACGCCACCCTGGTCACCCGCAACCGCCGCGATTTCGATATTGTTCCGTCCCTCCAACTCGAAGTCTGGAACTGAGCCCATGAATATCCCCTCCCAATTCTGCGGCCGGACTCGGCGCGAGTTCTTCTGGCAAACCGGCGGCGCCTTCACCGGCCTCGCGCTGACGGGTCTGCTCGGCCGCGACGGCTTTGCGCCGATGGCGCAGGCCGCCGAACTCGCCGCCGGCAAGAACCCGATGGCGGCCAAGCCGCCGATGCACCCCGCCAAGGCGAAGAGCGTGATCTTCCTGTTCATGTACGGCGGCCCCAGCCACATCGACACCTTCGACTACAAGCCGAAGATGGTCGGCATGGACGGCAAAACCATCGCCGTGAAAACCTTCGGCCGCGGTGGAAAAAAGAACGAGGGCCGCATCGTCGAGCCGCGCTGGAAGTTCAAGCAGTACGGCAAGTCCGGGAAGTGGATCAGCGACCTCTTCCCCAATCTCGCCACCTGCGCCGACGACATGGCCTTCGTCCACAGCATGTACGCCGAGTCGCCGATCCACGGCAGCGCCATGCTCATGATGAACTCGGGCCGGCTCATCAGCGGTAGCCCCTGCCTCGGCTCGTGGGTCACCTACGGCCTCGGTTCCGAGAACGAAAACCTCCCCGGCTTCGTCGTCATGCTCGACAAAACCGGCGGCCCCATCTCCGGCCCGAAAAACTGGAGCAGCGGCTACATGCCCGCCGCGTATCAAGGCGTCACGCTCCGCGCCACCGAGACACCGATCTTCGACCTCGCCCCGCCACCCGGCGTGACCCGCGAACAGCAGCGCACGCTCCTCGACCGATTGAAAGAGAAGAATGAAGCACACCTGAGCACACGGGCCGACAACAGCGAACTCGCGGCCCGCATCGCCAGCTACGAACTCGCGTACAAGATGCAGTCGCACGCCCCCGAGGCTGTCGACTTCACCAAGGAAACGAAAGAGACTCTCGAACTCTACGGCATCGAAGGGCCGACGAAAGCGAAGACGGCCGACTTCGGACGGAAGTGTCTGCTCGCCCGCCGGCTCGTCGAACGGGGCACTCGCTTCATCCAGATCTACAGCGGCGGCAACCACAACGACGCCAACTGGGATGCCCACGGCGACCTCGAAAAGAACCACAACTACCACGCCGGGAATACCGACCTGCCCGTCGCGGGGTTGTTGAAAGACCTGAAGCGCTCGGGGTTGCTCGACAGTACCATCGTCGTCTGGGGCGGCGAGTTCGGCCGGCAACCGACGGCCGAGTACGGCACCGGCAGCGGCCGGGATCACAACAGCAGCACCTTCACGATGTGGCTCGCCGGCGGCGGCATCAAGGGCGGCACCACCGTTGGCAAGTCCGACGAACTCGGCTCCGCCCCGGACGGCGACAAGTTCCACGTGAAGCAACTCCACGCGACCGTGCTGAACCAGATGGGCCTCGACCCGAATGGGTTGACCTACTTCTACAGCGGGTTGGATCAAAAACTGGTCGGCGTCGAAGGCGCCGAGCCGATCAAGGGCTTGGTGTGACGATCCCTTGGAATTTGCTACCTCAAACGTGGAACCGGCCGACATCGGCCGGATTTTTTATTTTTGAGTGAACGCGCGCTGCGGTGGCCGGCAGTATTGTGGTGGGCGTAGAAGCCCGGTCCGAGGTTCCCCATGGCCATGCTACCCGCGATGCTCGCCGGATTTCTGCGAACCGCTGCCGGTCCGACGGATTGCCGCCCCGACCACCGACTGCTGTCCGACTACTTTGCTTACCGCGATGAAGCCGCGTTTGCGGAAATTGTCCGCCGGCATCAGCGCACGGTCTGGGGCGTCTGCCGGCGGTTCTGCTCCAACCCGGCCGATGCCGAGGATGCCTTCCAAGCCACATTCCTCATCCTCGTCCGCCGGGGACGCACACTCGCGGATCGCGTCACCGTTGGCGGCTGGCTGTACCGCGTGGCGTTTCGGGTTTCACATAAGGCGCGTGCGATGGCGATCACCCGCAGGCGGAAAGAACGCGAGAAAATCCCGGCGGTAACCGGCCTGACCGAAGTTCCCGATGCCGACTTCTGGCGAGCCGTCGGTGAGGAACTCGATCGACTGCCAGAGAACTACCGGCTCGCGGTGATCCTGTGCGACCTCGACGGGTCGAGTCGGGCCGATGCCTCCGCGCGTCTCGGGTGGAACGAGGGGACGCTTTCGACCCGGCTCCATCGGGGGCGTAAAAAATTGGCCGCCGCGCTACAGGCCCGAGGGATCACGGCGCCCGCGCTGGCTTTCGCCGCACTCGGCGCGGCGGCATCGGCTCCGGCTTCCGTTTTGGCAACCACGATCGAATCGGTGACCACCGGGAATTCTCCAGGGAGCGTCGCGTTACTCGTCCGGACCACTTGGAGTGAAATGACCATGACCACCATCGCGAAATGGCCGATTCTGCTCGCCGCCGGCGTGTTGATGACGGCTCTCGGCGGGATCCTCGGGGCCGATCCTGGCCCCGTTCAACAGTCGAAGGTCGGAACCCGCCTGAAAGCGCCGGTCCCGGTGGAGAAGCAGCCGGTGTGGATGGCCAACTTCCGAAAGACTTACAGCTTGGACGACGGGGAATACGCGAAGGTGGTGCAGAAGCCCTACATCCCGGAGCGGAAAGAGTTCCTTTTCGATCATTTCGGCAAGAAAGGCTGGAAGCCCGAGGACAATGGCACACGAATCTGGATCACGATGGGAGCACTCTTCCTCGAAGACAATGGCAAGTCGGTGACCTTCCGCACCATGCTCTCGACGCGTGCGGCCGACGAACGCCCGAACAAGAATCCCGATGTGCAAGTGAGAAAAAAGCGGTTGAACCTCTCCAGCGTCATCTCCTGCTGCACGGGTCTCGCAGGGCCGGAAGTCGATTACGACAAGCGAGCATTGGAACAGGCTGTCTTCATGGAGGGCGACTTGGTCGTTCGCAAAGACGCTCCCTTGGCGAAATTGCTGCCGGATTTGCAAAAAGCGATCGGTCTATGCGAATTGGACATTCACACAGCCGCACCGGTGCTGACCCTGAAAGAAGAAGAGCACGAAGTTTACGTCGTCAGTGGAAAGTTCGAATTGAAGCCGAGAAGCTGGCGCGAGAAAAACGAGGTGGACGTGTATGCCGACGAGGAGCGGGTGGTCAAGGGTTACAACCACAAGACCAACGAAGACGATCTCACTATCCACACCATATCGTACCATTCCAGCTCCCCGGCGACATTCCTTCGAACCGTCGGCTCATTTCTCAACAAACGTATGGTCTGGGACGCGGAGATGGCATCGGTGCCGA
>JANXTU010000088.1 GCA_025352235.1 Fimbriiglobus sp.
AGCGCGGCAAGGAGTTACGTCCGATTCCAGGTGCCTCCCCTGGCTTGGATTCACAAGTCATTCCCCCGTGGCTCCAAGAATTGTTGTCATACCCGTCCGCATCGCGAAAGCGGATTTCGAACCCATCGCCCGACGGCTGAAACGGTCCGCGACCCTGCCCAAGTGGAGCCTCACCATTCAACCCGAGTGATCGGGAGTATTATTCCGCGCTGCTGCCTAAGCATGCCTGTGGTCGAGCCAGAGCAATCTGGAACGATTCCACCGGGCACCGTGTGCGATTACTCCCCGGGGCGTTCAATTCTCCCGAGTCACTGCAAGCCTTCGCCCGTCTGCAACTCGATCTCTCGAGTTCGGCGGAAAAGCCGCAGGATTCCCCCGACGGCCCGACCGTCGTCGAAGTCTTGGCCCTACCTACGCTTCGCCGAGGGCTACTACGGCCCTGGCCGACGTGATTGCGATCATCCTGTTCGGGCGAAGGTTTTCGACGATGGCCTACACCAACGACAGGGAAGAACTCCGCAAGAAGATTACGTCGCTGGCCGAGGAAGGGGAACACGCGGTCTTGCTCGACAACTTGGCCGGGGCCGTGGGCAATGGCGTGTTCGATAACGCCCTCACTTCGGCGTCGTGGAAGGATCGGCTTCTCGGCGGGAACAAGAACTTCGACGGCCCGCTTCACGTCACGTGGTTCGGAGCCGGTGCCAGTTCCTCGGCAACCGCCCACTGGAAAGCCCGGATGAGCTTCCCGATTTGCGAGTTGATGTAGGGCCGACTCCAACCCTTTCGGATGAATGCTGAAGTTACCTTCCGCTCCCGACGGTTCGCGAATCGACTTCGGCACATCGATGATTGCTCGAACGCCGAATTTCGATTAGAGTCTATTTCTCTGCTCCCTCCCCAACTTCCGGCGGGGCTTGTCCAGTGCTCACTCTCCTCGGTACTCACCGGCAATGCTGCGACGGCGTCACCCGCCGGGAATCCCTCTCGGCCGGTGCGCTGACCCTGCTCGGCGGCGGATTCACACTGCCCAACTTGCTCGCGGCCGAAGCGCGCAAACCCGCGACCCTGCGACCGGGCAAGGCGAAGAACGTCATTCTCCTCTACCTGCTCGGCGGGGCGGCGACGCAGGACATGTGGGATCTCAAACCCGACGCGCCGACGGAAATCCGGGGCGAGTTCAAGCCGATCGACACGTCCGCGCCGGGGGTGCGGATCTGCGAACACCTGCCGCGAACGTCCAAATGGATGCACAAAGCGGCGGTGGTGCGATCGGTGAACCACAAGGCCGGGTGCCACAACTGCCTACCGAGCTACACCGGGTTCGAGCAACCGATGCCCGATCAGCATCCGCGCGACTCGGACCCGCCGAGCATGGGGGCGGTGTGCGAATATCTGCGGGGAGACGGCGAAGGCCTCCCGGACTACGTGTACATGCCATGCTGGCTCGGATGGGGGCAGGTGTTCCGCCGGGCCGGGCCTTACGCCGGGTTTCTCGGGCAGCGGTTCAACCCCCTCACCACCGAGTGCCGGCCCCACGGTGACCCGGGTACGAAGCCCACGCCCGGTAAACCGGTCGTCGTCCGCGGGGTGCCCTTGCTGCCGAGTACCGAGTTCGGCGCCGACCTCACCCTCGACCGGTTGAACTCCCGTCGCACGCTGCTCCAACAATTCGACGATCGGAAACGGTCGCCCGATAGCAACTCGTCCCTTGGGGGCTACGATCGCATCCAGCGGCGCGCGTTCGACTTACTCACGTCGTCCCGGATGCGGGCGGCGTTCGACGTTTCGAAGGAGGATCCCCGTCGGCTCGACCGCTACGGCCGGACGCTGTTCGGGCACAGCACCCTCATCGCCCGCAAACTGATCGACGAGGGCGTGCGATTCGTGAATGTGACGTGGGACTTGTTTTGGGATCGCGTTCAAGTCGACTACGACGCCTGGGACACCCACACGAACAACTTCGAGATCCTCAAGACTAACAAGCTGCCTCACTTCGACCAGACGTTCAGCGCCCTGCTCGAAGACTTGGACAGTTCCGGGGCGCTCGACGAGACGCTGGTGGTGGTGATGAGCGAGATGGGGCGGACCCCGAAAATCAACGCGAACGCCGGGCGGGACCACTGGACCCACTGCTACTCAGTGGTGTTCGCCGGCGCCGGTATCCGCGGCGGAATGGTCTACGGCGCGTCGGACGCGCAGGCCGCGTTCGTGAAGGATCGGCCGGTCAGCACGACCGATATTTGCGCCACCATCTACCAGTGTCTTGGGATCGACCCCAACGCGACGGTGCCGGACCGCGGGGGCCGTCCGGTCTCGATCGCGCCGGAAGGCCGGCCCATCGAGGGGATTCTGGCGTGATCGAAGTCGGGCTTGGCAGGCCCATCAAGCGATAATTGCTTTGATCACTTCCCCGCCGACATCGGTCAAGCGGTAATCGCGGCCGGCGTGGCGGAAGGTCAATTTTTCGTGGTCGAGGCCGAGCAGGTGCAAGATGGTCGCGTGGAAGTCGTGGGTGTAGACCTTCCCTTCGACCGGCAGGATGCCGTACTCGTCCGACTTCCCGTGGACGATGCCGCCTTTGACGCCACCGCCGGCCATCCAGGATGAGAAGCAGAGATTGTGGTGTTCCCGCCCCGGATGATCGGCCTTTTGATTGAACGGCGTGCGGCCGAATTCGGTCGTCCAAACGACCAAGGTCCGCGCGAGCATCCCGCGCCGCTTCAGATCGGTCAGCAGTCCCGCGATCGGCCGATCGATCGCTTTGGCCAGCCGTCCGTGGTCGGCCATATCGCCGTGCGAATCCCAATTGTTACTCGAACCGACGTCGATCAACTCCAAGAATCGCACGCCCTTCTCGGCCAAGCGCCGGGCCACGAGGCACTGCCAGCCGAACCCCACCGTGGTCTTGCGATCGATGCCGTAGAGCTTCAGGGTCTCGTCCGATTCTTTGCTGAGGTCGAACGCTTCCGGCGCTTCGCGCTGCATGCCGAAGGCCGTCTCGAAGGAACGGATGCGGGCTTCCAAGGCCCGGTCGGCGGAGCGGGGTTCGAGGTGGGTCCGATTCAACTTCTGCAATAGCGCGAGCTCCATCGGCTGCAGATCGTCGCCGGGGACACGCGGCTTCAAGTTCGGCAGCGGCTCCGCGCCCGGGATGACGTGGGTCCCTTGATGGCAACCTGGGAGGAAGTCGCTCCCCCACGTTTGCGCCCCGCCGTAGGGCGGTGCCGGGGCGAGCACCATGAACGACGGCAAGTTTCGATTCACCGTCCCCAACCCGTAGCTGACCCACGATCCGGCGCTCGGTCGGATGGCCTGCGCCGAACCGTTGTGCGCCGCCAGCGTGGCCTTGTCGTGGCCATCGCTTTCGCAGTGCATGGCGTTCAACACGCACACATCGTCGATCACGGAACCGACGTGCGGAAAGAGATCGCTGACGCGCAGGCCGCTCTTGCCGTAGGGTTTATAGCCCCACTTCGGGCGGATGAGATAGCGGTCGAATTTGCCGGCTTTGTTCAGCCAGCGACTGGCGGTGATGGTTTTGCCGTGATCGGCGAGCAGCTTGGGCTTTTCGTCGAAGGTGTCGACGTGCGAGACGCCGCCGGTGGAGTAAATGAAGATGACGCGATCGGCCTTCGCGGGGAAGTGCCCCGGGCGGGCGGCGAGGGGATCGCCCGGTGGGGGATCGGCCGCCTCGGCCATCAGGCCTGCAAGGGCGAGCGCGCCGAACCCGCCGGAAGCCCGCTGCAACCATTCGCGCCGATCGAAGTCCAGATTCACGTCGATCTCCGTTCAATCCACGTAAAGGAACGCGTTGCTCGTCAATAGAACCCGGCCGAGCGCGGCCCATGCCGCTTTGTCGTCCGACTTCTTCGCATAGGCCCGGACAAATGCGAGGGAATCCTTCGCTTCCGTTTCCGTCGGCGGGTGACCCCGGGCCGACTCGAATGCGACGCGGACGCGCGCTTCGTCATCCCCCGGCAAGGCCAGCAGTCGCTGGCCGAACGCATTGGCCTGATGGTGGACGAAGGCCGAGTTCATGAGGTAGAGCGATTGCTTCGGGGTCACGGTGGAGAATCGCTCTGCGGCACTCGCGTTCGGATCGGCCGAATCGAACAGGGACAGAAACGCGTGGGGTCGATTGCGCTGCAGCATCAGGTAGACGCTGCGGTGATCCGAGTCGTAGTCGGCGTAAAACGGCGTGTGGATCGTGAAGCCCCATGTGCCCACGGGCGGAAACGGATGCGGGCCGGGCCTCGCGCGATCCAAGCGCCCGCTCACCGCCATCATCCCATCGCGGATCGATTCGGCGTCCAGGGACCGCCGAGAAAACTTCCAAAGCAGCCGGTTGTCGGCATCGAGCTTCGCATTCGCCGTGCTGTCGTCACCCGCCAGTTGATACGCCCTCGAACTCACGATGAGCCGGTGCAGCGCCTTGGGCGACCAGCTCGATTTGACGAACTGCGCGGCGAGCCAATCGAGCAGTTCCGGGTGCGTGGGCGGCTCGCCGCGCAGGCCGAAATCGCTCGGGGTCGGCACGATACCGCGGCCGAAGTGCCAGCCCCAAACGCGGTTCACGAAGACGCGTGCGGTCAGTGGATTCGACGGCTTCGCGATCCAGTTCGCCAGATCCCGACGGCCGCTGCCGCCGCCTTTGGCGATCGGAGCGCCGCCGAGGATTTCCAAGAATCGGCGCGGGACTTCTTCCCCGAGTTTGTCGGGCTCGCCGCGCTTCTGGATTCGAGCGTCGATGGGGGTTCCTTCGGAGACGCCGTAAGCGACGGGGTACGTCTCCGTCGCGGCGAGGATGGCGCGATCTTTGGTCAACGCGGCGATCTCCCCGTCCAATTTGACCGAGCGTTCTTTGTGGTCGATCAGCACCGATCCGGCCGCGGGTATTTTCGTGCCGAGGGGTGCGAATGCGGATTCTTGCAGGCCGAGGTTGTCGAGATCGAGTTCGATCGGCTTGCCCGGGGAGTGCCCGTGCCCATCGCAAATGAAGGTGTCCACGACCCCGTTCCAATCGGCAGCGAGGCCTTTGTCGGCAAATGCCTTCGGGGCGTCCGGCTTACCGACCCAGCCCGAATAGGTCTTCTTCGCCGGGTCGATTCGAAGGCCAAACGTATACCACTCACCCGGCGTGAGTTTGCAGACGACTTCCCATTTCGCGCCGTTGCGGATCGCGAATTCAGTGTCGGTGATACTGCATTCCAAGGCCTGCGATTCGATCACCCCGCGGCCGAGGTAGAAACGGTGCGATCCGGTCGTCTTCCCACCGGCGACGACGCGGAAGTCGATCGAGAAATGCATCTGGCGATCGGGCACCGCCTTCAACTTGTTTGGGAAGACGTAGCGGATGCCGTCGCCGGCGGCCCCGGAACCGAGTCGTACGCCCCGATTTCCGGCGGGGTGGACGTGGGCATACGGGCTTTGTGCATCGGCTCGGACGGTGACGGGGCCTTGCGCGAGCCAAACGCCGGAGAGTGTCTTGTCGAGCGGTTGTCCTTCGAAATCGAGATCGGTGCCCCCCGCCCGGAACTTCCCGTCGAGCGTCGCGGCATCGATCTTCCGTTTGGCGATGATCCCATCCAAACGCGCCAATCCCTCGGTTTTCGAGTTGTCGAGTCGCAGGGCTTCCCCGGTCGGAATCAGCGGCGGGAACTGCGAAGGGCGCTTCTGTTCCTCCCCGCCCGGGAACGCCCACTTCGTGCTCTGGAAGATGCCGTAGAGGGCGTAGTAATCAGCGGCGCTGATCGGTTCGTATTTGTGGTCGTGGCAGCGGGCGCAGCCCAGGGACAGCCCCATGAGGGACCGACCCAGGGAGTCGATGCCGTCGGCGAAATCGAGGTGCTGGAAGTCCGGACCCGGGCTGTAGCCGTACCGTTTGCCGACCGCGAGGAAGCCGGTCGCGGTGACGCGGCCGGGATAGCGATCCCGCGGGCCTTCGCCGGCCACGATATCCCCTGCGATCTGCTCGATCAGGAACCGATCGTAGGGCATGTCCTCGTTGAAAGCATCGATCACCCAATCGCGGTACTTGTACGCTTCGCGGACGGGGTAATCGGCGCCGTCGCCGGCGGTGTCGGCGTACCGGGCCACGTCGAGCCAGTGCCGGCCCCAGCGCTCACCGTAGTGTTTCGACGCCAGCAATCGCTCGACGACTTTTCCGAAGGCATCGGGGGCGGGGTCGCCGAGAAACGCGGCGATCTCCTCGGGCGTCGGCGGCAAACCGATCAAGTCGAACGTGACGCGGCGGATCAGCGTCCGCTTGTCGGCCGCGGCGTTCGGCTTCAACCCTTTCGCTTCCAATTTGGCCAGCACGAACTTGTCGATCCCATTCCGGGGCCAGTCCGCGTCGCGCACGGTCGGCAACGACGGTTCCACCACCGCCAGGAACGACCAGTGCTTCCGATCGGCGGCCGTGATCGGCCCCGTCCGTGTCGTCGCGGTGATCGCCTCGGCGGGCCACGCGGCCCCGTCCGCAATCCATTTTTCCAATACGGCGATCTTCGGATCTTCGAGCTTACCGCTCGGTGGCATCTGAATCTTGCCCGCATGCCGCACCGCCGGGAGGAGTGTCCCTTCTTTGGGTTTCCCGGGTACAATGGCCGGGCCGCTTTCGCCGCCTTTGAGCAGGGCCGACCGGGAATCGACGCGCAAGCCCGCCTCTTGCTTCTTCGCCCCGTGGCACTTCGAGCAATGCTCGATCAACAAGGGTCGGACTTCTTTTTCGAAGTAGGCCAACGCCCCGGGCGGCTCGGCCGCGCGCATCGGAGCGACGTCAATCAACGGCAGGCACACCGCGGCGGTGAGTAGTCGAAAGCCGATCGTGTATCGCGCGGGCGTCATAGTGTTATCCGATGATGGCTTTGATCGGGGCGCCGTGGTCGATGTCCAATCGCTTGCGGCCGGGGATTTCGAGTTTACGGGAATCCAAGCCGAGTTGATGCAGGATCGTCGCGTGGACGTCGGTGACGTAATGTCGGTCTTCGACCGCGTGGAAGCCGATCTCGTCGGTTTTCCCGTGTACGATCCCCCCCTTCAGCCCGCCGCCGGCCATCCAGACCGAGAAGCCGTAGATGTGGTGGTCGCGGCCGTCGCTGCCCTGGGTGCCGGGGGTGCGGCCGAATTCGGTGCAGAATACGACGATGGTGTCCTTCAACAAACCGGTGCGCTTAAGGTCTTTGAGCAACCCGCCGATGGGTTGATCGACCGCGAGGCAGTTCTTCGAGTGGTTCGCCTTGAGACCACCGTGCGCGTCCCAAACCCCCGCGCCGCCCGCCCCGTGCTGGATCTGGATGAACCGGACCCCGCGTTCCACCAATCGCCGCGAAGCGAGGAGTTGCTGGCCGAAGGCCTTAGTTTCGGGCCGGTCGAGACCGTAGAGTTTCGTCGTCTCGGCCGTCTCTTTGGTAAAGTCGAGCGCCTCGGGAAGCGACTTCTGCATCCGGAAAGCGAGTTCGTAGCTCTTGATGCGGGCATCGAGCGCGGCGTCGCCGGGGTATTGCTTGGCGCGGAGTTTGTTCAATTTGTCGGAGAGCGCGAAGCCGGCCTTCTGCTCCGCGGGCGAGACCGGGAACTCGGGCTTGCCGTAGTCGAGGGCATTCGCGGGATCGACGCGCATTGGCACCGCGTCGTGCGCCGGCCCAAGGTAATGGCCGTCTTTGTTGTTCCAATACTCTCGAAAGCCCATGCTGATGAATTGCGGCAGGTTCTCGTTGAGCGAGCCGAGTCCGTAGTGCGCCCAAGCGCCCAGCGTCGGATACTCGCCGTCGAGCATGTGCCGGCCTGTGTGGAACTGCGTCTGCGCGCCGTGGTTGTCGTCGGTGGTGTAGATCGAGCGGAGCACTGCGATGTCGTCGATGCAATCGCCCGTTTGCGGGAGCCAGTCGCTCACTTCGATCCCGGATTGGCCGTACTTCTTGAATCCGACCTGCAGCGGGTAGAGCTTGCTGCGCTGCTGGCCATTGGCGTCGTTGATGACCGTGACGCGGGCCAGTTTGAGCTTCTCGGGATTTTGCGCGTCTTTGAAAGGCGTCTCGCTGATGCTCTTCCCGGCGTACTTCGTCAGCATCGGTTTCGGGTCGAACGTCTCCATGTGCGATACGCCCCCGTTCATGAAGAGCCAGATGACCGACTTGGCCTTGGGCGCATGGTGCGGCTTACCATCCGGCGGCGTCCACTTCGAGTCGGCACCGTAGCCGTCGCGGTGGAGCATCGCCGTTAGGGCGAGGCCCGAGAAACCGAGGAATTCGCGTCGCTGCATAGTGAAAGCTCGACGGAGTATGGCCACAAAAAGGCGAGAAGAGACACAATAAGGAAAAAGCAAGCATCGTCAGAAAGCGTTGATATCGGTCATCAAATATTTCTTGATCGAGAACTTCGGAGCGCCGAAGTTGATCAGCAAGCCCGTTTCGATGCGGGATGAGCGCAGGTAGCCGAGGATTTGCGCGACGTGCTCGTTGTCGATGGCCCGCGCAGCCTTCAACTCCACGACCAAGCTGTTCTCGATGAATAGATCCGCGTAGTAGTTCCCGATCACGGTACCGTCTTCGTCGAACACTTGCAGTGGGTGCTGCGGAACGACCCGCAAACCCTGTTTCGTCAGTCGATGTAGCAGTGCATTCTCGTAGACCTTTTCCAGATGCCCATGCTTCAAATAGCAGTGGATCGCGAAGCTCGTTTCACGGACAATATCGCACAACTCATTCACGCTCTGCCACGGCATGATCGCCCTCTCTTTCTCAATTCCCATTTTTGTGCTTTCTTGTGCCTTTTCGTGGCCATCTTCTGCTCATCGGACCGTGACGAAGTCGTTGTGGTTGACGAGCGCCTGCACCACCTGCAAGCGGGCGCGTTTGGTCCTCTCGGGCTCTTTCAGATCCTTCAGATCCTTCAGAGCCGAGCGCAATTCGCTCAGCGCTTCCAAGCACGCCGCCGATTCCTCTTTCGTCGGGATCGTCCCCAGCACCGTCTCGAACGCCGCGGCCACGAACGCGGTGTCATCTCCACTTCCGATGCGCGCATGAATCGCATCGTTGATTTTCGCGGCCATCCCCATCGCGAGTTTGCTGTTCCAGAGGGCGAGCGCCTGCTGCGGTACAATGCTCTCGGTGCGGCGGTAGCAGTCGAGCACGTTGGCGTTGTCGAACAGATCGAGCAACTTGTCGTGTTCGTTGTGCGAGTGGAAGAAATAGATCGCCCGCCGACGGGACGCTTCCTGCCCCGCGATCGGGACCGGCGGGCCGCCCCGCGCGAGGTCGAGATCGCCTGCGAGGTGCATCAGGCTGTCGCGGATCACCTGCGCCTCCATGCGGGTCGGGTTCATCCGCCACAGATACTTGTTCTCGCCATCGATCTTCGCGCTCGCCTCCCCATTCGCGGACGATGACGAGAGCCGATAGAGCTCCGAGGTCACGATTAGCTTGTGCAGATGCTTGAAGCTCCACTTGTGCTCCATCAGTTCCACGGCGAGCCAGTCGAGCAGTTCGGGATGGCTCGGCCCGGTCCCGCGTCGTCCGAACTCGAACACGTTGGCGACGAGCGGTTTGCCGAAGTGCCGCAGCCAGAGGTGATTCACCGCGACGCGGGCCGTCAGCGGGTTCTTCGCGTCGGCGATCCAGTTCGCGAGCGCCGAACGCCGGCCGGTGCTCGTGTCCGGGAACGGCCCGAACTTCAGGCCGGTGTCGAGGTTCGACTCGGCCGTTTTCAAAGCTCCAGGGATCGGCGTATAGGTGTTCCCCGGCTCCTCGGCCGCCTTCTTCGCGGCGGTCAGCGCTGCCACTGCGGCTTGCTTCTTCTGCTCGGCCGCGGCCTTGGCGGCGGAAGCGGCTTTTAGAAACTCGACTTCGGCCCGTGCCACGGCGTGCATCGCCGCGAGGTGTGCAAGGTGTTTTTCCGACTTCGCCGCTTTCCGCGCGTCCTCTTTTGTGCCGCTGGCGTCGGCGGCGATCCGCGCGGCGACGGAGCCGACCTCCTCTTCCGCCATTGTGACCGAACCCTGGGCCGCGCGCAAGTTGGCTTCCAGCATTTCCGGATTGAGAACCGAGGGTTTGGCGTCCGCCGGGTCGGTCATTGATTTCGCGAGGGCGACCCGGGTCGCGGCCAGCTTCGCCTCAGCGACTTTGCGCTGGTCCTGGGCGATCTCGGGCCGGGTCCCGGGGCGGTAAGCCAGCGCCGGCAACTTCACCGGGGCGATCTTCAATCCTTCCGGCAATAGGAACTGCGGCAAGACGGGTCGAACGACGCGATCCTTTTCCGGGTTGCGCTCGTCCCCGCGGATGTGGAAGGGGGTCTTCGCGTCGGGGTTGCCGTCGAACGCGCGGACTAGGCCATCCTTCGCGGCGTCCGGTTCGCCGGAGACGAGATCCGTGCGCAGTTGGTACGGCTCGAACAAGGCGCGAAATCCGTAATAATCCGACTGCTTGATCGGGTCGTACTTGTGATCGTGGCACTTCGCGCAGTTGAAAGTCAGCCCGAGGAAGCCTTTGCCGGAGTGCTCCACGACTTCGTCGAGCCACGTCGTGCGGTTGAACAGGAAGTACGGCCGGGCGAGGTAGCCCGTCGCCCGGAGCTTGTGCGGATCGGTCGGGTAGAGTTCGTCGGCCGCGAGCATTTGACGGATCATCTCGTCGTAACCGAGGTCGGCGTTAAAGCTGTCGATGACCCAGTCGCGCCAGCGCCAAATATGCCTCTGGCTGTTGCGGAGTTCGGCCCCGAGCCCCCACCAATCGGAATAGCGCCAGATATCGAGGAAATGTCGGCCCCAGCGCTCGCCGTATTGCGGAGAGGCGAGGAGCCCGTCCACGACCGTCTCGTAAGCGTTCGGCGCGGTATCCTTCAAGAAGGCCGCGGTCTGCTCCGGGGTGGGCGGCAAGCCGATGAGGTCGATGAAGACGCGTCGGAGTAACACGCGTTTGTCGGCCGGTGCAACCGGTTTGAGTCCGAGCTTGGCCCATTCGGCCGCCGCAAATGCGTCGATGGGATTGCCGCCCCCCTTTGGCACGACCGGTCGCTGAAGGGGGCGGAAGGACCAATGCTCGCGCGGGTCGGGTTCGGGAGAATCATCGGCGGATGCTTTTGCCCCCTGCTCGATCCACTCCTTTAACTTGGCGATCTGCCCGGGCTTGAGGGGATGGCCTTCCGGGGGCATCCGGGTCGCGTCGTCCGCGGAGGAAACGCGGGCGATGAGTGCGCTGGCGGCCGACTTGCCTGGGACCACCGCTTCCGCCTTGAGCAGGTTTGCGGCGCTGTCGACGCGCAGCTTCGACTTCTGCGCGAGCGCCCCGTGGCAAGCGAAACAGCGCTCCTGCAGGATAGGACGGATGTCCTTTTTGAAATCGACCGGATCGGCGGCGAACGCCGCTACGGGGAGCAAGAGAAGGATCGGGATGCCGAGCAGCCGCATGGCGAGCGTACCGTGGTGGAGATGGGCGCGCGGGAGGAACTCGATAGATACTAACTCCCGGCGTCTTCGGACGCAAGCGTTCGACTCATCGTCGGCCACCGGGGATGCGACTGTAACGGAAGGCGAGCCGGCCAGCGTGAGCGGCCGGATTCTGTGAACATCGGGGCTCTCCGGCGGGTGCGGTTCAATCGGTATTGGGGCTGGTTTCGGCCGCGGTCAACGAGCCGCCTTGGGCCGTAATGAGCACCGCGTAGGTCTGCGGGCTGATGCTTTCGTGGATGCCGGTGACGCCGGTGCCGGCGGAGTTGATCGTCACGCCGTCGAGATCGCCGGGTATGGTGAGCCGGGCTGGCCGGCGCCGCCCGGCGGCAAGCCGAGGTCCAGGATTTCACTCGGCGGGATTTTTCCGTAGCTACTCTCGTCGTTCGCGGCGGCTTCCGAAGACTGCACCCGCCCTACGCAAATCGCAATCCCCGACTGCGCGAGGGGCGGCGAGGATGGATTTCACGGCGTTTGTCAGTCCTCCATCAAAAGCCCCGGCACGCGGCTGAACTCCGAATTGTTGTGGGTCACCAGCGTATGGCCCTTGGCCCGCGCAATGGCTGCGATTTGCATGTCGTACGGCCCGATCACGCATCCGGCCTGCTCCAAGTGATGTCGAATCTGAACGAAATGTTCAGCGGCGTCATCGTCGAAGGCAAGGCTACGAATCGGCGAGAACAGCGAATCGACGGCGGCGCGATTCGCAACGGGTTTGGCACTGCGCAGACAGCCGTGCCGCAATTCCGCGACAACGATGGAGCAGGTCCGAATATCCGCCGGTCTTGCGGCATGGAATCGTTTGGCCAATGCCGATGTCGGACGGCGGAGCACCGTAATCCAGACGTTGGAATCGAGCAGATAAATCATTCCAACTCCACGGCGCGCGGCATGGTCCCTTGCGGTGGGCGTTCAAACGTCTCGTCCGTGATGGAGCCGAACAAATCAAAGTATCCCTCCGGCCATTCGCTACCGGTCGATTGGTTCGGTCGCGCGACGACTTCCACGTCGAACTCGGTATCGGGTTGCCCCACGGTCACTTCAAGACAGAGTTTGCTATCGGCCCCACTGCGTGAACGAATCATGACCGTGTCCATGAAAGCACCTCCAAGCATTTCTCGGATCGGATCCACCATCGCATCTTGAATTGTACCCCGCGACCCACACTCTCGGGTAAGCCGCGGGTTCCTTCAACAAGCCTTACTCCTGATGCCGGCGACCGCCGCCGTTGCCTTCGGCCAACCGAGGTGGTGGACCGGTCCGGATCGCCTTCGGCTGGGGGCCGCCCGCGAGGCGGAGTTCGACGCCGTTTTGATCGATGGCTTTGAACTCGAGCAGTTCCGGGGAGCCGCCGAACTTGCCGTCGATTTGCACTTCCATGCCCGCCGAAACTTCGAGGGCCGCGATCTCTTTGCGCTTCTTGTTGGCCAAGTACATCGCGACTTC
>JANXTU010000209.1 GCA_025352235.1 Fimbriiglobus sp.
CTGCAACTTCCGCTGAACGGGGACGGCCGCCAACCGCGCCGCGCGGATCATCAGGTAACGCAGGAGTGGCATGGGAACGATTGTAGTGGCCGGTCGTGGTTGCGGAATTCTCAATGAGCCCGGCTCGCGCTCGACCGCGCGAAGAAGACCTACCGCGACGAGTGACGGCCCCTATCATTCTTGTGTAAGCTCCTGTGCCGACGGCGGTAGAGCAAACGATCCCGCGCACTCCGTGTCCCGGTTGGGGCCGCATGCAGAATCCGCAAAGCCCGAGCCTGGGAAAGTCGATAAACTTACCTAGTTCCGCCCTACGAAGAACGGCACGTCCCATGTTCACCGGATTGATCCAAGCCAAAGGCACCGTCGCCAGCGCAATCGACGACGGCACCGGCGGGCGCCGGCTCAGGGTGCGCGAAGCCACCATCGCCCCGCACCTCGTTCTCGGCGAGAGCGTCGCGGTCAACGGCGTTTGTCTCACCGTCGTGGCGTTCGATGCGGAAACCTTCGACTTCCAAGTCGGCCCGGAGACCGTCCAGGCCACCGTCCTCGGCGTAATCGTCGCCGGGGCCGAGGTGAATCTGGAACGGGCCTTGCGCGTCGGCGATCCCATCGGCGGTCACTTCGTGACGGGCCACGTCGATTGCACCGGCACGATCCTCGACCGCACCACCTCCGGGGAATGGGAGACGGTGCGGTTCGGTTACCCGGAGAAGTTCGACGAACTGCTCGTGCTGAAAGGTTCCATCGCCATTGATGGCGTCAGCCTGACACTATCGAAAGTCGAACCGGGCCAATTGAGTGTCATGCTCATCCCCCACACCCTCGCCCACACGACCTTGGGGAGCAAGGCCATCGGCGACCGGGTCAATTTGGAGTTCGACCTGCTGGCGAAGCACGTCCAGAAGTTATTCCGGAATCTCACCGTGACGGTGTGAACCGGGTGTGGCGCCATGGTCACCATCCGGACCCCGTGCTCGTTTCGCCGACAGCCCCGCGTCCCGTCGGTACAATCGTTCCCATGCCACTCCTGCGTTACCTGATGATCCGCGCGGCGCGGTTGGCGGCCGTCCCCATCCAGCGGAAGTTGCAGCGCTTCCTGAAAAGCTGCGACGACCCGGCGCGGGTGCAGACCGAGTTGTTGAATCGCCTGCTCTTCCGGCAGTCGACCACCGCGTTCGGGCGCGACCACGGTTTCTCCGCGATCCGCAATCTCGACGACTACCGCCGGCAAGTGCCGGTGGCGCCGTACGAACGACTGGCCCCGTACATCGAGCGGGTGAAGCGCGGCGAGACGAATGCATTGATCGCCGACGACCAAGTGCTGCTGTTCGCCCTGACCAGCGGCACGACCGCGGCGCGGAAGTTCATCCCGATCACGGCGCGCTACCTGCGTGACTACCGCCGGACCTGGACTTACTGGGGCATCCGGGCCTACCGCGACCACCGCAGCCGGTTGCTCGGCTTGCGGCCCATCGTGCAGATGGTCGGCGACCCGGACGAGTTCCGCACCGAGGCGGGCATCGCGTGCGGGAATTTGTCCGGGTTCACCGCGTCGGTCCAGCGCCGCATCGCCCGCCGGCAGTACGCGATCCCGCCGATCTGCGGGAAGCTCGTCGACCCGCTGGCGAAGTACTACCTCGCGCTGCGGCTGAGCCTCGGCACGCCGGTGGCGCTGTTCCTCGCGGCGAACCCGAGCACCCTCGTAACACTTGGGCGGACGCTCGACCTCCACAAGGAATCGCTGCTGCGCGATCTGCACGATGGGACGCTCGACCCGAAGCTCGACATCCCCGCCGACATCCGATTGTCACTGAAACGAAGACTCAGAGCCCGGCCCGATGCGGCGCGGGCGCTCGCGGCCATCGCCGAGAAGACGGGGCGGCTCCGACCGCTGGATGCGTGGGACCCCGGCACGATCCTCATCGGCACTTGGACCGGCGGCAGCATGGGGCCGTACTTGAAGCAGGTGCCGCCGTTCTTCGGCGACGCGCCGATCCGCGACCTCGGCTTGCTCGCCAGCGAAGGGCGTTTCACCCTGCCACTGGCCAACGGCACGGCATCGGGCGTGCTCGACATCGCCTCGCACTTCTACGAGTTCATCCCGGAAAGCGAGATCGACTCGGCGAACCCGGTCGTGCTCGGCGCCCACGAATTGCAGCTCGGCGGGTCGTACTTCCTCATTCCGACAACGCAGGCGGGGTTGTACCGGTATCACATTTCCGACCTCGTGCGGGTCACCGGCTTCGTCGGTCGCACGCCGATGGTCGAGTTCCTCGGCAAGGGGAACCGCTTCGCCAATATGACCGGCGAAAAACTGTCGGAACACCACGTCACCCAGGCGATGGCGAAGCTCGGCTGGGCCCTGAGCGCGTACACCGTGGCGCCGGTGTGGAACGAGACGCAACCGCACTATGCGATTCTGCTCGAAGATATCGATGCGCCGGATGCGGGGCGCTTGCGAGCCCTCGATGCGGCGCTCGCGGAGGTGAACATCGAATACGCGGCGAAGCGTCAGAGCGGCCGTTTGGGCCCGATCCGCGCGGCGATCTTGCCGGCGGGCACTTGGGCGGCGTGGGATCGCGGCCGGTTGGCGACCAGCGGCGGCTCCGCGGAGCAATACAAACGCCCCTGTTTGCAAGGGGATTTGAAGTTCATCGAAACAATGCCGGTGATGCGGGTCGAGGGAGCGGGATGAAAGCGCAGTTCAAGAAACTCCTCCGGCGATTTCGGCCGAGGCCCGCGCCGCCGGCCCCGCGCCCGCCCGCTTCGGCCGACCCGGCCTTCGCCGAGCGCAAGCGTCGCAAGCTCGAGCGCATCCGGCCGTTGCTGGTGGGTGACATCCCCGAGGTCGGGATGCACTTCTACGATTTCTTGACGCCCGAGCTGCGGACGCAGTTCAACATTGCGGATACCGACAACGTCAGCGCGCACGATTACGACGGCGACGCCCAGGCCATGATCGCCGAGTGTCCGGACGGGTTGCTCCTCGATTGCGGCGCGGGCTTGCGGAACACCTACTTCGACAACGTCGTCAATTTCGAAATCTGCGACTACGCCACAACCGACGTCCGCGGTGTCGGCGAACGCCTGCCGTTCCGCGACGGCGTGTTCGATGCGGTCTTCAGTTTCAACGTCCTCGAACACGTGCGCGATCCGTTCGCCTGCGCCCGGGAACTGGTGCGGGTGTTGAAACCGGGAGGCCGGCTGTACTGCGTCGTGCCGTTCTTGCAGCCGTTCCACGCTTACCCGCACCACTACTACAACATGACGGCCCAAGGGTTGGCCAACCTCTTCGCCGATTCGATCCGGATCGAAAAACAGGAGGTGAATACCGGCGGCATGCCGATCTTCATGCTGACGTGGGTGCTGCGCCGCTGGGCCGAGGGCTTGCCCGACGCGGCCCGGCGCGAGTTCTTGGCGATGCAGGTCTCCGATTTGATCGGCGATCCGCTGGCACTGATCGACCGGCCCTTCGTGAAGGATTTGGCCGAGGCGAGTCGATTTGAACTCGCGGCGACGACCTCGCTCTTCGCCCGGAAGCCGGGATAACCGGCCACGGGTGTGCCAACGATTCTTGGAGTCGTCATTCCAGCGTGAACCCACCCACCCTATCGTGGAATGATGTCCGACTTTCGGAACGACCTACCGCGGCAAGGAGTTACGTCCGATTTCAGGTGCCTCCCCTGGCTTGGATTCACAAGTCATTCCCCCGTGGCTCCAAGAATTGTTGTCATACCCACCGGCCACCTGCCCTTGTCGGAAGGGTCCCGTTTCTCCTATATTGATCGATTCGGTGCCGCCATTTTCCAGCCGGCCTTCGCGTGCTCCACCGACACGCGGCAAGGGCCGGTTCGGGCGTTCGGGATTTCTTCCCGCACCCCGAGACCGACATTCTTGGGGACGAAGCCGTGACCGAACAATTGGTCGATCTGCGGGCGTTGCTGGTCGAACGCGAAGAATTTGAAGGCAGTATGGTGTCGAAGCTGCGCGAAGGGCTGAGCCAAGGGGCAAACCAAATCCGCGCGCTCAAAGACATCAACGACACGCTCACCAAGCGGCTCGCTGCGGCTCCGCCGCCGCAGCAGAAGAAACTCCACCTCAAGCTCGGCGTCGTCCACCACTACCTCGGCCATATGAACTTGGCCGTCGAACATCTCAAGCAATCCGAAGGGCCGCTGGCCTCGTTTTTCTTGGGCCGGACGCACGTCCATCGCGGGGAGTTCGACGAAGCCCTCAAGGCCTTCGACAAAGCCGAGAAGACCGGCTACGCCGCGCAATCGGTGCAGTTCCAGCGCGCCGGCGTATTGCGGGCGCAGGGCGAAACCGCCCAGGCGAAGCAGATCCTCGCCAAAGTCAAAGATATGGCCGCACACAACCCGGAGTACCACTACCAGTTCGGCAGCGTCGCCGAAGCCGAGGGCGATACCCTGCTCGCGGTGAAGTCGTACGAGCGCGCCGTCGAACTCGACCCCTCGCACTCGGCCACGCTCTTCCGTTTGGGCTTCCTCAACGACCTCGCCGGCAACGACGACGTCGCCATCACCCACTACGAAAACTGCTTGAAGCACCCGCCCATCGGCAAGGGCGTGCTCTACAACCTCGGGGTCCTGTACGAGGACAACGAGCGCTTCGACAAAGCCGCCGAGTGCTTCCGCCGGTTGGCCAAGGCCGACCCGCTCGACGAGCGCGCCAAGCTCTTCTGCAAAGACGCCGAAGCCGCGATGACGATGTACTACAGCCCGGACGAAGAGCAGGTCAGCGTCCAGTTCAAGCAAGTGATGGAAACGCCGATCACCGATTTTGAACTGTCGGTGCGCAGCCGGAACTGCCTCAAGCGGATGAACATCCGCACGCTCGGCGACCTCACCCGCGTGAGCGAGCCGCAACTGTTGGCGAGCAAGAACTTCGGCGAGACGTCCCTCGACGAAATCAAAATCATCTTGAACGCGAAGTCGCTCCGCATCGGGCAATCGCTCGACCAAGGGCAGCAGTACGAACTCCGCTATCGCCCGCAATCGAACCTCTCGCCCGAAGAGCAGGCGATGCTCGGCAAGCCGGTTTCAGAATTGAATCTGTCGGTCCGGGCTCGCAAGTGCATGAACCGGCTGAACATCGCCACCCTCGGCGAACTCTGCCAGCGCACGACCGACGAACTGCTCGAAGCCAAAAACTTCGGTATCACGTCGCTCAACGAAGTCAAAGAGAAGCTCACCCTCATGGGCTTGAAGTTGCGGGGCGATTGAGGGCGAAGCGGACCGGCCCACTTCGCGTTGCGGCCGGTCCGGGCCGCGTGCTAGGGTGTGACTTCCAACAGATTCCGACAGCAGGATGCGGCATGAAGTGCGTGGTAACGGGGTGCGCGGGATTCATCGGCTCCCATCTGGCCGAGCGGTTGCTGAACGACGGCCACGCCGTCGTCGGCGTCGATTGTTTCACCGATTACTACCCGCGCGCCGTGAAGGAATCGAACCTTGCCGGGTTCCGCGATCACCCGAACTTCCAGTTTCACGAGCGCGACTTGGCGAACGGGAACCTCGCGGAAATCGTCGACGGCGCCGAATACCTCTTCCACCTCGCGGCGATGCCGGGGTTGACCCGGAGTTGGGTCGACTTCGACAGTTACGCCCGCTGCAACCTGACCGCGACGCACCGGCTACTCGAGTCGCTGAAAGGGCTGAAGTCCCTCAAAAAGTTCGTCTACGCCAGCACGTCGAGCGTCTACGGCAAGTACGCCAGCGGCGACGAAAGCCTGCCGACGAAGCCGAGTTCGCCCTACGGCATCACGAAGCTGGCCGGCGAGCAACTGGCCCGCGTCTACCTCGATGAATTCGACGTGCCGACGACGGTGCTTCGATTCTTCAGCGTCTACGGCCCGCGCCAGCGCCCCGAGATGGGTTACCACCTCTTCATCAAGTGGATCCTCGAAGGCACGCCGATCCAACTCACCGGCGACGGCTTGCAAGTCCGCGGGAACACCTACATCGACGACTGCGTCGACGCGGTGATCCAGACCGGGCTTAAGGCGATGCCGGGCGAAACCTTCAACCTCGGCGGCGGCGAGATCACGACCATCATCGACGTCATCCGCATTATCGAACGCCTCGCGGGGAAACCGGCGAAGATCGAACGCCGCCCGCCGCGCAAAGGCGATCAACTCGCCACCGGCGCCGACGTGACGAAACTTTGGCGGCACCTCGGTTGGAAACCATCGACGACTTTGGAAGCCGGGTTGGCGAAGCAGATCGAATGGCAGCGGAGCTTGATGGTTTGACCCGAGCGGTGGGCGTAAGCCCTCCGTGAAATTCGCGCGGAGTGACGTTTCCAAACACGGACGGTCCCCGCCCCCTCCGGTTGGTCATGTAAAGGATTGCAACCATGCGCACGCTACTGATACTCGCGGTCGTCTGTGCTTCGGCAGTCGCCGCTCCCGTTCCGAAGGAGTTGAAGCGCGATCCGTTAGTAGGGAAGTGGAGTGTCAAGCAGACGTGCTACAACGGCGGGAAGACGGCCTGGGTGGAAGGATGTGTATTTTTTGATATCGATGACAACTGTGTTTTGACGACCTCGTTCGCAAAACCGGCCAAGAATAATCCAGGAGTTGCGGCGCTATCGCTGAACATGGCTTTGGCAATTGCTATCACATTTGACGGCAAGCCCAGTCAGCTCCAGTTCGATACCGTGCAAAAGAATATCGAATTTGGCACGACCGCAGGCAATCGGGCTCTTGTCGGCAAGTACAACCTCGAAAGTGTTACGCTGACAATATGTCTGAGTTAGGAGTTACGCAGTTGAGTGGTTGGTGGGGGCTTGGGCAGGACTGGCTCTTGCCCATCTAGCCCAATCGTGTGCAGTTTGTTGTCAAAACTGCCTCGAATCACTCATACTGCACAACTCCATCTGGCAAAAAATCACGCCCAGCCTCAAACTGGCGTGGGATAATTGGTATAATCGGCTGAATTCTTGCCGACGTTAAAATCGAGCGTGCCATGTCTCCCGAATTCGACTTCATCCGCTGGCTGCGGACGAAAACGCCCCGATTCCCGACCGTGCTGGTCGGCCCCGGCGACGACTGCGCGGTTCTCGAACCGGCCCGGGGACGAGTTCTCATTACGACGGACATTTTGACGGAAGGAACCGATTTCACCCGTGACCGAGCCTCGCCCCGCGAGATCGGCCGCAAGGCGATGGCGGTGAACCTCAGCGACATCGCGGCGATGGGCGGTCGGGCGACGGCGACCGTCGTCGGGTTGGTCATCCCGCAAACGGGGATGTCCGGCGAGGAAGTCCGGGAGTTGTATTTGGGGCTCGAAGAAGTCGCCGGTGAATTCGGCGTGCCCATCGTCGGCGGCGATACGAACAGTTGGGACGGCGCTCTCG
>JANXTU010000594.1 GCA_025352235.1 Fimbriiglobus sp.
TGTTGAACCCGTGCAACTTCACCCGGCGCGTCGCGTTGGAACTCGAGAATTTCCCGGGGCCGATCCCGGTCGTCGATCCGGTGAAGGCCGCGGAGTTCCGCGGTTCGACGGCGAAGCTCGTCGTCGAGGTGCCGAGCCTCGGCTTCGCCTGGGTGCCCCGCAAAGCCTCCGCCGGAACCCCGGCGCCGAAGGCGCGCATCAAACTGGCCGAAGGGACGGCGGTGCGGAACGAGTTCCTCGAAGCCGACTTCGACCCGCAGACGGGCGCGTTGCGAGCCGTGCGCGACGGGCGCACGCGCATCAACCGCCTCGGCATGCAGTTGGTCTTCAACCCCGGCAGCAAGACGCGGGCCCGGCACATCGCCGTCACCCACGCGGGGACGGCGCTGGGCGAAGTGACCTGCGAAGGGGACATCCTCGACGAACACGATGTCGTGCTGGCCACCTTCCGCCAACGCTTGAGGGCCTGGGTCGGCCGACCGGCGCTGGAATTGCGGATCGAAATCGACCCGGTGCACGCCCCGACGGGTTACCCGTGGCACTCGTACTACGGGGCGCGGTTCGCCTGGCGCGACGAGCGCGCGGCGGTCTACCGGGGCGTCAACGGCCAGAACTTCCCGTCGACCTACACGCGGCCCTGTTCGCCGGACTACCTCGAGTTGCGCATCGGCGGTGAACGGAGTTTCATCTTCACGGGCGGATTGCCGTTCATCCAAAAACAGAGCAAGCGGATGGCCGACGTGGTGCTGATCCCCGAAGGCGAGAGCGGTCGCACATTCGATTTGCTGCTCGCACTCGACCGAGAACTGCCGATGCAAACCGCCGCCGGGTGGGTCGCGCCGACGCCGGTGGTGCTCACCGAGAAAGGCCCGCCGCCGGGGGGCGCCTCGGGTTGGTTGGGACACGTCGATTTGCCGAGCCTGCTGATGACCTCGCTGCGGCCGGTGCCGCCGAGCGAAGGCAAGGGCCGGGCGGTGTCGATGCGGCTGACCGAGACGGCCGGGTTCGCCGGGGCCGCCGCCATCCAATTCGCCCGCGATCCGGCGGACGCGACGGTCTTCGACAACGAAGGCAACGCCGGGTCGGTACTCGAACCCCGCGCGGGGGAAATCCCCCTCGAGTTCAGCGCGAACGAAACCCTCCGGGTGCGCGCGGAATGGGAGTGAAGGGACCGAGCGATTTGCCATTTGGCGAGGCAAATCGATTCCAGCGCATTACCACCCACCCCTCCGTGGAACCATTGCAAAAAGCTGAAATCATTTTCAAACGCGAATACTGCATGCAATAGCCGCGCCACGGCCCGCAACCGGTCCAGCAACTTCAGCTGTATCGGGATTTGCACATTCGAGGTATTTCAGGCATAATTTTGTTGACAAGCGTGAAAGGTGGAACATACTTGGACAGTGGGAGCCACATGCGTTCCCGCTCGACAAACCGGGACTGAATACTTCGGAAAATGTTCCGGAATCGACAGCACGAACAGTCGAGATAGTCGCAAAGAGTTTCGTCGGTTTACAGTTCGGCGACCGGAGGGCTTCGCGTGTGGAAGTCAGGGTCCCGAAGCGCGGACTAACGTTATCGTGGCGTTCGCCGCGGGGTAGCACGATGAGAGTTCCGATCCACGCATCCGCAACCGGGATTGGCGATGTTCCGAATCATGGCGTTGGCGTTGTTGGGGATGTGTCTGCTTCCGTCGGCGCGGGCCGACGACGCCGAGGACGCGGCGGTCGCGTTCGTGAAGAAACTCGGCGGGACCGTCGCCCACGACGAAGCACCTGGCAAACCAATCGTCACGGTGGTTCTTCAGGGTAAAGAGATCACGGATGCTGCGTTGAAAGAACTGGCCGCACTCAGCAACCTCACCGCACTCCATCTGCGATCCACGAACGTGACCGATGTGGGCTTGAAGGAACTGGCTGCACTCAAGAATCTCACCACACTGGACATTTTTAACACGAAGGTGGGGGACGCCGGGCTGAAGGAACTGGCCGCTCTGAAGAATCTCACCACACTCGATATCAGTTACAATCGTCGTTGGACGGATGCGGGGCTCAAGGAACTGGCCGCACTCAAAAGCCTCACCACCCTCAATCTGGCTCTGACGAAAGTGACGGATGTGGGGCTCAAGGAACTGGCCGCACTCAAAAGCCTCACCACCCTCAATCTGTCTCTGTTGGAAGTGACGGACGCGGGACTCAAAAACGTGGCCGCACTCAAAAATCTCAGCACCCTCGACTTAAGTGCCACGAACGTGACGGGCGCGGGACTCAAGGAGTTGGGCGCACTCAAAAACCTCACCACACTCGATTTGACCGCGTCAAATGTGACGGACGAGGAGTTGAAAGACTTGGCCGCACTCAAAAGCCTTACTACCCTCAAACTGGGTAGGGAGGTTACGGACGCGGGTGTCAACGAACTCAGGCGCGCGTTGCCGAACTGCTTAATCAGCTACTTGAAGAAGCGATGAAGATAAGGGAAGGACCGACTATACTGGCTCAAGTTCTTGGAGGCGGTCCCCCTAAGCGATGAGGGCGGTAGCGGTGATCTAAGTGCTCCAGGGGACGGTGACCCTCACTCCGATTTATCGGTCCTTCGTTCAGGCCGCCGCCCCTAAGTTTGGTCGTTCGGTGGCCCCTCGGCCAATGACTAAGATTCAGAACATGTTTGAACGGTGCCGAGAGCAGACCAAACACGATTCGAAACCGGCCCCGAATTCATCGGCCGCCGTCATCAGAGAAAGACCCGCTTCACAACGTCGGAGGAAAGTCATGCTGCGAATCACTCTGAGCGGAATCGTCGTTTGTGCGGTCCTCGGCCAAACGAACCGAGTCCGCGCCGACGATGGTGAAGCCAAGGCGCTCGCGTTCGTGTCCAAACAGGGGGGACGCTCCGGCCAAGGCCAAGGCTTAGCATCGGGGGTCTTTGTAGTCACATTAGAAAACACGAAATTAACGGACACTGGGGTCAAGGGACTCCATCCCCTCGCAGGTCTTTACAAGCTAAATATAGCCGACAACCCAATCACCGACGAGGGCTTGGGCCACCTTGGCCAATTTGAGCGACTGAACTACCTCAATCTGAGCGACACAAAGATTACTAATGCAGGACTGCTCGAACTGCTACCGCTCAAGAATCTTGAAACGCTCGTCCTCCGCAGAACCCAAGTGACCGACCGCGGCCTGAAGGCAATAGTTCAAATTGATAGCCTCGTGGCGCTCAACCTCACGCACACAAAAATCACCGATGAAGGAATCCAGCAACTCGCGAAACTCGAAAGGCTTAGGTGGCTAGAACTCTGCGGTACGAAAGTGACAGCTTCGGGCCTCAAGGCACTCGCCAAGCTTCCGAATCTCCAACGATTGGGTTTGAGCAAAACCGGAATCGGAGGTGCGGACCTCAAAGAACTTGCCGCCTTTCCCAGCCTCACTTCTCTGGATCTCTCCGAACTGACGGCGGAGAGTGCCCAATCGCTCGCGTTGGCAAAGGGGATTACGCACCTCAATCTGAGCGGCGTCAAATTTTCCACTGAGGTGTTCAAAGAACTGTCGCGAATGCCCAAATTGAATTCCATAACTTGTAATTGTTTATTTTTCGGTGGCAAGTTTACAGATGCGGACGCCGAGAACTTGAAGCTGCTACCCAACCTCGCATCGATCGATCTCGCTTTCACCGACGTGACAGATGAAGGCATCAAACACATCGCCCAACTGGGCGACTTGACTTCGCTGGGATTCGCGGCCAATACTAAGGCGACGGACACTGGGTTCAGGCAACTCGGCGAGCTGAAGAAATTGACAATCCTTTCACTGAATGGAACGAAACTCACCTCTGAGGCAATCCAATCGCTCTCCTCACTGAATCTGTCGAGCCTCGATATTGGATATTGTTCCGGCATCGTGGACGACAGCATCATCGAATTGGGCGGGTTCAAGAACTTGACTAAGCTCAATATTCAAACCACAGGCATCACCGAGGCAGCGGAGAAGAAGCTGCGGAGGGCGATGCCGATGTGCAAGATCAATCCGCAGCGACCCGACGACGAAACGATCTTCTCTCGGTAGCGCGCAAACCCGCGCCGACCCTGGCTGCAAGAACTGCGCGGATCGGGCGGGGCGGCGTTGCCGGGTCCAACGGTGGCGTTGTTCGACTAGGCGACGGGTTTGATCCGCGAACTTATCGCCTGCGAAGACGGGCCCACGAACGAACGCAAGCGGATCCCGCAATTGCTCGACCGCCGAACCCAACGACTGGCTCGTGGCCGACCGCAACTACGCCATGCTCGATTTCTTCCGGGATCTGACGGGGAAACACGTCCGCTTCTTGATCCGCCACCACGGCAGTCTCAAGCTGGATTTCGTGTGCGGACCGGCGAAGGTCTGCAGCGACAAGGAGGGGGCGATCACGCACCGGCGGGTCCGCTTGTCCGACGGTCGGGAGTACGCGGCGATCACCGTGCTGCGGAAAAAAAAGGCGTCGGACGGCGATC
>JANXTU010000234.1 GCA_025352235.1 Fimbriiglobus sp.
GGGGTCGGGCGGCTGGACGCGGGCCGCCTCGCAGGCGCTGGCGACCTTGGGCGTGCCGATCAGGAAGTCGATGTACTGGCGATCCGTCGCCCGGGGCGGGTTCATGCCTCCAAAACTAACCCAAGCGACGGTTTCGCGCAAGGCCGAACGGCATCAACTGCGTAAGTACCTTGTGGTTCTCCGCTTCGACCGGTGATATTTTAGTGGCTCGGGCTTCGTTTTTCTACGGTGGGGCCGAAGTTGCTGTCCGAGCTCAACTGTTCGCGAGATCGACCGTCTTGCGGTCGCCGCAGAGATCCATCCGCGTCGGCGATTTTCCCCAGCGGCGTTTGCCCCAACGCGAACTTCCGTTGTCGCTCGTCCTCGGCCGCTTCCGCTTCTTCCAGCAATTTCAACAGGAGTTGTTCCGTCTCATCGACCGGGGTCAGCGTAGTGGGCGGCGCCGGCGGTTTCCGCCAGAGCGACAGAATCCCCTCGAAAAGAGCCACGAGGCCGAAGCCCCACGCGGCCATCGTCAGCGGCAAGCGCCATTCGAGCGCCTCGGCGATGTCGTTGGCGCCGATGGCCGTGCGCCCCCCGGCCTCCGAGACGTACCACATCCCCGCGAACCGCGCGAAGACAGACCCGACCACGCCGAGGCCCGCGGCCGTCGGCAGGCCGGTCGTCAAGAGCTTCAGCAAGTACGGGCGCATGCGGGGCCGCGGGTCGGGGATGGTTTCCGCTACCATAGCATGAGATTTCCCGCGCAGCCGGAGTCGGGCATATGGTCGAATGGACGAGTGGCATCATCGCGTCGACGTTCGGGGCGACCGCGGAGGGGGCATTTCGCGCCCGGGCGTTATTTGGATCCGTCGTCGAGTTCCGTGCCGACGGGGCCGGCGGGCGGGCCCTGGAACGGGGGATCGCGGAAGGGCGTTTCGCGGGGGTATTGGATCTGACGACGGCCGAACTCGCGGATCAACTCTTCGGTGGGATCGCGGGCGCCGGGCCGGATCGGATGACGGCCGCGGCGCTCAGGGGGGTTCCGCAAGTGATCGGCGTCGGTGGGCTCGACGGGGTCCTGTTCGGCCCGAAGGAATCGATCCCCGCGAAGTTCGCCGGACGGCGCTTCCACGAACTCTCCCCGTCGCTCACACTGATGCGAACGACTCCGGAGGAGAACGACCGCCTCGGGTTGGAGATCGCCCAGAAAGCCTGCGCCGCCAAGGGGCCGACGGCGATCCTGCTGCCACTGCGGGGCGTGTCGGCGCTCGATGTCGGAGGCGGCCCCTTTTGGTGGCCCGAGGCCGACGCGGCCCTGTTCCAAAGCCTGCGAAACTGGGTCGCGGGTGTGGAATTGATCGAACTCGATTTGCACATCGAAGACCCGGAGTTCGCAATCGCCGCCGCGGAGACGCTGTTGCGACTGATGGGGAAGTGACGATTAGATCGGTACCAAGTTCCCCAAGAATTGTTCGGTGCAGTGCGCCCAGGTGTAGCCGGCTCCTTCCGCGAGGCAAGCTTCACGGTTCCCGTGCTTCAATGTTTCGTCGATGGCCAGTTTCAAATCGTCGCGGCAGGCCCCGAGTTCGGGCAGCGTCAAGATGTCGATGGGGCCCGTCGCGGGGAATGCGGCCACCGGCAACCCGCAGGCGAGGGCTTCGATGACGACCAGCCCGAAAGTATCCGTCCGGCTCGGGAAGACGAATAAATCGGCCGAGGCGTAGCAGGCGCCGAGTTCCTCGCCCTTGCGGTAGCCGAGGAATTGGACTGCCGGGTAACGCTTGGCCAAGTCGGCGCGGGCCGGGCCGTCGCCGACAATCACCTTCGTCCCCGGCGTGTCGAGTTTCAAAAACTCCTCGATCCCCTTTTCCACCGATACCCGGCCGACATACAGCAACACCGGCCGCGGGTAGGGCGACTCCGCTTTGGGCCGGGGGCGGAAGATCGTCGGATCGACCCCCCGGCTCCAGCGGCGGATCGGCGCCGTGAAGCCGCGGGCTTTCAAATCCGTTTCCAAACTCGGTGTCGCCACCATCATCGCCGAGGCGCCGTTGTGGAACCAACGCAGCATCCGGTACGTCCAGCGCTCCGGCACGCGTGCCATCGCCCGCAAATACTCCGGGAACTTCGTGTGGTACGACGTGCTGAACTTCCAACCCCGGTTCACGCAATAGCGCCGCGCCAGCAATCCGAGCGGCCCCTCTGTGGAAATATGCACGTGGTCCGGCGCGAACTTCCGGATGCGGTCGGCCACGCGACCCGGCGTCGCGAGGGCGAAGCGGATCTCGGGGTAGAACGGCGCGCGGATCTGCGGGAACGCCGACGGTTCGAGGACGTCGACGGTGTGGCCGAGGTCGCGGAGCGTCCGCGCGGTGGTGTCGAGCGTCCGTACGACGCCGTTCACCTGCGGGTGCCACGCGTCGGTGACGATCAAGATGCGGGCCATGGGGGTTCCTTTGAGCCGACCCGCCCTCAACTGTACGAAGGCATCGCGATCGCTCACAGGGTTAGCCCGACGCGACAGCGCAGAACCCTCGGACGTGGCGACAAGTTTCCAACTTCAGTGCTTTCCAATTGAGCCTTATGATACAGGTTCATGCGCTATCGGGGGTTGCGTCGGTTGCCTCAGGTGCTCGACCAAGTCGTCCAGCACATCGCGGTAGCGTGGTGGGCGCGTG
>JANXTU010000244.1 GCA_025352235.1 Fimbriiglobus sp.
ATACCTGCGAGTAGAAGCGACGTTCCGCACGCAGGCACGGAAAAGCCTAATTCCACAGGGGATTATGCGGTTCCGTGCGGCACGATGCGATATGGTGTACAAAAGCCAAACGGAGAGGAAGGGATTCGAACCCTTGGTACAGTTTTACCCGTACGCGGCTTTAGCAAAGCCGTGCTTTCGACCACTCAGCCACCTCTCCGGCGAACAGCATCTTAGCAGCGCTGCGCGAACCCTTCAATACTCTCCGGACTCATTTCCGCGCCGACGGGTTCGCGCCGCCGCTATAGATTGATCCCATCTCCCCGATGGTGGCCCATGATTCGCCCGTCCGTCCGCGCCATGAAGGGCTATACTCCCGGCGAGCAGTTGAACGATCCCGAGATCGTGAAACTGAACACCAATGAGAACCCCTACCCGCCTTCGCCGAAGGTCTTCGAGGCCGTGCGCGAGGCCCTCACCGGCGACCGCCTGCGCAAATACCCGCAGCCGATGGGCGACACCTTCCGCCGCGCCGCCGCCGAAGTGCTCGGCGTCGCGCCCGAGTCGATCCTGATCGGCAACGGTTCCGACGACATTCTCACGATTTTGACGCGGGCGTTCGTCCCCGAGGGGGGCCGGATGGCGTCGTTGACGCCGAGCTACACCCTGTACCAATCGCTGGCCGAGATCCAAGGGGCGACGCTCCAAACCGTGCCGTTCACGCCGGACTGGACGGCGCCGACGCCTTGGCCGTTGACCGGCACGCACCTGACCTTTTTGGCCAACCCGAACTCGCCGAGCGGCACGCTGCTCCGCCCGGCCGAGGTGAAAGCCCTCGCCGCACGGGTGCCGGGGATGTTCGTCCTCGACGAGGCCTATGCCGAATTCGCCGAAGAGAGCGGTTTGCCGCTGTTGGCGGAGATACCGAATCTGATCATCACGCGGACGTTCAGCAAGTTCTACGCACTCGCCGGCATCCGCTTCGGCATGGCCATTGCGGCGCCGGAGATCATCCGCGAATTGGCCAAGGTGAAGGACTCGTACAACTGCGACGTCTTGAGTCTCGCGGCGGCGACGGCGGCGATCCGGGACCAAGGATATTACGCCGGCTTGAGATCGAAGATCTTGGCGACCCGCGGCCGCTTGAGCGCCGCCCTCGCCGAACTCGGTTTCCGCGTGACGCCGAGCCAAGCCAACTTCGTCTGGTGCCAACGCACCGACCGACCGGTGAAGCCGATCTACGAAGCGCTGAAGGCCCAGAAAATCCTCGTCCGGTACATGGACTACCCCGGCTACGGCGACGGCTTGCGGATCACGGTCGGCACACCGGTGGAGATTGACCGCTTGCTCGCGGCGCTGCGGGAAGCGGCTTAGAAACTGTGAGCTTGATCGTACTTTCCCGTAAGACAACCGACACCCGATTGTCCAAACCGATTTGGCCCGACATCATGTCCCGCACCAGCACTGTCCGCCGGGAAACGGCGGAGACCCGGATCGAACTCACCCTGCAACTCGACGGCACCGGGCGGGCGGATGTCGCCACGGGCATCGGGTTCTTCGACCACATGCTCACGCACCTCGCCAAGCACGGCCTGTTCGACCTCGCCGTGAAGTGCCAAGGCGATCTGCACATCGACGCCCACCACACGGTGGAAGACGTCGGCATCTGCTTCGGGAAGGCGCTGTTGCAGGCGCTCGGCACCAAGGCCGGTATCCGCCGCTTCGGCGACGCGACCGTGCCAATGGACGAAGCGCTGGTGACGGCGGCGGTCGACCTCAGCGGCCGGGCGTACTTGGTTTGGAAGGCCGAGTTCCCAACGGAGTTGCTCGGGGCGTTCTCGAGCCAATTAGCCGAGGAATTCTGGCGGGCCGTGTCGAGCGCCGGCTTGTTGAATCTGCACGTGGTGCTGCTGCACGGCCGGAATACGCACCACATCGTGGAGACGATCTTCAAAGCCTGCGCCCGCAGCCTCCGCGCCGCCGTGGAACCCGACCCCCGGGCCCTGGGCGTGCCGAGCACCAAGGGGGTGTTGTGATCGATCTCAATGCATCACGAGCACGCTGTAACGGTATTTGAACTTCCGTTCCTCACCCGATTTCAACGGGATGTTCCAAAACAATTCATTCCGCTTGTTGACGGAATAGGCCCCCTCTTCGCGGAGGGTCGTTTTCGGCTCGGCTTCGGCCGAGATCAACTCCCCGGAGAAGCGTCGGCGGATCACCAATTGGATCGCTTCTTTGCGGTGGTTGTTGACCGCGACTTCGCACTCGATGGTCGTCTTGCGGTACTGCCGACCGCCGATCCAAACGAGGTCGCGGTTCCCTTCTTTGGCGTCTTCGTTCTCGGTCGACCGAGTGCGCACGCTCAAGGCTTTGTCCACGCGGAGCACCGTTTCTTCGCCGACGTTGACCCAGCCGGTCGTGCGTTGGCCGTTGAATTTGCCGCCCGCCACGACCATGGCGGGGCCGGTGGTCATCGGGAATTTCAGGGGGTTTTTGAAGCGGAGGGCGTCCCAGGGTTCGTCCTCTTCCGAAGGCCGCCCTTCCACCGCTCGGCCGTAGGAGTCCCGCGTGTCGGGGACGAGCCATTCGACGATGCGCTCGTAGGGGGCGGTCCCTTTGGCCACCGTCAGCGCCAGGGCCTCGCCGTCCGCGAGCGTCCGCTTTCCGATCGATTCGTAATGCAGATCGACGCCTTCCCCGGCGGGAATGGCGCCCGAATTCGGCATGTACAATTGGCTCGCATTGAACTGGCTGTTTTGCATCATGGATTGGGCGAACGGGCGGGCCGCCCCGCCTTCGGCGCGTTGCAACTCTTCGAAGAATCGATCCGTATTGGACCGCGCCGACATCAACGAACGCACTTGACCCAATTGCACGCTCGGGAAGCCCGAAATCAATCGCACTTCCGCATCATTGATGTCCGCGAGTTCGTTCTTGACGACCGCACTCTGTTCGAGGGTCAGCGTCTTCGGATCGGCGATGTCGATCTTGTAGCTCGGCGCCCACGTGATGCCGCGCGTCAAATAGCGGATGACCACCTTCGTCTCGGGCATTTCGGTCGCCCCGAGCGTCAGGAGCAACTGCGGCCGGCGCCGCTTCACCTTGCCGTCGCCCGCTTCGGCTTCGACGCTCGCGATCTCCGACGATTCGATGTAACTCCGCCCCTTCGCGGTCTCGATGACCAAGAATCGCGAGACCTGTGGCACTTCGTCTTTCGGCGTTTTGAACTTCGCCACGACCCCGAGCACCGGCGGCAGCTTCTCGCCTTTGAAATGGATCGTGACCTTCTTGCCGGCGAGGTCGTCCTGCAAGTTCCCCGGCGCCGCCTCGGCGACCGGCACTTCGACCTCCCGCATTTTCACGACCGTCTCCACCGGGACGGAGCTTTCGATCCAGTACGTCCCGTGGATCGGATCGGGCGCGCTGTCGAGGACGTAAGTCCCCGCTCGGCCCAGGGTCACTTCGCGCCGCACCACGGCGAGACCGTTCTTGAACAAGTCGACCGAAACGAGTCTGCTCGTCGCCGGCGTGTCTGCGGCCCGCGCCACCGGCAGTGGCGCGAGCGCGAAAAGGAGGATCCAAAAGCGGCGCATGGGGGAATCTCGCTGGGCATGAGGGAGTGGGTACGGTACCAGCAATCGAAAGGCTCAACGAGCAAGAGAGGCAATCTGCTTGTCTAATCTCTGCCATCTCTCATCTGGTATCTGGGTATCTTGGAACAAAGAGATGACAGATGTCCGATGACAGACGGGAGTTTGTCGCCTAGCATTCCCCCATGTTTACCAAGCGCATCATCCCGTGCCTCGACATCGACCGGGGCCGGGTCGTCAAAGGCACCAACTTCCTCCAACTGCGCGATGCGGGCGACCCGGTCGAAGTCGCGCGGCGCTACGAGGCCCAAGGGGCAGACGAACTCGTCTTCCTCGACATCGGCGCGACCCACGAAGGCCGGGAGATCCTCGTCGAGATGGTGAAGCGGGTCGCCGAGCAGATCTTCATGCCCTTCACTGTCGGCGGTGGCATCCGCACCCTTGCCGACGCCACGATGCTCATCCAAGCCGGTGCCGAGAAGATCAGTTTGAACTCCTCGGCCGTGGCGACGCCGGAGTTGATTTCCGAAGTCTCACGCAAGTTCGGCAGTTGTGCGACCGTCGTCAATATCGACCCCAAGCGCGTGCGCCGCGACGGGGTCTCCGAAGAGTTTTGGGAAGTCCACATCCACGGCGGGCGCAAGCCGACGGGGTTGGAATGCGTGGCGTGGGCGCGCGAAGTCGAACGGCTCGGCGCCGGCGAGATCGTCCTGACCAGCATGGACGCCGACGGCATGAAGACCGGTTACGACCTGCCGATTCTGAGGGCCGTCTGCGCGGCGGTGAATATCCCGGTGGTCGCCAGCGGCGGGGCGGGCAACCCGGAGCACCTGCGACAGGCGTTCGAGGCCGGCGCCTCGGCGGCGCTCGCCGCGAGCATCTTCCACTACGGGCAATACACCATCCCCGAAACGAAGGAGTACTTGGCGAAGGCCGGGATTCCCGTGCGAATCGTGCCCGGCGCGCCATGAAAATGGTTCCAGCGCCATTCCACACACCCTCCCGTGGAACCATTGCAAAAAGCTGGAATCATCGCTGAGACTTGGAATCAATTTGCGGATCCGCTGGAAGTGGCAGTCCCGGAATCCGAGCACGACCTGCCCATCCGCCGATCCCGATTCAGCAGTGCCACCGGGTCGAGCGCACGAATGCGAGCCGGGCCGGCTGAACGCTCGCGCTTGTGACCGGCATCGAAACCTCCGAAAACCCGGCGATTATTCGTTTGTGCTTCCCCCTGCATCGAGTACTCTCACGCACTCTCTTCCCCCGCAGGGCGTGGGCCGACCGATATGCAGACCTCGATGCGGCTTTTGGAGGACGTGCGGGACTTCACCAACGGCGACGCATGGACTCGCTTCCACGCCATCTACGCCCCCTACCTGTTCGGCTGGCTCCGGCGCCACGCCGTCCCCGCCCACGACGTCGACGATCTGCTACAAGAAGTTCTGCGCGTCGTGGCCGTCGAACTCCCCAACTTCACCCACAACAGCCGTCCCGGTGCATTCCGATGCTGGCTCCGCACGATCCTCGCAAACCGGATCCGCGATTACCAGCGAAACAAAAAGTCGCAGGGAATGCTGGGAAGCGAAGCCCTCGACCGACTCGCCGACCATCTGGCGGATGAACGCAGCGCCCTTTCCGCCACCTGGGACCGGGAACACGACCGATACGTCGCGCGCCGGATGCTCGCGGCAATTGAAGCGGACTTCGAGCCGGTGACGTGGAAGGCGTTCTGGCTCGTCGCCATCGAAGGGCACGAGCCGGAATGGGTCGCCGGCCGACTCGAGATTTCCGTCGAATCGGTCTACGCATCCAAGTCCCGTGTCTTGAAGCGTTTGCGTCTCGCCGCTGCCGATTTTTTGGATCGGTGACCCTTTTCGTGTCAGAAGCGTCCGCGCTGTGCCCTTCCATAGGTAGCAGCCGTGACTCGCGGCTGATGAGATGGTCGAAATCTGCGTCTTTGATGGTCAAAACCCAAGCAATGAACTGTCAGCTGTCAGCGTGGCTGGTATGCCGTTACAAGAATAACGATTCCGCCAAATTCAACTGAGGAGTTTAGTGATGAACACAGTATTCGCACGCAACATCGCGATTGAAAACCGTCATGTCGCCAGCATCAAAGGACAAGCTCGCCGCCATTCACTGCTTTCGCTGACAATGATGCTATTTGGCTGCGGTGTCATTGCTGGATGTGGATCCAAGCCTTCAACGGTGGCAACGGTGGCACAACGAGAAGTGCGTAACCCTACAGTGGAAGCAGAGGCCTCACGCGGTCCAATCGAAGGAGCAGAAGTACGTAAACCTACAGTGGAAACAGAGGCCTCACGCGATCCAATCAAGCCCGATCCAATCAAGCCCAGTCCTGCCGTGGCACCAAGTAGTGACGAAATAAAAACGACACAGATCAGCGCAGATCAACTGCATGGGGCTTACGAAGCAAACGAGATAGCAGCAGGGGAAAAATATGGTGACAAGTGGGTAGAAGTCGTCGGCATAGTAAAGGAAGTTGGGAAAACTTTTGGCGTGCCCTACGTTTCCTTAGTGTCTTCGTCCGACGATTTCATAGCCCAAGTCCGGTGTGATTTTCCAAAGGGTTCCGAAAGTAAACTTGCGAAGATTGCCAAGGGGCAGAAAGTAGTTATTAAAGGCAAATGCAAAGGATACCTGTTTTGGGTGTGAACTGGACCCCGAAAACTGGACCACGGCATAAGGTGAAAATCGGTGTCGACGCGAGGGCCGGGACAGGAGGTCGATGATGGCGAGGAAGCGTCGGGTGCTGAGTTCGCAGTTCAAGGCGAAGGTGGCGATGGCGGCGG
>JANXTU010000383.1 GCA_025352235.1 Fimbriiglobus sp.
CACCTCCACCCGTCCCGTTGGGGTTGCGCCGGCTGCGCCGACTCTGCGGGCGGATCGTATTGACCCCATTTCCGCCCGTCCTTAGATTGACCATTGGTTTACGCTCCCGATTTGAGGCCTTTCGACCATGGCGACCGATACGGCGATGAAAACGGGCATCTGGGATCGCCTCGGCGACACCTTCACGGGCATCGTCGAGGGCATCCTCGGCTTCATCGGCCGACTCTTCGGCTCCGCCAACGAACGCGCCGTGAAAGCCGTGGGGTACGCCCGTCCGAAGAACGCGGTCGTTCACACCATCTTGCCGGGGAGCATCCTCGAACGGACGAACGCCTTCGAACCGCAAATGACGGCCCTGACGGACGACGAATTGAAGGGCTTGAGCGTCAAATACAAGGCCCGCTTCCAGGCCGGGGAAACCCTTGACGACCTGATGCCCGAAGCGTTCGCCGCCTGCCGCGAGGCCGCCCGGCGCACCAAGAACATGCGCCACTACGACGTGCAAATCGTCGGCGGGGCGATCCTCCACGGCGGCAACATCTCGGAAATGGTAACCGGCGAAGGGAAGACCCTTGTCGCCACCCTCGCGGCGTATTTGAACGCGATCACCGGCGAAGGCGTCCACGTCATCACCGTCAACGATTACCTCGCCCGCCGCGATTGCGAGTGGATGCTGCCGATCTACAACGGCCTCGGCGTCACGGCGGCTTACATCCAGAGCGACCAAGAAGGGGACGCCAAGCGCCACGCCTACGAGTGCGACATCACCTACGGCACCAGCAGCGAATTCGGCTTCGACTACCTCCGCGACAACATGAAGCCGGCCCGATTCGACGACCTCAAGTACCAACCCTGGCAGCGCCAATGCCAACGCATCCCGCTGAACTACGCCATCATCGACGAAGTCGACAACATCCTGATCGACGAAGCCCGGACGCCGCTGATCATCTCGGGGCCGTCGTTCACCGACATCCGCCAGTACGAGCGCACCGATGAAATCTCTTGCAAGTTGACCGACCTCGAGCGCAAAGCCCGCCATCAGATGAAAGCCGACGGCAAGATCAACCTGATGGGCCTCGAAGGGGACGACCTGCCGGTGCTGGTGCCGCTCGACCCGCTGAGCATCGACCCGCAGAACCCGCCACCGAAGGGGGTTTACTTCGAGATCAAAGAGAAAGAGAAGACCTGCCACCTGACCGACCTCGGCGTGCGCGAAGCCGAGAAACTCGCCGGAGTCGAGAGCTTCTACACGGCCGGGAATATGGAGTGGCCGCACCTCATCGACAATTCGCTGCGCGCCCATCACATGTACCAAATCGACCGCGATTACATGATCGCGGCCGACCCGCGCGAGAATAACCAGCTCGGCATCATCATCATCGACACCTTCACCGGCCGGGCCATGTTCGGCCGGCAGTGGAGCGACGGCCTGCACCAGAGCGTCGAAGCGAAGCACCGCAAGCAGGGCGTGCAGATCAAGCAAGAAACGCAGACCCTCGCCACCGTGACCCTGCAAAACTTCTTCCGCCTCTACAAGAAGTTGTCCGGGATGACCGGCACGGCCATGACCGAGGCCAACGAGTTCTGGAAGATCTACAAGCTCGATGTCGTGGCGATCCCCACCAACAAACCGATGCTCCGCATCAACGCGCCCGACCTCGTCTTCAAGTCCGAGAAAGAGAAGTGGGTCGCGGTCGTCGACGAGATCGCCACCGTTCACAAGACCGGCCGACCGATCCTCATCGGCACCACCGACGTTGCCAAATCCGAAATGCTCTCGGTGATGCTCAAGCGCCGCGGCGTGAAGCACGAACTGCTGAACGCCAAGCCCGAAAACGTGGCCCGCGAAGCCGAGATTGTCGCCCAAGCCGGGCGGCTGCAATCGGTGACCATCTCGACCAACATGGCCGGGCGGGGCACCGACATCGTCTTGGGCGGCAACGCCGAGACGCTGGCGTGGGCGCGCCTGAAGCAAGTGAAAGACGCCGACGGCCGGCCGATGTTCCCGACCCGCCTCGAAGTGCCCAACGACATCTGGACGAAGTCGATCGAAGAGATCGAATCGAAGGAGCAGATGAAGGCCGAGGGCCGCAAAGTCGCCGAGATGGGCGGCTTGCACATCGTCGGCACCGAGCGCCACGAAAGCCGGCGCATCGACAACCAACTCCGTGGCCGGGCCGGTCGCCAAGGGGATCCCGGCAGCAGCCGATTCTACCTCAGCCTCGAAGACAACCTCATGCGCGTCTTCGGCGGCGAACGCCTGCGCCGGCTGATGAACAGCTCGTGGATCGGCATGAAGGACGGCGAAGCCCTCGAGTCCGGGCTGCTGTCCAAACAGATTGAAAAAGCCCAGCGCCGCGTCGAAGAGTACCACTTCGAACAGCGCAAGAACCTCCTCGAATACGACGAGGTCATGGACTATCAGCGCAAGCGCACGTACGGCTCCCGGCAAGGCGTCTTGGACGGGGAAAACCCGCGCCGGTTGATCCTCGAAATGATCGACGAACAAATCGGCGACGCCGTTGTCCGGTACGGCGATGACAAGTACGGTGCCGCCACGTTCGCCCAATACGCGGGCGCCGAACTCGGCGTCGACTTCAGCGCGACCGATTTCCGCGGCGCCAGCTACGACGAAGCCGTACTCGTCGCCCAAGAGAAGGCCGCGCAAGCCGCCCCGACCTTCCTCGGCGAAGCGATGGACGAAAGCCTCAACCCGAACGAAGACGCCAAAGATTGGAAGTGGATCGAGTTCACCCGCGCTATCACGGCGCGTTACGGCTTGACCATCGGCGAAGCGGAATTGAAAGCGATCCCCCGCGAAGAAATGGCCGAGCGGTTGATCGCCGATGCGGAACGCTCCATCGCCGGGGTCGATCTGAGCGCCGGCCGGCGCTTCCTCGATCCGAACTACGGCCCCGATTCCCTCGCCGATTGGGCGCGCCAGAAGTTCAACATGCGCGTCGGCCTCGACGAACTCGCGAACAAAGAAGCGGGCGACATCCTCGCGATCTTGAAGCGCAAAGTCCGCGAGAACTATCGCGCGAAAGACACCGAGTTCCCCGTGCAGGTCGGCCTCGCCGCATACCTGCCCGAGAAGACCCGCCCCGACCGCCGGCCCGACCGCGAAGCCTTGTTCCGTTGGAGCATTTCGCGCTTCGCCGGTTCCAGCGGGGTTTCGGAAGAGGTCATCCGCACGGAGCCGCGCACCAAAATTAAAGACTTGCTCGCCACCGCGAGCGCATCGTTGCTCCCCGGCGCCGACTACCTCGCCATCGAAACCAAAATCGAAGACGCGCTGCGGGGCGCGAAGAAATCCGAAGCCGGCGACGCCCAAGAAGTTGCCGACTGGTGTCGAGCGGAATTGAAGCTCGAACTCGAGTCGGCCAAAATCACCGGCCTCGCCCCGTCGAAGGTTCTGGACACCGTGCTGAACGCTTTCGATGAAAAGTACCGCCCCGAAATGCACCAGACCGAGCGCAGCCTCGTACTCGAACAACTCGATTCGTCGTGGAAAGCCCACCTGCTGACGATGGACCACCTCCGCAGCGTCGTCGGTTTGGCTAGCTACGGCCAAGACGATCCGAAGATTGTGTATAAGCGCGTCGGCATGAAGCACTTCGACGAAATGTGGACCGGCGTGCGCGACCGCGTCTCCGAGTCGGTGCTGCGCATGGAAGACGTCGGCGACGATCAGGTCGAAGCGGCGATGTGGGCCGGGCAGTTGTCCCGCCAAGCGCAGGCGCAATCGGCGTTCCAAGCTCGCGCCGCTCAAGCTGCCGCCGAACAGGCCGACCAGATGTCGACGAACTCGGCGAGCCCCGAACCGAAAAAGATCGAAACGATCCGCAACGTCGGCGCGAAGGTCGGCCGCAACGACGCCTGCCCCTGCGGCAGCGGCAAGAAGTACAAGAACTGCCACATGAAGCTGGAAGCGGGGAAATAGGAAACCGCGATGGACTACTACCATTATGCATCGGCGACGATTCATAAACTCGTGATGGCGAGCAAGCCGAACCGCGTGCCCAACTTCGATATCTACGGTACTCCGCGAACGGTCTATTTCACGGATGTACTTTTCACTTCGAGTGTCGCAGCCGAGAACGCGTTGCTGATCGGGGCCAAGCACCCGGCGGGCCCGCGCAGTTCTCCCGTATTCCGTTTCGACTTGGATGTCACACTCTGCGCATATACTAATCTGGGGATGGTTTCGGGTGGCACAGCAACCGAATCCATCACAGCCGACTCCCCGATCGTCACCGCCTCGGCGAGGCTGAGCCCATGAATTTGCTCCCGGATTTCAACGTTGTGTGCAAGCTCGACGGCCAAATCGCCGCGGATATCTCCGTTTTGGTGCGCGTTGCCATGCGAACTAAAAACGATTTTTCCATCGTAGTCGGCGCGACCGATTCGCTCGGTCGGATCGCTGTCACAGGAGCATCGCTGGAAGAGGACGTCGCTTCCACCATTTCAATGTTCCCTATGGATTATTCCGACATCGGGGGTGCGGACTCGGCATTCGCGGGATCCATTACCGTGCACGCGATGACTATGCCGGAAGTTGAAAGTGCCCTGCGCGCGTATGATTATTTCTCCAAAGTGGTGATCTACCCGCAGAATTACCGCTCGAAGTTGGAAGCGGGATACAGACAATTGATGAAACTGGCCCCGCGGCGCATGGAAGTGGAAATTGAAGATATCGTCGACGGCACTCTGACAACCCGGATTTCGACCGGTTCATCGGCGTTCCCCGCAATGGCCGCTGCGATCCACTGACCTGGTGGCTTAGACACATGCCGTTGCTCGACCACTTTCGACCGCCGATCAGCCAACAGCACAGTTGGGAATCGTTCCATTCCAATTGGGCGACCCGGCTGGCCGACCTGTTGAACAAAGAATTACCGCCGGAGTTTCTCGCCGAAGAGCAAACGCACGCAGGGCGCCTCGAAATCGATGTGGCCACGTACGAAACGGGTCCGTCCGCCTATTCGAACGGCGTCGCGCTGCTCGAACCGAAGACGTGGGCGCCACCGGTCGCAACTGCGACGATTCCCTTGGTATTCCCGGATACATTCGAAGTCCGGATCTTCCACACGAGCGGTGGTATGACGCTCGTGGCGGTCATCGAATTGATCAGCCCGTCGAATAAAGATCGCCCCGAAGAGCGTCGGGCATTCGCCACGAAGTCCGCGAGCTATCTGCACCAAGGTGTCAGTTTGATCCTCGTCGATGTCGTCACGTCGCGCGGGGGGAATCTGCACAACGACACCCTCGATCAATTTTCCTCCGGCGCCGAAGGTCGATTCCCGAAATCGGTCGAGCTGTATGCGTCCGCCTTCCAACCCCAGTTGCGCGGCGACGCGGCCGAAGTCGATCTTTGGTTTGAGCCGTTGAAGCTCGGCGAATCGCTGCCGACGCTCCCGCTCCGATTGACCGGCGATCTCTTCGTTCCCGTCGACCTCGAAGCCAGCTATTCGGAGGCTTGCCTCCGCAGGCGGATCGCCTGAAATATGCCCCTCCTTTTCGACCTTCTGTACCTGTGCGTCCTCACCCTGCTCGCGCCGTGGCTCGCGCTGCGGGCGGTCCGTACCGGCCGCTATCGGCGCGATCTCGCGGCCAAGTTGTTCGGCGCCGCGGCCGTCGCGAATCCGGAGCGGAAACCGGTCGCGTGGTTCCACGGGGTCAGCGTCGGGGAGATTCACCTGCTGGGGGTCGTCGTCGCGGCGTTCCGCCGTCGGCACCCCGGCTGGCACGTCGTTGTCAGCAGTACCACCGACACCGGCTTGGCCGAAGCCCGGGCGCGTTTCCCGGATTGCTCGGTCGTCCCCTTCCCCTTCGATTTTTCTTGGGCCTGCCGCTCGACCCTCGCCGCGGTGAACCCCCGGTTCGTCGCGCTCGCCGAGAGCGAACTCTGGCCTAATTTCTTAGCGTGCGCCGCCGCGCGGACGGTCCCCGTCGTCGTCATCAACGCCCGGATGAGCCCGCGCAGTTTCAAACGTCTGACATGGGTGAAGTCGCCTGCCAATCGATTTTTGTTCCGGCGCGTCGCCGCGTTCGCGGTGCAATCGGCCGAATATGCGGATCGACTCCGGCGGCTCGGGGTGCCCGAGTGTCAACTGGTTGTCACCGGCTCGGTGAAGTACGACGGCGCCTCCGGTGACCGCGACACGCCGAAAAGCCGGGAACTGCGCGAGTGGCTGAATTTGCCCGCGGACAGCCTGGTTTGGGTCGCGGGGAGTACCCACGCCCCAGAAGAGGAAATCGTACTCGGCATGTTCGCCCGGCTGCGGGTTCGCTTCCCGCGGTTGCGCCTGATCCTCGTCCCCCGGCACCCGGATCGCTTCGCCGAAGTCGCTGCAATCGTTGAGAAGTCGGGCCGGCCTTTCGTCCGCCGCAGCCTTCCGAAAACCGTCGCCGATCCGAAAGTAATCCTTTTGGACACCGTCGGCGAACTCGGGGCGGCGTGGGGCCTTGCCGATGTCGGGTTCACCGGCGGCAGCCTCGACGGCCGGCGCGGCGGTCAGAGCATGATCGAACCGGCCGGGTACGGCGTGCCGGTGGTGTTCGGTCCGCATATCTGGAACTTCCGCGATGCGGCTCGCCGGCTGATCGACGCCGGCGGGGCGACGATGATCCGCGCACCCGAGGAATTGGAAGGCGTTTTGACGAAGTGGATCGAAGATCCGGAATTGCGGCTGAGAATGGGCGCCGCCGCGAGACGACTCGTCCGCGAACAACAGGGGGCGACCGAGCGCACGCTCGACGTCCTCGACGCGGTGCAAGAGCAAATTTCAAGTTTGCAGAGCGTTGGGGCGTTGAGTCCAGCCTTTTGGCGTTGAGTCCAGCCTTTTGGCGTTGAGTCCAGCCTTTTGGCGTTGAGTCCAGCCTTTTGGCGTTGAGTCCAGCCTTTTGGCGTTGAGTCCAGCCTTTTGGCGTTGAGTCTACGTGAGGGTGTGCGACTTCTCGCTGGACTCAAGACTCGCGTCAAGCCCGGAGAGCAGAGCACTGCTCTGTCCAAAACATCCGATATGAAAACTTGAAATCCGCTTTAGGCGAATCTACACGGACACTTCACACAGACGGCGCTGGCGTCGGCGGTGGCCATCTCTAACGTAACGTGACCTGTCCCGATCCCGGAGTTTCTCCGATGCCTCGCCTCCTCGCGCTGTTCGCCCTCGCGTTCGCCTCCTCGTTCGCCTCCGCCGCCGAGCCGAAACCGGAGCCGAAGGTCAAGCTCGTCGTGTTGGTCGTATTCGATCAACTGCGCGCCGATTTCATTGATAAGTGGCAACCGCAGTTCGGCGCGGGCGGCTTCAAACGGTTGCAAACTAAGGGGGCGTGGTTCACCGATTGCCATTACCCGTATGCGGTCACGTCGACCGGGCCGGGGCACGCGTCGATGCTGACGGGGGCGACGCCGAGCAAAACGGGCATCGTGAACAACGAGTGGTACGACCGCGCGATCGGGGCCGAGGCGTACTGCGCCGGGACGGATCGCTACGACCTCGTCCCCGCGGCGATCCTGGAAAAAGTCGAACCGGGCGATGAACCGAAGGAACCGGTCAAGAAGAAGCCGAAGGCGATCGGGACGCCCGACCGGCTGCTCAGCCCGACCCTCGCGGATGAACTCAAAGCCGGCGCGAAGCCGGGGAAAGTCTTCGGACTGTCGCTGAAGGATCGCTCCGGGATCTTGCCCTCCGGGAAGAAGCCCGACGGCGTCTATTGGTTCGACGGGCGATTCGTCACCAGCACGTACTACCGCGAGGCGCCGCACAAATGGGCCGACGAGTTCAACAAATCGAAGGCGGTCGACGCGTGGTTCGGGAAGGATTGGACGAAGTTCAAACCCGACCTCGACTATAAAAAACTGGCCGGACCGGACGACGGTGCCGGCGAAAGCAAAGGCGTCGGCCAGGGGGTGAAGTTCCCCCACGCCATGACGGGGGGCCTCAAAGTCGCTGGCAAAAAATACTACGAGGCTCTCGCCAACAGCCCCTTCGGCAACGAACTCTTGCTCGACTTCGCCAAGGTTTGCATCGACTCGGAAAAACTCGGCCAACGCGACGCGCCCGACCTGCTGACGATCAGTTTTTCGTCGAACGACCTCATCGGCCACGCTTGGGGACCTGACTCGCAAGAGGTTCTCGACACCACGCTTCGCTCCGACGCCATCGTCGAATCTCTATTGAAGTACCTCGATGAAAAAGTCGGCAAGGACCAATACGCCGTGATGCTGACGGCCGATCACGGCATCTGCCCGCTGCCCGAATTCGCCGCGGCCCACGGGAAGGATGCGAAGCGTATTTCGGGAGTCGCCCTGGCCGCCGGGTGCGAAAAGTTCCTGCGCGAGAAGTTCGGTGACATCGTGAACCCGAAGGAGGGGGACGACCCCAAAGCGAAAGTTTCGACCCGCTATCTCGAAGCGTTCTCGCCGCCGTACCTCTACCTCAACCACCGCTTGCTGGCCGCGAAGAACTTGAAGCCGGACGATGTGGCGACCGCTCTCGCGGAACATCTCTGCAGCCGCGATGGCGTGGCGCGGGTCTTGACATACTCCGACCTGAAGGCCGGAAAGGTGGTCAGGGACGATGTCATCGGCCGGCGCGTGCTGCGCTCGTTCCATCCGGATCGCAGCGGCGATGTTTACATCGTGCTCAAGCCCTACTACTTGCTCGGCAGCGTTACCGTCGGCGACAAACTCGCCACCGGGACGAACCACGGCAGCCCCCACGAGTACGACACCCACGTCCCGTTGCTGGTCTACGGTCCGGGTGTCGCCGGCGGGACTCGCGGCGAAGCCGTCACCCCGCTGCACAGCGCCGCGATCGGAGCCTACTTCTTGGGGATCCCGGCTCCGAACGACGCGGAGTACGGGTTACCGAAAACATTGTTGGCCAAGTAATCTGTCCGGTCCGATCCGTCGAACCCCGCTAATTTTTGCCCGTGACTTCCTCCCCTCGGTGTGTGATAATAACTCCTACTCCCGCCGGGTCTTCTCGTCTGCCCCTGTTTGGTGTCCCCATGCGTTTGGCCACACTCGCTGCACTGCTGTCCGCCCTTCCATCGACGGCCGCGGAGCCAGACTATTCCCACTTCGAAAATAAGATCCGGCCGATCCTCGTCGAACAATGCCAGAGTTGCCACAGCGAAGCCGCGGCCAAGGCCGGCAAACTGAAGGGCAACCTCAAACTCGACACCCGCGAAGGCCTTTTGAAAGGGGGCGATAACGGTCCGGCCCTCGTGGCGGGGAAGCCGGGCGAGAGCCTGCTGCTGAAGACGCTGAAGTACGACGGCGACATCCAGATGCCGCCGACGGGGAAACTCGACGCGAAGATCGTCGCCGACTTCGAGAAGTGGATCGCGGCCGGGGCACCCGACCCGCGCACGACGAAGGAGGCCAGCACCGGCGGAATCGACTTGGCCAAAGGCCGTGAATTCTGGGCCTTCCGCGCCCCGCAGAGTCACCCAGCTCCGGCCACGACCAACCCGTGGGCGAAGAGTGACCTCGACAAATTCGTCCTCGCCAAGCTCACCGAAAAGGGCCTGAAGCCGGTCGCGGCCGCCGACAAACGGACGCTGATCCGCCGGGTCACGCTCGACCTCACCGGCTTGCCGCCGACGCCGGACGAGGTCGACGCCTTCGAGAACGATGCCTCCCCCGAGGCCTTCGCCGGGGTCGTCGACCGCTTGTTGAAGTCGAAGCCGTACGGTGAACGCGGCGCCCGAATGTGGCTCGATGTCGCCCGCTACGCCGAGGACCAAGCCCACACCTTCGCCGTGACGCCGCGAACTAACGCCTTCCGCTACCGCGACTGGGTCATCGACGCCTTCAACGCCGATATGCCCTACGACCGATTCGTGAAGTTGCAAATCGCCGGCGACCTCATGGCCGTGGAAGGCATGGACCCGACGACGAAAATCGCCGGCCTCGGGTTCCTCGGTTTGGGCGCGGAGTATTACAAGAACACCTCCAAAGAACAGGCCGTGGCAGACGAACTCGACGACCGCGTCGACACGCTGACTCGCGGCTTCCTCGGGCTCACCGTGAGCTGCGCCCGTTGCCACGACCACAAATTCGACCCGATCCCGCAGCGGGATTACTACTCGCTCGCCGGCATCTTCAACGGGACGAATTTAGCGAACACGTCGCTGGCCTCGGCCGAGGAGACCAAGAAATTTGCCGACAGCCAGAAATCCATCAAAGACGGCGACGACAAAGTGAAGGCGATGCTGACCGATGGGGCCAAGAAGGCCGTGACCGCCGCGACGCCCGATGCGGCCAAGTACCTCGTCGCGGCGCAAAAAGTCATCGCCGACAAGAAGAAGACCAAAGCGATGGCCGAGGATTTGGCGAAGGCCGAGAAGCTCAACCGCTACTTCCTCGACCGTTGGGTGAAGGCCCTCGAAGCTTCCGGTAATTCGCAACCGCTGGCGCCTCTCAAAGAGTTCGCACAGCCGAAGCCCGACCTCGATGGCTTCACCAAGAAAATGACCGACGCGGTGAAGGCGATGCGAGACGGGAAACCGACCGGCGACCAAGCGGTCTTCGTGAAAGCGCTCCTCACCGACGCGGCCGCGCCGTTCTTCGTCCCGCCCGCCGACGCTGAGAAGACCCTCACCGAAGACGCGGACAAAACCAAACTCGTCGAACTCCGCGCGACCCTCGACGCGGTGAAGAAAGCGGCCCCGACCGCCCCGCCGACGGCGGCCGTGCTCACCGGCGCCGGCACCGCCATGAAGGTCTTCATCCGGGGCAACCCGCTGAAGTTCGGCGACCTCGCCCCGAAAGGATTTCTCCAAGTCCTCGGCGATTCCACGACCCCTGCAAAGGACTTCACCCGGCTCGATCTCGCGAATTCCATCGCGAGCAAAACCAACCCGCTGACGGCCCGCGTGATCGTCAACCGCGTTTGGCAGGCCCACTTCGGCCGGGGGCTCGTGAGCACCCCGAGCAACTTCGGCAAACTCGGCGGCCCGCCCTCGCACCCGGAACTCCTCGACACGCTCGCCGTCGGTTTCATGGAGAACCGCTGGAGTATGAAGTGGCTGCACCGGCAGATCGTGCTGAGCGCGACTTACCAACTGAGCAGTGCCAACGACCCGGCGAACGCGGCCATCGACGGTGACAACACCTATCTCTGGAACTCGACACGGCACCGGCTCGACATCGAACAATGGCGGGACGGGTTGCTCAGCGTCGCCGGGCATTTGGATCCGACCGCCGGCGGGCCGACGTACAACCTCGCCGACGCCAATAACAAACGCCGGACGGTCTACGCCAAGATCAGCCGGCACGAACTCGACGGATTGTTGCGGCTCTTCGACTTCCCCGACGCCAACGTCACCGCCGACAAGCGGACGAGCACCACCGTCCCGCAGCAGCAACTGTTCGCGCTGAACTCCGAATTCATGACGATCCAAGCCAAGGCCTTCGCGGCGCGGATCGAGAAGGCCGCGGCAGACGACGCCGGTCGCGTGAAGGCGGCGTACCGCATGGCATACCAACGCGCCCCGAGGGACAAGGAGTTGTCACTCGGCGTGAAGTTCGCGGCGGCGAAAACGAACCCCACCGATAAACTCACCCGGTGGGAGCAGTACGCCCAGATTCTGCTGGCCAGCAACGAACTGATGTACGTGGACTGAGGCCGGCGCCGGCGTAGGTTGACGTTTTCGACCACGACCCACGGCCCACGGCCCACTATGATCCGCCTCGGTGTAAACATCGACCACGTCGCCACGATCCGCCAAGCCCGGCGGACGTACGAACCCGACCCCGTCGCGGCGGCGATCCTCGCCACGCTCGCCGGGGCCGACGGTATCACGGCACACCTCCGCGAAGACCGCCGGCATATCCAAGATCGCGACCTGCACCGCTTGCGGGACGCCGTTCACACGCGGTTCAATTTCGAGTGCGCCGCTTACGACGAGATCTTGGCCATCGCGGTGAAATTGAAGCCGGACGAAGCGACCCTCGTCCCCGAGAAGCGCGAGGAACTGACGACCGAAGGCGGCCTCGATGTCGCGGGGCAACTCGACACCATTCGCGCGGCGACGGCGCGTTTGCGCGATGCCGGGATCGTCGTGTCGCTCTTCATCGATAGCAACTTGCACCAAGTCGATGCGGCCGTAACGGTCGGGGCGCAAGCCATCGAATTCCACACCGGCACCTACGCCGACGCGACGACGGTGCTCGAACGCGAGGGTGAACTGGCGAAGTTGCGCTCGGCTACATCGCACGCCCTCGACCGGGGCTTGAAGGTGCACATGGGCCACGGACTGAACTATCAGAACGTTGCCGCCATCGTCCGCATCCCCGGCGTCGAAGAGCTAAACATCGGCCACAGCATCATCAGCCGGGCGGTGTTGGTGGGAATGGATCGCGCCGTCCGGGATATGAAGGAAGCGATGTGCGAGCATTTCCCGAATCCGCGGAAGTGATAATCAATAAGGGTGCCGACGTGTCGCAGAACTCGACTTTTTGCGACATGTCGTCTTGACGTGTCGCTATCGGAGATTCGTCGTGTTCACTCCCACCCGAACTTGAGTAGTTCGCGACCGCACTTGGGGCAAGGCATCCGTAACTTGTCGAGCTTCACGTTGGCAATGTGGCATACCGGACAGTACACACCGTCATTCCGGATGGAAATTGTCTCCCGTAGCTCTGACAGCTTGGAAGCAATACGGTAGACTACATCCGTATTCGCGCCCACTGGAGGTAACCCCATCGACTCGGGACTCTTGGTCGTCGCATTCAGAGGCACTGTCGTGATCCAATCCTCTGGACCAAGGCGCTCGTTATCGCCAAAAGCCTCTGTGATGTCCACTTGGCTGTAGGAGATTGCACCCATCGAAATCTTCTGTTTCCTTGTGAACGGCCACATAATTCGGCGCCTTTTCTAGAATCAAGAATAATTGCAACCGGGCGACATGCTACGAAATCGGCCGCGTCTCCCGCCACCGCGCCAATCCTAACCCCGCCACTAGCAGAGCCCAGCATAAGCCCGGCACCCAGTCGCCGGCCAGGGCGTAGAAGCTGCCGCGCGAATCGAGGGGTACTTCGCCGCTGACGATGGCGACCTTCTTCTTCGAGTCGCCCCATTCGTAGTCGGGCAATTCCTTCACGCGGCCGTCGGGGTCAATGATCCCCGAGATGCCCATGTTCACGGCGCGGACGACGCTACGGCGGGATTCCACGGCGCGGAATCGGCAGATCGCGAAGTGTTGCTCGTGCTGCTCGGAGCCGTCGAACCAGCCGTCGTTGGACATGTTCACGAGGAAGTCGGCCCCCGGCCGACCCGACGACGGGTTGTACTCCCGCGCGATCGACGGGTCGGAATCCTCGTAGCAGATCAGCACGCCGAAAGTCAGGTCGCGTTTCTTCACCTTCGGATCCATCGGCTGGATGGCGAACGTCGTGAAGCTCTCGCCCGGCCGGCAACTGTAGTCGTGCGTGTACGGGGTGAACGCCTGCAGCCACGGAAAGGTTTCCTTCAACGGCACGTACTCGCCGAAGGGGACGAGGTGCATTTTGTCGTACCGCGCGGGGTCGATTTTTCCGCCCGGCCGGACGAGGAGGGCGCTGTTGCTCTTCCACATTTGCCGGCCGTCGTAATCGACGGCGTTCAACCCGAGCAGCGTGTTCGCCCGCCAGTTTTTCTTGGCGAACTCGCCGAGCGCCGCGTTGGCTTCCAAGCCCTTCCGCACTTCGTCCGGGACCGTCGCCAGGTCGGCGCCTTCGCTCAGTTGGTACCACGGGTACGGGAAACAAGTCTCGGGCCAGACGATGAGATCGGGAACCGGGCTGGCGCCGCCCGCGTTCGTGCTCAGCAGGTTGTAGCGCTGGAACAGGCTCGCCTCGTCGCCCATTTTTTCGTTCTGCGGGATGCTCTCTTGGAGAGCCGCGACGCGGGGGCCGTTGGCGAAGGGCGGGTGGATCAGCCGGTACGACCCGTAGCCGACGATGATGAGCGCGAAGAGCGCCGTGCCGGCGGTGACCACCACCTCGCGGTGGAAGGTGTAGGGCCGCCAGGCGCGCGGCAGACCGAGGAGCCATTGGAACGGTCGGGCGCGCAGGGCCCACTCGTAGACCATGCCGTTCACCGATGCGACCACGGCCGAGACGAGGTAGACGCCGCCAAGATCGGCCGCTTGCAACAACGGCAGCACGGCGTGCTGGGTGTAGCCGAGGAAGTACCAACCGAAGCCGATGAGTTGAAAGGCGTTCGCCGATTTCATGAACGGGAAGCCGGTGGGGAAGTGCGCCCGAAAATACTCGAGGGCGACCCAGACGAGCGGCAGCGTCAGTGCGAAGGGAAGCTTCGGCCGGTCGAGCCGGCGGAGCAGAAACAACGCCAGCGGGAAATAGAGCGAGCAGTACAGCGACATCCCCGGGTAGGCGAACAGAGCCATGGCCGGGTGGGCGACGCGGATCCAACCGAGGGCCATGGTGTAGAACGCGAGGCCACCGAGGAACGCGGCGAAGTAGCGGCGCTTCGCCCCGATGCCCTCGGCGCGGATGAGCGAGAGGAACGGCACGAGCGCGACGAAGGCCACGGGTCCGAGGTTCAACGGGAAGAAGGCGATCCAGAGCAGCAACCCGGAGAGAACCGCGGGCGAATAGACGCGGCGCTTCGACCCGTCGGCGGCGCTGGCGAGCAACAGCCACGCGACCGGGCCGGAGAGGAACACCAGTTTGCGGAACGCGGCGATTTGGTCATCCCCCATTGGGGAGAAGCTCGGCAGATAGAGGAACGCGAGCCAAACGACGATCGCGAGGGCCGCGCCGAGCCAATGTAGAATGCGAACGGCCTGCGACGACATAAGGACTTCCAGCGCGGAATGGTTCCGGATTCAAACTAGAATCAACGTATTCACCGCCGTCCCCGCCGCAAACACAACCGGCCCGGCCGGGAGTACCACGAACGCGTTCACGCGTGCCAGTGACCGCAGATCGGACGACCCGATCCACGGTGACACGGTCACGCGGTCGTCGTCCGTGATCGCGGGGTGATACGTGGGCCGGTCATGGTTTGCCTTCAAGTCGTTCGACAGAATCCGCGGGCGAACGCGCGGCCCCGGGTCGGCGTACCCCAGGATGGCCCGGAGCGCCGGGGCGACGAACAGTTCGAAGCCGACAAACGCGCTGCCGGGGTTGCCGGGCAGACCGAAGACAAGCTTGCCGCCGAAGGTGCCGAAGAGCAGCGGCTTCCCCGGCTTCATGCGGACTTTGTGGAAATGGATATCGACGCCGAGCGAAGCGAGCACCTTCGGGACGAGGTCGTAATCGCCGACGGAGACGCCGCCCGCGAGGAGGAGGACATCGGACAAATCGAGAGCCGATTGAATCGCACTCCGCAGTTCCTCTTCGTCGTCCGGGCCGATGCCGAAGTCGGTGGGGATTCCGCCGAGCCGTGCGGCTTGCGCGAGCAACATCGGGCCGTTGGTATTGCGGATTTGCCCATCCACGGGGCGCTGCGCCGGGCCGACGAGTTCGTTCCCGGTGGCCAGCACGCCGACGCGCGGTCTCGGGTACAAAAGCGATTCCGTGCGGCCGATGCCCGCGAGTAGCCCGAGCAAGGCCGGCGTCACGACGCTCCCGGCTTGCACCACAATTTCCCCGGCGGTCATTTCCGCGCCGCGCGGGAGGACGTTCTTCCCCGCTGTCAAGCCGCTGTCAGTGACTTGCACCGTGTCGCCGGCGCGCTCGCAGCGCTCCTGCATCGCCACGGCATCGGCGCCGTCGGGCATCACCGCGCCGGTGAAGATGCGGATCGCTTCGCCGGGGTTGACCGCGATGGTCGGCGACTTCCCGGCGGGGAGTTCGTCGACGACGGTCCGCGGGCCGGTGTCGCCTGCGCGGATGGCGTAGCCATCCATCAAGGCTTTGGTGAACGGCGGGGAATCGAGATCGGCCGCGAGATCCTCGGCGACAATTTGCCCGAGCGCCGTGGCGTCGGGCGCCGCGGCTCGCGGTGGTGACGGGCGGGCGAGGCGGAGGACGATTTCGAGGGCGGCTGCGACTTCGAGCATCCGACCGCCTAGTTGAGTGTGGCCGGGTCGATGCCGAATTCGAGCAACTTCTTGGCCAGGACGTCACGCTCCGCTTGCACACGGTCCCGATCCGCTTGGATTTGATCTCGTTCTGCTTGGATTTGATCTCGTTCTGCTTGGATTCGGTCGCGCTGCGTTTCGAACCGGTCGGCTTTTTCCTCCGCTTCCTCGGCGCGGGTTTCGGCTTGATCGATCAAATTGTGCGCCTCGACGATCATCCCGAGCGGCGTGTCCCAGAGTTTGCCATCGGGCCCGTAAACTTCGACGACCCCGTCCCGCGTCAGGAAGTGAACCCCGAGCCGCGGGCTGACGAAATCGAGCATGTCGTCCGTCGGTATTGGCTGCAATTCAGCGCCGCTGCGCCGCCAGCCTTCGAGGGCCATTTCGCCATCGGGCTGCAAGACATAGTATTCCTCGACGCCGTGGCGCTCGTAGAACTCCTGTTTTTTCTGCATCTCCGCGAGCCGATTCGACGGGGAGAGAACCTCGAAGATGACCTGCGGGAAGATCCGACCTTCCTCCCACACGCGGTAGCTGGGGCGGTCCCCCTTGGGCCGGCCGAACGCGATGTACACGTCCGGAGCCAAACGGGTTTTCGGATCCCCCTCGACCGGGTAAATGAAGTTATCGGCCGCGACGAACACGTCCGCCCGGTCGCCGAACATCACCTCGATGTTCCATTTCAGCAACGCGATCCAGTCGAATTGGACGGTGTTCTCGGCAATGGGTTCACCATCGGAGGAGGGGTAGAAAATCTTTCGGTGCGATGCGATCATCGGCGGTCTCACTTCGGGCGCTGGCTCAACAGGAACGCCAGCAGATGATAATAATCGTTTTCGGGGATGATCGCATCCACGTTCGCCGGCATCGACGACAGGTTCGACTTCACCACCTTGTCCACGTCCTTCGCCGCGATGCGGTTCTCTTTGCCGAGTTGGTCGATGAGGACGGACACGGCCCCCTCGTCGCGGACCAAGCCCGACAGCGTCCGCCCGTCGAGCAGTTGCAGCGTCGTCGATTTGAACGCGGCGTCGACGTTGCGGCTCGGGTCGAGCGTGTCTTCGAGCAGGCGCTCGAGTCCGCGGATGCCGATGCCGTCGAGCTGCGGGCCGACTTTGGCGCCTTCGTTGTTCACCTGATGGCAGATCGCGCAGTTCTTCGTGAAGACTTCCTTCCCTTTGGCGAGATCGGCTTTGAAGTTCTTGAACCCCTCGCCGCGCTTCTTGATGAGGTCGTCGATTCGCTTTTCCGGCGCCGGCAGGCCCTTGGTGAGTTCCGCGATGCGTGCGTCGATGTCTTTGATTTTGGTCGCCTTCAGGCGATCGACGACAGCCTTCTCTTGGAGCAACCGAGTCGGGGCTTCCCCGGCTTTGATCGCCGCGAGGAGCAGATCGGCGCCGAATTTATCCCCGGCGAGGCCGGTGGCGAGAACGAGCGCGAGGGAATACGGGGCGGTTTTGAGCGAGACTTGCGCGGCGGCACAATCTGCCGTGGTCGGCTGGACGAGCAGCTTCGCGAATAGGCGGGCGCGCACAGCCGCCGGGGTACCCGGTTCAGCCGCCCATGCGCGGAGCGGTGCGCGAGCTTGGTCCGAAGCCACGGCGAGGTATGCCTCGGCGAACTGGGCGCGGACCTCAGGCGTTTGCTTGACATCCGCGAAGAGTTTGTCCAGATAGGGGACGAGCTTCTTCCGCCGATTTTCGTCGAGCGTTCGTCCAGTGCCGATCCATTCGGCGATCTCCCGCGCGGCCAGCAGCCGAACCTCGGGGTCGGAATCGGCAAGACCCTCTTCGATCACCGTCAGCACCGTCCGGATCGTGACACTGTCCACGTATTCCTGCTTGCCGAGTCGCTCGCCCCGGAGAAGGGCTTGAAGCGTCTCCAGCCGATTCCGCGTGACAAGGGACTGCTGCGCCGGCAGCGGATCCGACTGATGCGCTAGCAGCTTGCTCCACCATTCGGGCCGCGATTGCCTCCCGACAAACTCCGCAACTTTAATTCGCGAAGCTTTGTCGAGCTTACCGGCCTCGAACAGCTTCGCGAGGCTATCAACGGCGGCGGGGTTGCCCGTGGCCACCGCGACATCGGCGAGTATGGCTGTCGTGTGGAAATCGGAGGTATCCAGCGGCACGCTCAATCCGCCTTCGGCGTTCAGGTCATTCCGCAAGGCAATCCGCGCCGCGTGGCACAGGTGGTTGTCGTCCGCCGCGATCTTTGGAATGAACGCCAGCAGCGGCTTCACGAAATCGGCGTGCGGATGCGCCGTCATCACATCCACGGCGGCGCGGGCCGCTTGCGGTTTGCCGCCGAGTGTCGCCACGACGGTCTTGCGTTGGTCATCGGTCAATTTCGGCTCGACGCTCAATTTCCGCATCGCTGCGATTTCAATCAGTTGATCCGCTTCGAAATTCGCCTCCGTCCGCTTCGGTCCCGTGTAGACGATCCGCCACAACCGGCCCTTCAAATTGTCCCGGCCGGGGTGCTTCAAATCGACTTCGTAATGCCCGATGATCTTGTTGTAAAAGTCACTCACGTACAGCGCGCCGTCCGGGCCGAACTTCATTTCGACGGGGCGGAACCACGCGTCGGTGGTGCTGAGGAAGTCGGGGAGTTCCTTGCCGACGGGCGTGCTGCCCTTCCATTCGATGCGGTCGCAGTTGATGCGGTTGGTCACGCAGTTGCCGAGGAACATCACGCCGTCCCATTCTTTGGGGAACATTGGCCCGGCGCCCCACGCCAATCCACACAGGCCGGTACTACCGTGCTGGTGGTTGACGACGTGCGGTCCGTAGCCGAGGCCGTCGTGCGGTTTGCCGAAGCTGTCGTAGTACGCCCCGCGGATGAGCTGCGTGATCGGCTTGCTATGGCAGCAGGCCGTGTAGAGGTTCCCCCACGGGTCGACGGCGATGCCGAAGGGGTTCACCTGCCCGCGCGTGTAGATTTCGATCCGGCTGCCGTCGGCCTTGAAGCGGAAGGTGTGCCCGCTGTGCATCACCACTTCGTGGCCGTCCTTGCCCTTCACTTTGCTGTCGTTGCTGAAACCGTGGGTCGCGTAGATCCAGCCGTCGGGCATGGCGGTGAACGAGTTCGTCATGCCGTGGGTGTCTTTGAACCCGAAGCCGGTGTACAGCACTTCGCGTTGGTCGGCCTTGCCGTCGCCGTCGGTATCGGTCAGCTTCAAAATGCTCCCGCATTCGGAGACGATGACCGACTTGCCATCGCCGAGCGGCAACACGCCGATGGGGATGTTCAATTTCTCGTCGAAGATTTTGATCGTCTTGGCTTTGCCCGTCTCGTCGAAGTCGGAGAGGACGTAAAGCCGGTCGGTGCCCTCGCCGGGTTTCGCGGCCCACGGGTAGTGGTGCGAGGTCGTCACCCAGAGCCGGCCCTTGGTATCGAACGCCATTTGCATCGGCTTTCGGATGTCCGGCTCGGCTGCGATCAGTTGGATCTCGAAGCCTTTGGGCAGCTTGAAGGCTTTCTGTTCCTCGGCCGGGGAGAGGGCGTCGGTCTTAGCGACGAGGTCTTGGCCCGCGACGGGTGCGAGCAGGAGAAGTGAAAATGCGAAAGCGAGTGGGAATCGCATGGCGGAACTCCGGAGGGGGGACGTGTAGTTTATCGGATTCCGGCAGCGCTGGCGTCCTGGGCAGCCGGGGGCATTCGACTCCGAGAAATGATTTCGCCGCGAACCCCCCCACCCCCCGGCGAAACCATTTCCGAATTCGGGTAGAACCCATGCGCGCCAACGCTTTACGTTCGATTTCGATGGATGCGGTGCCCGGCGAAACCATTTTGAATTGCAATCGAACCAACGCGAACGGCCCGCTGAAATCAGCGGGCCGCAACGGGGTTGAATTCCGACGCCGCAGTTATTTGTCTTTTTCTTCGCCGGTGCCGGCGGCTTGGCCGATGGCTTCCGCCGAGAGCTTCACGGTCAGGACGACGTCTTTTTCTTTCGAAGTACTCGCGAGGTTCGCGGTGACGTCGTCGATGAGGGCCTTGAACTGCTTCTGCATGCCGCCGATGAGCGGGAGGAAGGTTTTGGCGGCGGTCACGAGCTTCGTGAGTTCGCCGGCGAAGTCGTCGGCGCTGTCGTTGTCTTTCATGCCGATTTTGATCGCCACGGTCACTTCTTTGCCGAGGTTGACCGTCAGGCCCATCGTGCTCGACTTGGTGATCCCGGCCTTGAGCTTATCGACATCGACGAGGGCTTTGAGTTGGCCGAGGTCGCCCGGGATTTCGCCGATTTTGCCTTCGGTGACACCGCAGGCGAACAGCGACGCTTTGGCGTCTTGCTTCAAAATGAGGGCGGTCAGTTCTTTGCTGAGGGCGGGCTTGGCTTTGGCATCGCTCGCTGCGGCGCTGGCGACGACGAGTTTCTTATCCGTCCCGGCGATGATCGGCTTGCCTTCGCGCACCGAGATGAAACCATCTTTCTTGTCGTCGCCGGTGAATTTGATCAGTTCGAATTCGCCTTCCTTGATGATCGAGAACTTATCCGCCGATTCCTTGGCGTAGGTCTGCGCGGTTTCCATGATCTTCTTGGCGTCGAAGGTGCCGCGGACCACGATGAGGCCGTTCATGTCGGCTTGACCTTTGCCCCAGGCGCCCACGGTCACTTTTTCGATGTCCTTCATCGGGTCGAGGCCGAGGTCCTTGAGAATTTTGGCCGCGTCTTGGCCTTCGAGGGTTTGCTTCAGTTGGGCGAGGAACAGTTTTTTGACGATGTCCGATTCGACCATCTGTTTGACGTTCAACTGGATGACGTATTCGGTCTCTTTCGGGAGCAGGTTGTCGACTTCGGCGGCCCGGCTCGGGGCAGCCACGGCCGCGGCGGACGCGGCGACGATCAGGAAACGAGCGGCGAAGCGCATGGGCGAGATCCTTTTCAGCAGGATGAAATCGAGGCGGGCGGTCCCGTGGGGCGCAGCCGGCGATGGCGGCTGAGGCCATGATATACCCGACGGGTTTCGCGGGGGTTTCGCGGGCGGGAAAAAAACTTATCGCGCCCCGACGGCTTCGGTCGCTTTTAGCAGGGCCATGAGCTGAAAGCAGTATTCGGGGAGGTCGTCCGGGCCGCGCCCCGTCAGCAGGGCACCGTCCAAGATCGTCGCTTCGTCGCGGTAGCTGGCCCCGGCCATGCGGACGTCGTCGCGGATGCCGGGGGAACAGGTCAGCGTTTTGCCATCCAAAATCCCGGCGCTGATGAGCACTTGCGGGCCGTGTCCCATCGCGGCGACCATGCGGCCGTCTTGGGCGAACGTCCGGACGACGTCGACGGCCTCTTCGCGCTGGCGGAGCCGCTCCGGCGCCCGGCCGTCGGGGATCAGCAGCAGGTCGAAATCATCGGGGTTCACGGTGTGGATCGGGCAATCGGGCTCGATCACGTAACCGTGGAGCCCGGTGAGGGCGTGCATCAGCGGGCTGGCCAAGGTCACATCGACCCCTTCTTCCCGGAGACGGTACCACGGCAGGTACAGGCTGAGGTCTTCGAAGCCGTCGGCGACCAAAATCAAGGCACGCATCGGGGATCTCGTGGGAAAGGAATCCAGAGAGTTATCGACTCATGATCGGACAAACTGAACGGCCGTGCCGTCGAAACCGGAAACGACCGGATCTCCGTTTGAATCGCAAATTCTCGCGGAACACCGACGGGCGGGCCGTGTTGGATAGCGTAGGCACATCGAATGCGGTTTCCCTCTCTCGGAGTTTCCCATGCGTCACTTCATCGCGTCGGCAGCGTTGATTGTCGGTTTCTTCGGCGCGGGTTCGTCCACGGCCTTCGCGGCCAAAGGCGTCAAGAAAACCTCGGCTCCCGGCGTCGCGCACGGCGTCGTCACCCACGTCGAGCACCAGAAAAGCAAAAGCGCCAATGGCCACATCGGCGAAATCACCATCAAGACGCACCACAGCAAGAAGAAGGGCCAACCGGCCTCCGCCGGCAAGAAGGTGTCCGGTCAGACCCACAAATTCACCGTCGGCGCGAACACGACCTTCTCGCGTTCCAATGGGAAACAGCAGTCGCCAGCCACCTTCGCCGCCGTACACACGGGCGAACACGTGGCGATCACCCACACCGGCCATCATGCGTCGTCCGTGAAAATTCATACCCATACGGTCAAGAAAGCCAACCCCAAAAAGGCCAACAAGAAAACGGCCAAATGATGCCGGCGCTCCGCCCACATTCCCCTGGTGCCCCGATGACCAAATTCTTCGCGACTCTCGCGGCCCTCGGATGTTCGCTCGCCTTCGCCGACGCGGAGCCGAAGACCCTCCAAGGGCACGGTGACGGGGTCAACGCGATCGCGATCAGCCCGGATGGCAAGCGGATGGCCACCGGGAGTTCGGACGACCTCATCTTCGTGTGGGATGTGGCGACCGGCAAAAAAGAACAGACGCTGAAAGGCCACGACGATTCGGTGATGGGCTTGGCGTTCTCCGCCGATGGGAAGTGGCTCGCCAGCGCCTCGGCCGATCACACGGCCCGCACCTGGAACCCGGCGACCGGCAAACCCGGGCTCGTGTTCAAAGGGCACACCGATTCGGTCAACTCCGTCGCCTTCAGCCCCGACGGCAAGCAATTGGCGACCGCGAGCGACGACGACACAGTCATCCTCTGGGACGCCGGCACCGCCAAGAAAACGTCGACGCTGAAAGGCAGCCACGACGACTCGATCAACAGCGTCGTGTATTCCCACGACGGCCAATGGCTCGCGACCGGCAGCTCGGACGACACCGTCATACTGTGGAGCACCAAAACGGGAAAGCCCACCGCGACTTTAAAAGGGCACACCGACACGGTGAACGCCGTGCGGTTCGCTCCGGACGACAAATGGCTGGCCAGCGCCGGCGGCGACGGCAAGATTTTCATCTGGGATGTCGCGGAGAAAAAAGAGAAGTCGTCGTTCGCGGCGCACAAGGGCGGAGCGACCTGCTTGGCCTTTGCCAAAGATACCGGTACGCTCGTGTCGGGCGGCGCCGACAATGTCGCCCGCATCTGGAAATTCGAGGAGGGCGAAGAGATCGCCGCGTTTTCGGGGCACACCGATTGGATCAACGACATCGCCATCTCGGCCGACGGCAAAACCGTCGTGACCGCCAGCGACGACGAGACGGCCAAGATCTGGGTCGTGGCTCCCAAATCCAAGGATGAATGAGTCACTTCCGCGCCGCGATCCAGTCCGAAATCTTCAAGAGTAGTCAGCATTCGGCCAGAATGTCGGCCCGATGCCATCATCGAGAGACGCACCCGGATCGATTCGAGAATCTACCCGCCGCGCATCTCCGCTTCCCAGGCTTCGGCTTGGTCCAAAAACTGCGAGCGGATGTCGTTGACTTCCCAGCGGTCGTCCGGTTTTAGGTAGAACTGCGGGGCGCGCGGGTCGTCGCCGTCGGGGATTTGCAGCGGCAACAGGATCGCTTCCGTCGCGGTCCGTCGCGCGATCTCTTTGCCGCCGTTGAGTTCCAGCGCCGTGATCGTCACCTCCCGCACCGGAAGCGGTTCACCGCGCAGGATCGCCATCAGATCGACCGGTTGCGTGAGTTCCTCGACCCGTCGGCCCGCGTCCCGACCGCCGGCGCGGCGCACGATCAACGGCAGATGGACGAACTCCTCGTGCAGCCACGGCCGGAATGGCCCGACGATCCCGTGTTCCCCCAGCGGGTAGCCGAAATCGGACGTGATGAGCCAATCGGCCGCGTCGTCGAGGTGGAACTCGCGGAAGCGCTCGAAGAGCCAACCGAGTTCGGCGTCGAGCTGCGTGACCACGGCCGCGAAGCTGCGGTGCAGCAGTTCCCACGAGGCGAGGTCGTCGCGGTCGAACCAACCCGTCGGCGGGTCGCTCCACGGCTCCGGCGGGTCCGCCGCGGGGTCGCTTTCTAACAGATCTTCCAAGTAGACTTCGAACAATTCCCGCGGGACGTGCCACGGCGGAATCAGACGATCCATCTCGATGACCAGGAGCCAATCGTCGAGGTTCGCGAGTTGCGCCAGCACCCGGGGAAGTAGGCCGTCGAGCGCCTCGGCGGGGTTCGCGCCGGGGCGGGCATCGAACACTTCCGCCCAGCCGGCGTAGAACTCGGATGGGGCGTCCCGCTCCGGGCGATGGGCTCGGATCAGGTAGCGGGGCGGATCGGTGGGGCGCGGCGATCCCCACAGCGCCCGCCGGGCGGCAGCGGGATCGGGGCAGTCGGAATAGTGCCGGTCGAACACCGTGCCCTCGGCCGCGAGGCCGTCGAGGTTCGGCGCGGCGATCCACTCGTTCCCGTAAACCCCGAGGCACCCGACGGGGCAACCCTGCAAAATGACGGCGATGCTTTTCATGTGATGGGGATTATACGTTCCTACAATGGTGATTCATTGGGGATCGGATCAAACGGGGGCGCGTTGTGCTGGGTCCGATCTTCATGCGGGAACTGACGACGGTCCCGCGGCAGGCCAGCCATTACGGCACGCGCGCGGCTCTCCTCGGCCTCCTCACCATCCTCGGCATCACCAGTTATCAAGCGACCATCGGCTTCGACCGCGACCCCAACCTCGGCGAAGTCGCCCGCTTCGGCGAACTCATCTTCCAACTCTCCGTCTACGTCGAACTCGTCCTTTTGATGTTCTTCAGCACGCTCTCCGCCGCGAGTGCCGTGTCGCAGGAGAAGGATCGCCGGACGTTCATTTTGCTGCTCATCACCGACATGCGCGATTACGAAATCGTGCTCGGCAAACTCCTCGGTAGCCTGCTGCCGATCACGGCGATGCTCGCGGTGAGCCTGCCCGTGTTGTCGTTCTACCTGCTGCTCGGCGGCATCGACATCACCCAAGTTTTGCAGGCCGGGGCGGTGTTGCTGATGACGGCCTACGCCGCCGGGTCACTCGGGGGCTTGGTGGCCCTCTGGCGCGAACGGACCTTCCAGGCGCTCGCGTTGTCGGTGCTGTTCTTGGTGCTCTATTTCTGCTTGGCCCTATCCATCGGCGTCGTCGGTCCATTGATCGCGCCGGGGGCCGACTGGCCGACGATCCAAGCGTACTTCGATCCGGTGCGGGCGATGGCCACCGTCATCCAAGCCCCGGCGGAAGGCTGGAGTTCGCTCCCCCCGGCCTACGGGTTCTCCCTGACGATGCTCGGCTTCTGCACGGCCATCAACCTCTTCGGCATGAACCGCCTGCGCAAGTGGAATCCGAGCGGCGAGCCGATCATCCAGCGAGAAGGGAAGGATCACGACCCCGAAGCGAACCTGAGCCAAGAGCAGTTGAAAGACTTCCGCTCGAAGGCCCACGCCGCGCCCGGCGACGCCCGCGGCATCTGGGAGAATCCGATCCTCTGGCGCGAGATCAACACCCTCGCCTACGGACGCCGACCGTTGCTCGTGAAGTTTGCCTTCGGCGTCGTCCTCGCGCTGATCCTCTACTTCAGCATCGCCCAGATTTACGCCCCCGGCGGCAAGCCGGTCTTCGCCGCGGCCTACGGGTTGGTGCCGTTGGCCATCATCAGCCTGCTGTTGATCTCGGCCCAAGCCGTCACCTCGATCACCTCTGAACGTGACGGCGGTACGCTGGACGTGCTGCTCGTCACCGATGTGTCGCCGCGCGAATTCGTCTTCGGCAAGTTGCTCGGGGTGATCTACAACACCAAGGAATACCTGATCCCACCGTTGCTGCTGGCGGTCTTTTACGCCTGCCTCGGACTGTTGGCGAAGTCCGATCCGAGCGCGTCGTTCGGCGAACGCTTCGGCAATAACTTCCTACCGCTGATCGCCGTGATGGGGTCGCTGCTACTGCTGTTCGGGTTCGTGATGGCGCTCGGGTTGCACGTCGCGTTGCAGGTCGTCAACAGCCGACTGGCCATCGTGAATACACTGGGCACGGTCTTTTTCCTGAGCGTCGGGACGCTGATCGCGATTTATGTGATCGTCATCATCGGCGGCAGTTTCGCGAACCAGTGGGTCAGCTTCATCGCCTTCCTCGTGCTCGGCATCGGCGGGCTCTGGTGGGTGCTGACGGGCCAACGGCCGTCGCCGGCGTTGACGGTCGGTTCGGTGGTCTGCCCGCTGGCGATGTTCTACTGCGTGACGAACATCCTGATCGCGAAGCCCGGCACCGAGGAATCGGCCGATCCGATCGTGCCGTTCGTGGCCCTGGCGGCCGCATTCGGGTTCACGGTCTACGCGATGCTGCTGCCGCTGGTGACCGAATTCGACGTAGCGCTGGGCCGCACCACCGCCGCCAACGAGGAGTGACGCCGATGCGCGGAATAGCCAGGCCCACCCGGGCTTGGCGACTCACGCCCGCTTCCAATCGCCCGGGATCGGCCGCAGGAGGCTCAGGCCCACGCCGGCCGCAAACAGCACCGAGGCCCCCGCGAGGGTGAACCGGGTCGCTTCCCCGATGGCGGACGCCAAGTAGAGTTGCCAAACGCCCACCCCGATGACAAGCGCGCAAGCGATCGGCAGGAAGTACTTCAAACAGGTCATCATCACTTGGTCGATCCGCAAGCGCGGGAGGCTCCAACGGATCCACATCATCACCAGCACGAGCAGCGAACTCTTGCCGATGATGACGCCGCTGTTCAGCAGGTTGCCCCACCAGTAGCCGAGGCGATCGGTCAATTCGAACGGCAGGAATCCCGTGTGCCAGCCGCCGAGGAAAAGCAGGCAGGCCAAGCTGCTGACGGCGAACATGCTGCCGTACTCGGCGAGGAAGAAGAAGCTCCAGCGCAAGCCGCTGTATTCGGTGTGGAACCCGGCGACGAGTTCGCTTTCCGCTTCGGCCAAATCGAACGGAGCCCGCTTGCAGCTCGCGGTGGCCGTGATGAAGAACAAAAAGAACGCTACGAAGCTGAAGGGATCGTGGAAGACCGCCCAGTTCCAAAACCACCCCGTCTGCTGCCGACCCATTTCCGTCAGGCTCAGCGTGCCCGAAACACAGATGGGGACAATCACGCACAGCGACCGAGGCACTTCGTAGCTGACGACTTGCGCCGCCTCGCGGATGCCGCCGAAGAGCGACCACTTGCTGCCCGACGCGTAGCCGGCGAGCAGGACGCCGAAGACTTCGCTCGACAACGCCGCAAGGACGAAGAAGACGCCGATGGACAAGTTCTGCGAGACGAGGTCGTTGCCGAAGGGCAAAGCGAGGAACGCGCAGAACGTGGCGCAGAAGGCCAGATACGGGGCGATTTTGAACAGGAACGGATCGGCGGCGGTCGGCGTCGTGTCTTCTTTGGTCATCAGTTTGATGCCGTCGGCCAACGACTGCAGCAGCCCGAAGGGGCCGGTGCGCGTCGGCCCGAGACGGTCTTGCATCCGCGCCGAGACTTTGCGTTCGGCCCAAATGTACAAGAGAGCCGACACTCCCATGAAACCGAGTACGAGCCCGGCCGCGACGAGGGGCATCGCGGCGATGGCCAGCCAAGCCGGGAGATAGTCCGCAATGAACTCGCGCATGGAGGAAGTCTACTTGGAACGGAATTCGCTTTCCACCGTCCCGCGGCGCCGGCGTCGATATATTCTGTGCAAGTCGTCGGTCCCGAACCGAAACGCAACGCGAAATGATGTCTCCTCTCCGCCAACTCCCCGCTGTCGGCAAGGTGCTCGATCACCCGGCCCTCGCCGCGCTGCGCGGGCGCTACTCTGCCGAGACCATCACGGCCGCGGTGCGCGTCGAATTGGACCGCGTGCGCGATCGGTTGAAAGCGGGTGAAGCCGGGATCGATCTCGATTCCATCGCATTGAACATCGTCATTCAACTTCAATCGTTCGAGGCGCCGATACTGCGGACCGTCCTCAACGCCACGGGGATCGTGCTGCACACGAACCTCGGTCGGTCGCCTCTGGCGGAGGTCGCGGCGCTCGCGGCGTACGAAGCCGCACGGGGGTATTTGAATCTCGAACTCGACCTCGGCACCGGGAAGCGCTCGAGCCGGCAGGATCCGATCCGCGCGGGGGTCGTGGCGATCACCGGCGCCGAGGCCGCGACCGTCGTGAACAACTGCGCCGCCGCGACGGTGATCGTGTTGCGGGCACTCGCGGCGGGGAAGGAAGTCGTCGTGTCGCGCGGGCAGCTCATCGAGATCGGCGGCAACTTCCGCATCCCAGAAATTATGGCCGCGAGCGGGGCGATCCTGCGCGAAGTCGGCACCACGAACATCACGCGCCTCGTTGATTACGAGCGGGCCATCGGGCCGAACACCGGGCTGCTGATGCGTATTCACACGAGCAATTTCCGCGTCCGGGGTTTCACCGAAAGCGTCGGCATCGGCGAACTTGCCGCACTCGGGAACAAGCGCGGCATCCCTGTGATCGACGACGCCGGGAGCGGGGCGGTGCTCGACTGGCCCGACGAACCGCAGGTTTCGCAGGGGATCGCGGCCGGGGCCGACTTGGTGTTGTTCAGCGGGGACAAACTCCTCGGCGGTCCGCAAGCCGGGATCATCGCGGGGAAGGCCACGCTGATCGCGACGATCGAACGCGATCCACTGATGCGCGCCTTCCGCTGCGACAAGATGACGCTGGCCGCGCTCGAGGCGACGCTGCGACTCCACCGCAATCCGGAGCGCATCCGTGAGACGATCCCGACGCTGGCGATGTTGACGATGCCGTTGGCCACGTTGCGGAAACGCGCCGAAACCTTCGCAGCGCGGTTGCGCACCCTCCCCGAAATCCGGTCGTTGGAAGTCCGAGATGACGCCGCGTTCGTCGGCGGTGGGTCGTTACCCGACGTGGCCCTGCCGACGGTGGTGATCGCACTGACAGCGGCCTGTCACTCGGAAGACGCCTTCGCGGCGCGGCTGCGATCCGGAACCCCGGCGGTCATGGCCCGCATTCACGCCGGGCAGGTTGTCTTCGATCTGCGCACGGTGTTCGATCGCCAGCTCGACGATCTATTCGCGGCGATTTCGGTCGCCCTCCGGGAGGAATCGCCTTGAATTTCAGCACGGCACTGGGTCGGTTGCGGATCATCGGTTTGATCGAAGGCATCTCGGCGGTATTGCTCTTCTGCGTGGCGATGCCGTGGAAATACGCGATCCACGAACCGACGGGGAAGCAAGTCGTCAACTTTGTTGGGATGGCCCACGGTATCCTCTGGATGGTCTACATCGTCGCCGTACTACACGCGTGGCGCGCCCGCCGCTGGGGCCTCGGCCGGGCCTTCGTCGCGGGGGCGGTGTCGATCCCACCCTTCGGGACGCTGATCTTCGACCGCTGGTTGAAACGAGAACAAGACGAGATTCGCCCGATGGCGTCCGACCGCGCTTAAGATTCGGTCGCGGATTGCATCGAACTCTTCGCTCCAACAGGACTGACGTTTCCAGCTCAGGGCGAACGCCTTGGGCCGTCTTTGTTTTCGCCCCAACGGGGCCGACTTTTACAGCCCAGGGCGGAAGCCCTGGGAAAGGGTGTGGCAAAATTTTCTGGCAGGATTTGAACCGCTTGAAATTCCAACGGAGACCTCACCCCCCGGCCCCCTCTCCGAAGCGGAGAGTGACTGTGTTTGTTGTCAAGCCATTTTCGCGGACCAGGGTTGTTTGGTACGGAGGATGGCGTTGGCGATCACCAAGAGTTTTCGAGCGACCGCGATCATGACGACTTTCCCCGTTTTACCAATGGCTCGGAGCCGCTCAGCGAACGTCTTCAGGGCGGGGTTGTAGCGGCTGGCCGAGAGGGCGGCCATGTAGAGCACCGACCGCACCGAAGCGCGTCCGCCACCGATCATGCGGCGTTTCGATTTCGCGCCGCTGTCGCGGTTGATCGGGGCGACGCCGACCAACGCCGCGATCCGCTCCCGGCTCAGCGTGCCGAGTTCCGGGAGGTCGGCCAGCAGGGTTCGGCTGAGGACATCGCCGACGCCTTTGATCGAGCGGAGCAGGTCGTCCTTGGCCTTCCAGGCCGGGCTGGCTTCGATGGCGGTGGCCAGCTCCTCGTCGGCGCGTTTGGCTTCGCGGTCGAGGACTTCCAGCACCGCCACGATGCTCGGTTTGACCGCCGGGGCTGCCGTTTTGAGACGGTTGTGTTCCATCGTTCGCATCTCCAAGAGCTGGCGGCGACGGGCCACAATCGCCTGAAGTTTCTGGGTATCGGCGTCGTCGAGCGGCCTGACCTCGGGCCGGAGCCGGTCGGCGAACTCGGCCAACACGGCGGCGTCGACCGCGTCGGTCTTGGCCAAACGTCCCGTCGCTTTGGCGAATTCCCGGACGCGGGCTGGGTTGACGATGGTGACCGGAAGAGCCGCGAGAGAAAGGGTTCCCACAAGCGCCCTCTCGTAGCCGCCGGTCGCCTCCAGGACGATCAGTGTCGGCGGCTGTTCGCGGAGCCACGCGACCAGCTCGGTGTGGCCCGCTTCGGTGTTGTCGAAGCGGCGGGCGAGGTTGGCGGGTCGCCGATGGACATCGAGGTGATCCTTCGAGACATCGATGCCGACAAAAGATTCGTTCGCGATCATGAGACGCTCCCCGGAAAAAACCGCCGTTGCGTTCCCAGCCTGGTCGATTCGGGGTGTGATCCCCGGGTGACTGTTCGGGCTCCGCGGCGGAAGAAACGGCGGGGGTTCACACTCTCCGACGGCCTCGCAGGCCCGAGGGGGATCGAACTCACCCACCGTGATTCCAACTGCACTGGTAAGATACCAGGGGG
>JANXTU010000396.1 GCA_025352235.1 Fimbriiglobus sp.
TGGCCCATGTCGATCTATGTGTCGGCACTGCGGCTGTTGCGTTACGCAAGCGACCCGGCCGTCGCCCAGGCGGCGAGTGAATCCTTCGGATCGTGGCATGTCGCGAGTTTGTTTTTGAGTATGGCCGTCAGCATTTTGACGGGAGTGATTCTCTTGCTGGCGGCGAAGATGCCTTCGGACGAACGCGACCTTCAGCCCGCCGGTTCTTGCTGAGTCATGCAGTGCAACGTCCCCAAGCCCCAGACCAAATCGACGCAGTGGATGCCGACGACTTCGCGATCTGGGAACAGCTCCGCGAGGATGCCCAGGGCGACGCGGTCCTTCGGGTCGTTGAAAGTCGGCACGAGCACGACGCCGTTGGCGATATAGAAATTCGCGTAACTCGCGGGGATGCGCTGGCCGGAGTAGTGCATCGGCCGGGGCATCGGCAACGGCACAATTTCCAACTTTCTCCCGTCGAGATCCGTGTAGCCGCGCAGCCATTCGAGGTTTTCTTGCAGCGGGGCGTAGTTGTCATCGCTGGCATCGTCTTCGACGACGGTCACGATGGTCCGCGGATTCACGAATCGGGCCAGATCATCGACGTGGCCGTGGGTGTCGTCGCCAGCGATGCCTTTGTTCAACCAAAGGACTTTCTTGACACCGAGATAGGCGTCGAACACCGCTTCGTAGTCGGCCCGTACGAAACCGGGGTTGCGCTCTTGGACTTCGCTGAGCAGGCATTCTTCGGTCGTCAGCATCAGTCCCGCGCCGTTGACGTCGATGCTGCCGCCTTCGAGGACAACACGCCGGCCGTTGTGTTCCGGTTTGACCCGGGGAACTTTCGCAACGTGTGCGGTGTACGTCGGCAGTAGATCGTCCCGAGTCCAATCGTCGTACTTGGCCCAAGCGTTGAAGCGCCAATCAAGCGCGGTCTTAGTACCCGATTTCGAGATAGCGAAGATTGGCCCCGAGTCGCGCAGCCACGAGCGGTCTGTGTCGCAAATCTCGAAATGCAAATTCGCAGCGTTCGGCCCGTACTTCCGCAAGATGCGCCCGGCCGCGACTTGCTCTTTCGCGGATCGCACCAGGATATGCATGGCTTCGTACCGGCTCAGCACGCGGATGATTTCGCCGTAAACGTGCGGAATGATCGGGAACTTTCCTGGCCAGTCGGAACGCCGGTGCGGCCACGCGAGCCAAGTCGCCCGGTGCGGCTCCCACTCCGCCGGCATGCGGAACGTTTCGGTCGCGGGAATCTCGGCCATGAATTATCGCCCGGAGTCTGGTTCTCGATTTTTACGAGTTCGATTCCCGCGCGTCCCACATCCCCCATTGACTCCGCGCGGGGTTCGGGAACAATATCCCCACCCGCCCCCTTCTCGAAAGGCCCTCTCCATGTTCCGCGTTTCACTCGTTTTCATCATCAGCGGCTGCTTCGCCACCGCCGCTTACGCCCAGAAGCCCATAGACAAACCGAAGAAGGTCGCCGTCAGCGATCCGAAGGACCTGAAGGACGACAAGGACTACGCCATTCAAGGCGAGTACGAAGGTACGATCTCGCTCAACAGCGGTGAGAAGAAAGTCGGCGTGCAAGTGATCGCGAAAGGCGAAGGAAAGTTCGCCGTGAAAATGTTGATGGGCGGACTGCCCGGCGCCGGCTGGGACGGGAAGGACGGGACCACCGCCGAAGCCAAACTCGGCGATGAGGGCATGGCCGTGATCTCTGGCAAGGCGCTGCAAGGCACGATTGGCAAAGGAAAGCTCGCCCTCAAGGACGGTATGAAAATCGACACGAGCCTGACGCGCGTCGATCGAAAATCCCCCACGATGGGCGAGAAGTCTCCCGAAGGCGCCGACGTCCTCTTCGCCAAACCCGGCGACGAGTCCAATTGGACCGGCGGCAAGATCGTCGAACTCAGCGACGGCCAATTCTTGAACCGCGGCATCCGCACCAAGAAACAGTACGGCAGCTTCAAGGCCCACATCGAATTCCGCCTGCCGTGGATGCCGGGCAGCACGGGCCAAGGTCGCGGCAACAGCGGCTTCTATTTGCAAGACCGCTACGAGTTGCAAATCCTCGATAGCTTCGGCCTTAAGGGGGAAAACAACGAGTGCGGCGGCATCTACACCCTGCACAAGCCGAGCGTGAACATGTGCCTGCCGCCGATGGTGTGGCAGACCTACGACATCGACTTCACCGCCGCGGAATTCGACGGCGACAAGAAGACCAAGGCGGCCCGTGTCACGGTGCTCCACAACGGCGTCAAAATTCAAGACGATGTGGAACTGAAAAATTCGACCGGCGGCGGGATTCCCGAATCGGCCAAGCCCGGCGCCATCCAGTTGCAAGACCACGGCGACCCGCTGGTGTTCCGCAACGCGTGGATCGTGGGGAAAAAATAGAATTTAGCCGCGAGACTGCGTCGAGCGCGGAATCGGAGTGACGATCGTCGATCCGACCCCGCGCTCGAAGCGACAGGGTGTGCCAACGATTCTTGGAGTCGTCATTCCAGCGTGAACCCACCCACCCTATCGTGGAATGACGTCCGACTTTCGGAACGACCTAGCGCGGCAAGGAGTTACGTCCGATTTCAGGTGCCTCCCCTGGCTTGGATTCACAAGTCATTCCCCCGTGGCTCCAAGAATTGTTGTCATACCC
>JANXTU010000467.1 GCA_025352235.1 Fimbriiglobus sp.
ACCGAAGCGTCCATGGATCTCTTCTACGCTTCGATCCCCACTCCAATCAGGGCCGGCATCCGGTTGGTCGTGATGGACATGTGGAAGGCCTTCCGCAATTCGGCCGCGCGGAATGCGCCGCAAGCGAAGATCGTGTACAACAAGCTCCACGTCATCCGTCATCCGGCATCTCAACGACGCCCTCGACGCCGTCCGAAAAAACGAATACAGCCGGCTAAACGGGGAGAGTCGCCACTTCATCACGGGCCAGAAGTACACGCTTCTCACACGCCGCGAAAACCTCGGCGAGGAAGGCCACGCCTCGCTCGACTTGCTCTTCAAGGCGAACCGCCGACTTTACAGAAAAATAGCGGGTCGAGATCACGCTTGGTTGAGGTCTAGCCTGGTTTCCGTAAAGGCAAGCATTCCCGCCGGCACCATGCCGATTCTTCGATTCGCCTCAAGTCGCAGTTCGATGATTCAGTACGAAACCTGAAGACAGGCGACTACGTCGTTGAACGAGCGGACGACCCAATCGCGGTAGGGCCAGGTGCCGCGATCGTAGTCGAGGTGCAGGCCGTGCGTGTCGGCGTAGCGCGCGAGATCGAGCCAGTGGCGGGCCATCTCTTCGCCGTACTGCGGCGTCGCCAGGTAGCGATCCACCATGCGCTCGTAGGCGCCGTCGGCTTTGTCGATCAGGTAGGCATCGAGATCCTTCAGCGACGGCGGGAGGCCGGTGAGTGCGAACGACACACGGCGGATCAGCGTCGGCTGATCGGCTTCCGCCGTCGGCGTCAGGCCCGCTTTGGCAAGGCGTTCATTCAGGAACTGATCGATCGGATTCACGACCGCGAACTTGGGGTTCGCATTGGCGGGGACCGGCGGCGCCGCGAGCTTGGTGAACGACCAATGCGGCTCGTAGACCGCGCCTTCGGCGACCCACTTCTTCAGCGATTCCTGCTGGGCCGGCGTCAGCTTCTTGTGTGAATCGATCGGGGGCATCCGCTCGGTGTCTACCTTCTAGAAGATACGCCGGATTGCTTCGCTCGCCTCCGGCTTCCCGGCGGCGAACGCAGTGCGGCCATCCTTGTTCGGCTTTGTCGCGAGTCCGGATTATCGAGGCGCAGTCCCGCCTTCTGCTTGCTCGGCCCGTGACAACTGAAGCAGGCGTCGGCGAGGATCGGCCGGATGTCGCGGTTGTATCCGAGCGGCTCGGCACCCGCCGAACCGGCGGCGAACGCGAGTGCGAGAAGGGCCATCGTGCGGTGCGTATCGAACCCCACGAAAGAGAGGGAGAAAATCAGTGCCGCAGGAGGAACTCGTTCAGATTCATGAGGGCGTGCTGCAAATCCTGGAGGCCGATCTCGGGCGTCGTCGCCGCCTTCAGGAACTTCTCGACCACTTCGCGCTCCTTGTCGGTCGGCCGCCGGCTCAGGGTCGAGAGGTAGATCGACTCCGTGATGTCCTCCGGCGACTTACCGGCCTTCTGCCAGACGGCGATGCGCCCCTTCGGCGAGCGTACTTTATCGAGTACGCCGGCATTGTTCAGCAGGTGCAGCACCTGCGGGAAGCCGGGATCGTCCTCGCGGGCGCACTCGCAAGTCTGATCGCGCACCGGTTTGGAGAAAGCTTGCAAGAACGGATGCGGGAAGCCCCCTTCGGGGAGGTCGAGCGCACGAGTGCCAACCGGGAAGCCCTTGAAGGTCTCGGGCACTCCGGACGCCTGCGACACGGCATCGAGAATCTGCTCGGCCGTGAGCATCCGCACCCCGGCGCGGGCGAAGTAGCGGTCGGCATTCCCCGCGTTCGGCGACTGCTTCGGCCCGCCCGAATCGGCGAGTTGGTACGTCTTCGAGTTTACGATGGTGCGGATCAGCGGCTTCAGTTTGTAGCCGCCCTTGGCGAACTCCTCGGCGAGCGCCTGCAGCAGCTTCGGATGGCTCGGCGGGTTCGTGTCGCGGAAGTCGTCCACGGGATCGACGATCCCCTTGCCGAGGAGGTGGTACCAGACGCGGTTGGCCACGGCCTTGGCGAAGTAGGGGTTCTTCGCATCGGTGAGCCAGTCGGCGAACTTCACCCGCCGGTCGTCATCGGGCGTTAGCCCTTCGATCTTTGTGCCGAAGGCGATTGGGGGTTGCGACTTCCTCGTCAGCGGGTGCTGCACATCGCCGCCGCGGCCCACGTAGACGATTTCGTCGTCGAGCCCGAACTGCGTCCCCTTGAACCGGACCTGCGCGAAGAATGCGGCGAGGCCGAAGTAGTCGGTCTGCGTGATGCGCTCGAAGGGATGGTTGTGGCACTTGGCGCACTGCACGCGGACGCCGAGGAACAACTGCGCCGTGGCCTCGGCGGCCTCCTCCGGGGTGCGGGCCACGCGGAAGAAATTCGCGGCCGGTTTGTGGAGCGTGTTCCCTTGGCCAGTGAGCAGTTCGCGGGCGAACTCGGTCATCGGCTTATCGGCGCCGACCGACTTCACGAGGTAACGGTGGAAGCTGTGGACGCCGCGCTCGCTGATGGTAGTGGTGCTACCGCGGAGGACGTCGGCCCACTTCAGGCTCCAGAAGAGGGCATATTCGTCGCGATCCAAGAGGGCATCGGCGAGCTTCGCCCGCTTGTCCGCTTCTTTCGAATCGAGAAAGGCCCGCGCTTCCTCTGCAGTCGGGAGTGTGCCGGTGAGATCCAGGAAGATCCGCCGCAGGAAGACTTCGTCCGAAGCGGGCGGTGCCGGGTTCAATTGGAGTTCGCGCTGCTTGGCGAAGATCTCGGTGTCGATGAAGTTCGCGGGTGCGGGCCCGGCGAATCGGAAGGCGTCATCTTGCTTCACGTATGTGAGGCGGACACTCTTGATCGAATCGAGGTAGCGCACGAGGATGGCCGCTTCGCCGGTGCGGGCGAAACTCACGAGCCCATCGCGGGTGACGGTGGCAGTTGCGGGATCGCCGGTGGTGAAGATGGCGAGGTCGGTGACATCGCGGCGGGTGCCGTCCTCGAAGTGAGCCACGACCGCAAGCTGCTGCTTCGGGTTACTCGAATGAAGCCGGCGGTCGCCGGGGAGCACTTCGATCCTTTCGAAATCTTCCCAGCCCGAATCGACGCACCCCTCGGCGATCCACCGAGCCACGGTGGCGAAGGCCGCACTCGACTTCGGGAACTGCGTTCCCCCCTGGTGCGGCACCCGGCCCGAGCCCTTCAGCAGGATCAGGCTTTCGTCGGGCTTCTGAACGTTCACCCGGCGCCCGCCCTGTTCGCGTGTCAGCGAGGCGAGGTCGAAGGTCGGGTTCTCGCCGCGCAGGCTGAGGCGGAAACCATTCTTCCCTTGCGGTGACCCGTGGCACGCCCCCTGATTGCAGCCCGAGCGAGAAAGCGCCGCCATCACTTCGGTGCGGAACTCGACGGGCGCCGGTTCCTTCTGCCCGCTCACCACGACTTTCACTCGGGCCTCTTTCCCGCCCGCCTTCACGACGATTTCGGTTTCGCCATCGGCGACTGGCGCGATGATCCCCTCGGCCGAGACCTTCGCGATCTCCGGTCGCAGGCTCGTGAAGGTGGCGGTCAAGGTGAGGTCGGCTTCGCCCGCCGGGCCGTGGCGACCCGAGACGAGCAGGCGCTGCCGATCCTGCGGCCGGGATAGCGCGGCGTCCTTCGGTGACACCGCGATGTCAGCCGGATCGGCCGCGCAGAGCAGGGAAAGCATAAGCGGGAGCATCGGTCACTTGTCCTTCTTCGGAACGACGGCCTTCACTTCGATTTCGACGTTCGGCACGCGGACTTCCTCTTCGTAGCCATCGACGGTCGCACTGGCGTTGATCTGCAAATTGCCGCGCCGATCCCCCGCCGTCGCGGAGGCGACGACCTTGATCTCGACAATCTTCTGCCCCTTCGCCACCTGCACGCTCTCCTCGAATTGCAGGCCGTCCTGCGGATTCAGGTGCAGCAGCACCGGGCCGTCGAAACTCGGTACGCGTTCGACGAGCAATCGCACCGTCCCCGTTTCGCCGGGGGCGAGCATCAGTTTCGGCGACTCAGGCGTGATCTTGAAGGCCGACACCAAATCGAGTTCGAAGGTGCGGATCAGCGTCACCTGCCGGCCGCTGTGGGTGCCCGTCGCCGAGACATCGATGCGGGCCTTCACGGTGTTCGAGAGGATTTTCGACACCGCCATGCCGCTGCCATTCGGCTGCTTCGTGGTCGCATCCGGGAACTCGGCGTAAACGCGCGTCCGGCCTTCGTTCTTGTCCGCGAGTTGGCCGCCGCGGGCCTCGAAGCGGATCGGGCCATCGAACCCGGCGATCCGCATCGTCGCCGTCGGGATCGGAGCCTTCTGGTATCGCGGCAAGGTCACGAGGGCCTGAGGAAGCTCGAACGTGAACGGCGCCGGCGGCGTGATGAAGACCGCGAAGCGATCCGCGACCGACGGCGGCAACCGGCGCTGGTCATCGCGCAAGGCGATGGGAATGAGATCGACGTTCTGCTTCTTCTTGTCGATCAGCGGTTGCGTCGTTACGATCACGCTTTCCGTCCCCGCCTCGGCGATGATCTGAATCGTGTGCAGGGCGAGCGAGGCCGTGCCATCGGCTTCGAGCTTGCAGACGACGGCGTTCTCCTTCTCGCCGATTTCACTGGGCGTGAGCTTCAAGCCGGGTGGAGCACCGCGTAGCGAGAGTTTGATTGGACCGGTCGTGCCGAAGCGCGTCACGAGGATCGGCACCGGCTGATACGATCCTTGCGGCACCGTTAGCCCCTCGACTTCGGCCGTGAGTTTGGGCGGGAAGGAATCGCTCCGCACCGCCAGCCGGACGGCGAAGTCGGGGCCACCATCGTGCTGCCGGTCGCGGACGACTAGCCGGTATTCGCCGTCGTTCGGGGCGGTGTAGTCGAAGGGGAGTTCGACATCGGCATCGCCGGTTCGGCGCTGTTCGCGACCGGTGCGATCGAGCACGATGATCTCGGGATCGGCCGGGGAGTTAAGCGATTTCGCTTCGCCGCGAACGTAGATCTTCTGACCCTTCGTGAGCTTCAGCGCGAACGCCGGTTTCCAGGCTGGCTGTGCGATTCCCCCGAGGAGTTCGCCCGGCACGGTCGCCGGCATCGCCTGCAATCCGTGGCCCATGAGTAGAGGCTCGATCGTCGAGAACGGTTTGCGGATCGATCGTGGCGACGAGTTTCCAACTCGTCGGGCATCGGTACTCCACGGCGATGGGGCAACGGTGACTGGCAATCCACTCGTCCACTCCGGCACCCAAGCCGATCCCTCATCTCCCTTCAACACTGAGAACGCCAACCCCGGCGCCCCGTTCCCCTTGGCCGGCGCCGTCGCGACGCGGAGGGCCGGGAACTTGCCGATGCGCAGCACATACTTGTGGTGCTCATTCCCCTGAAAGCGGGCATCGCGGATTTCGACCGTGTGCGCCCCGGCCTTCTCGAAGGTGTGCGAGAACCGGCAATCGAAGTACAACCCCGGATCGTTGTCGCGCTCGGCGACGACTTTGCCCGCCGAATTGCGGATGATGATGAGCGGGTCGCTGTCTTTGCCGAGCCGGTTGGCCACGGCCTCGAAGCTCAGCGTCGCCCCCGCCGTGACTTCGATGGTGTAGCGGTCGAGTGTCGCGTCGCGGAGCGTGCCCCACACGGCCGTCGGTAGCGTGAGCTTTACAGGATTCTCGCCGTCGCCTCGCGACCGCACCGGCAAGTCGTCGACCAGGATCAGGCAGGCATTGCCCAAGCCGTTTCGCGTGGCGATGCGCAATCCGGCGACGCCGACGGGGGCCGTTTTCGCGGCGGTCACATCGAAGACGGCGCGCTCGGCGCCGCTCTCGATGGGCTTGGCGCTGAGGCCGGGCACCGAGAACCACAATCCTTCCGCATTCACCAACTCCCGGCCGACGAGGGTGATCCGCGTGACCTTGCCGACTTCGAGGACGGGCGGCGAAATCGATTCGACGAA
>JANXTU010000193.1 GCA_025352235.1 Fimbriiglobus sp.
GCGAGCCTGTACACCGACAACGCCCAACCGGACATGGCCTATCGGGAAGCCCGCCGGGCACTCCGCCCGCTGCGAGTTCTCCAACGCGCCCATTGGTTGAACGCCGCAGAGCCACTCGATACGCCGACGGCCAGTCCCTTCGCCGTGAGCTTTTACACGCTGCCGAAGCACTGGGAACTGGCCCGGTACATCGATCCGAAGCAGTGCCGTTCGGGCGGCAACGGCCTCGCCCACCCCGGCTTCGAGCTGAACGAAAAAGTTGCGCCGGAAGGGGCCGCGATCTCGTCGCTCCCCGGTTGGACGACGCGCCGGACATTCCTCGATCCCGTCCTGGGGTTCGCGTCGATCGTCAACAGCGACGCCGAGTTTGTCGAAGATGCGATTCCGAAACAACCCGCTTACCCGAAGGGGCGATTCGATCAACCGGGCCGACCGGTGCCAACGATGGCCGACGCGATCAACCGGCAACCGAAACCGAACCTCGGCCGACACGTGCTGCGATTGGCGATGTCACCCGATGTGAAAAAACTGGGCGAGGGGAAAATCCCCCAAGCGCTGGAGCGCTCGTTCGTGGCGGTCGACAGCCCCGCGGCGGAATTCCCGGCCGGGACGTGGGTCCGTATCGGCTTCTGGACGAAAGTCGTGGAACTGAGTGCCTCGGCCGACGGTGTGGTCATCTACGACTCCGCCGGCGGCGAACCGCTCAGCGTGCGACCCTCGGTCGGCGCACGCTGGCAACATTACAACCTGTTCCGGCAAGTGCCGGAATCGGGGAAGATCAGCCTCACGTTCGCCCTGACCGGCCTGGGGTTGGCCTTCTTCGACGACGTGAAAATCGAACCGATGATCCCCTTCGCCAGCACGAGCGCGAAGCCGGCGATTCCGGGCACTCCACAGAATCCCCGCCTGCCCGAAGAAGACAAACGGACGCTCCCGTTCCCGAGACAAACCGACCCGCTCCCACCGCCGAAGTTGATTCCTCCGAAGAAGTAACTTCTGTGGCGCGACACGTTTTTCAACGTGTCGGTGCTTAGACGATTCGATCCGACACGTTGAAAAACGTGTCGCCACAACGATTGAACTTCACTCGCTTTCCAGGCACAATATCCGAGAGCTTCCTTCTCTCTCGGAGACAGGCCATGCCCGATGACGCCTCGACGCTCGACGACGCCGAACTGCACGCCGAGTTCGTCCGGCTCTTCCCGCAGGGTTGGTGCGGAGCCGAAGTCATGCGGGAACTGGCCCCGGACGGCTGGACCGCCTCGCCGCTCGCTGCGGTCTACCATCCCTCGGCCGAGCAGGAATTCGAGGAAACGGTCCGCATTCAGCGCAACATCGGTCTCCTCGGTCGACGGCCCGATGCTCCGCCGCCCCCGCCGGAACCGACGCTCGAAGAAATTGCGGCCGAGCATGTCGACTCGCCCTATGAACCGGAACGGGAACTCCAAGAACTGGTCGGGCGTTGCCTCTGGGATGTCTTCTGCGACAACCACGATGTCGTCGCGGATGACGGTCGGCAACTCGACCTCGGCTCGATGCGTGCCGGTGGCGGGTTCCTCGCGGAGGTCGTGAACAAGCAAGACGGGCCGAAGCCGGCGACGCGTCCGGAACCGCCCGATTTTTTGATGAAGATGATGCGCGGCGACGCCCCGCAGGACGAACGGACCGCCGCGTTCATGGCCGAGATGATCAAAGAGATGGTGGGCGATGGCGGCTATACCTACCTCGACTTCTACATGGGCACCAGCATGGCCTCCGGTCGGGCCGACCTCACGCCGGTCTACGCGATGATCTTCCGCCGGATGTACGCGTTGGGCATGGATTGGAAGTACCACTTCCCCCGCCTGTACGCCGTCGATCTCCGGCCGCTCAAGAAGCAATTGGACGAACAAAAACAAGGCGACGAACCGGAATGGGAGAGCTACGATCCGTCCGAATCATTCGCCGAGGATCGGGAAGAGACGAAAAAGGACGAGGAGCTTGCGGAGTTGCGATCAAAGCTTGACGAGGGCCACCAAGAAGCCGTCGAAGCCGCCCGCGACCGCCCCCCCCCGGCCACCGTGCGGGCGTACGAAGCCGTGTACGGGATCTTCCCCGAAGGCTGGCCGCCGGAGGGGTGAGGCTTCTAGCAGGGTGTTGAAAAACTCCCCGTTGCCACCTTCCTTGGGTCGCGCTATCATGGGCGCATCTTCGCCGGGGGGATTTGCGTTGCGCGGTCGGATCGACGAACAGCCGACGTTGTTTCACACGTTTCATGTCGAGGACCGCATCCGGGCCGACCATCCGCTCCGCGATGTCAAGCGGCGGGTCGATCGGATTCTCGCCGCGCTCTCGACCGAATTCGCCAAGTGTTACAGCCGGACCGGGCGGCCGAGCGTGCCGCCGGAACGCCTGCTCAAGGCCCAGTTGCTCCTGTCGCTGTACTCCATCCGCAGCGAACGCCAGCTCTGCGAGCGTTGAACGAGAATCGCAACGGGTTGATCGTGGGGATCACGGCGACGGAGGCGAACGGCACGGCGGAGCGGACGGCGGCGTTGGAGATGGTGGGGGCGGACAAGGGGTACAACAGCGGGGAGTTCTTTTTGGAACTGGAGACGCGTTCGATCGAGCCGCACGTGCCGCTGGTGCAAGCGCCGCGCGATCCGAAACAGGTCAAGGATCAGAAGCAGAAAGCGGGTGTCGAGGCTCAGCAACGAATGAAGGAGCGGCAAGGGAGCGACGGGTATCGGCTGAGCAGGAGTGCCGCAAGAAGATCGAGGAGGTGTTCGGCGGGTTGAAGGGAGTCGCGGGGGCCGGTCGGAGTCGGACGGTGGGGCGGTGGAACCTGCAGCAGGCGTTGGAACTGGCGGCGGCGGCGTACAATCTGGTCCGACTCCGGAAACTGGCCCCGGCCGGTTGGAGCGGATCGAGCCGACCAAGCCGATGCGTCCGGGCTCGGCGGAGAAACGGGAGTTCGAGTACAAGCGTCATGGGACGCAATGTCTGACGGCGAACTTCGAAGTGGCGACGGGTCGCGTGATCGCTCCGACGGTGCCGGCGGGCGAGAAGTCGAAGCGACGCCTGAAAATCAAGGAGAAGCGGCGTCGGCGGGGTCGGAAGTGCCGGCCGCTGCGGCGTCCGAAACCCGGGGCGGACCAGCGCTACAAGGAGTTCAAGATCGTCACGTATTACGACGAGCCGAAGGGGCGTCGGCTGGTGCTGGCGACGAAGGGGAACCCGCGTCGCGGAACAATGCGTCGTCAGGTTGTCCGCGACGAAGATCCAACCGGCCGACGGGTCCGTCGCGATCGTCCGCCCGATGTGGGCCGCGAAGTCCGCTTC
>JANXTU010000528.1 GCA_025352235.1 Fimbriiglobus sp.
AACCAAGCGGCGAGCATGACGAAGGTCTTCATCGGCGCCGGCCGCGAGACCGGCGTGGGCCGCCGCGACCTGATGACCACCCTGGAAAACGAACTCGGTCTGTCGTCGAAGGACATCGGCAACATCGACGTGGCCGACCGCTTCTCGCTGGTGGAAATCCCCGGCGAACTCGCCGAGCACGTCATCACCTCGCTGCAGGGCGTCCGCTTCCGGGGCCGCTCCGTGGTGGTCCGCTTGGACAAAGCCGGCAACGCCGTGTGACGTTTGCGGATTGAGAATTGGGAACCACGGGTTCGAAGCACGGGATGGCCCGACTCCGGACCCGTTTTCGTTTCGCCCTTTCCGATCGGTCCGGCCGGAGTAATGGCACCGCGCTTGCGAATGAGAATCGGCTTCATTCCCCTCGCGCGGAGTCGCACCATGCCCCGTTTTGCGCCGTTGGCCATCTTATCCCTCTGCATCGGATTCGCGGGCAGCGCCGCCGCCGCGCCGGATCCCCAGATGCAAGCCGTTTTGGATCAGTTGGCCGCCCTCGGCGGCAAGCCGATCGAAAAATCGACGCCCGAAGCGGCCCGCAAGCAACCCGGCCCACCCGATGCCGTCAAGGCCTTGTTAAAGAAGCTCGGCAAGAGCACCGACCCGGAAAAGGTCGCGGCGACGAAGGACATCACGATCCCCGGCCCGGCAGGCAAGTTGGCCTCGCGCGTTTACACCCCCGAAGGCGACGGGCCGTTCCCCGTCCTCGTCTATTATCACGGCGGCGGCTGGGTCATCGCCGATATCGACGCCTACGACGCGTCGTGCCGGGCCCTGTGCAACGCGGCCCAGTGCGTCGTGGTGTCGTGCGATTACCGCCGGGCCCCCGAGCACCCGGCCCCGGCCGCCCACGACGACGCCTTCGCCGCGTACCAGTGGGTCCTCAAGCACACGAAAGATTGGAACGGCGACGAGAAGCGCCTCGCCATCGCCGGGGAGAGCGCCGGCGGCAACCTGGCGGCGGTGGTGTGCATGAAGGCCCGCGATGCCAAGATCCAAACGCCGCTGCACCAACTGTTGGTCTACCCCGTGACGGACGCGAACTTCGACACGGAATCGTACAAGCTGAACGCCGACGCCAAGCCGCTCAACAAAGAAATGATGCGCTGGTTCTTCGCCCACTACACGGGCAACCAAGCCCCGGCCAAAGTGCTGGCGCTGCTGCCGCTGCAAGCCAAAGATTTGAGTGGTTTGCCCACCGCCACGATCATCACCGCCGACATCGACCCGCTCCGCGACGACGGCAAGAAGTACGCCGCGGCCCTCGAAAAAGCCGGGGTGAAAGTCCGGTACAAAAACTACGAGGGCGTCACCCACGAGTTCTTCGGCATGGGCGCCGTCGTCGACAAATCCAAAGACGCCGTGAAATACGCGGCCGAAGGGTTGAACACGGTGTTTAAGAAGTGATCGGCTTTCCGGCGGGGTCAGGCCCCGTTGGCCCTGGCGATGTTGGCGCACCGCTCCTTGAAGCTGCCGTAGATGTGGGCGGGCGCGTCGAAGTGCTCTTGGTGGGTCGCGATGAAATCCACGCACTTCGCGACGAGCGGGTAGACCTCCCCGACGCTGCCGGCGTCCTGCCCATCGCGCGCCTCCAAGAGTGAGAGGAAGGCGCTGGCCGTAGCCGAATCGCCGGCCGCGGCGGGCGACAGGACATACATCGCGAACGATTGGACGTAGTACTGGAACACCGGGCGCGGGGCGAACATCAGCTCGTCCATCCGCGAGATCGAACTCCCTTCGCCGAAGTACTCCTGCACTTGTCCGTGGGACTTGCCGAAGAATCGCTCGTGGAGGTCTCGGACGTCGGAATCGTTCTGGTATCCATGCCAAGCGGACTTGTCCGGTACGCGATCGAAGTGAGGCACGTGTGTGGCTCCTGCCGCGGGACGAGCCAGCTCAGCAGCGGCGGGGGACTGGCGAGTTGTGGATTGCAGACAAGAATCATGCCCGACGACTGCTGCATCGCTTGGGGCGGCTTCCTCTCACCAAAACTTCCACCACGGCTTACGGGTGTCTGGCAGTGGTGATGGAAAGAGGGGTAAGTCTAATCGTCTAGAGTGGAACCTATCGTGCACATAGCCCAATTCTTCACCAGGTGACGACAAGAGAGCCAAGTTCAATTGTCTGGGTCTGCTTGCTCCTTGATGAGTGAAAACATCGTTGGCATATTGCTGCAATTCGATGTTTGTCACGTCCCGAGCTAAGAAAAACACAACGAAGTTTGCGCCACGAGTCAGTTTATCCCCTGAACCGCCAGTGAGGTCCTTCAATACACCAATTGCTTTACACTCTGCTTCTTCCTCTTTTTGAATTCGCTCTGCGATATATTCGGGTGCGTGACCAATCTGTTCGCCATTTGCGCGTAACACTTCAATTGCGAACATGCTGTATTTATTGTCTGTGTCATGGCGGAGGATTAGTTGCTCGCCAACTTTGCATTTGCCGAGAATTGTCTGACGTTCAGAGCCGTCGTCGTTCGGGAAAGTAACACCGGCGACTTTGGCAAACGCATGGCGCAAACGCCTTTGCCGGGCGTTTTCTTCATCTAGTCTTTTCCGTTCGTCTTGCTTCTGCTCACGTTGTGCGTGACGCGATTTTTGAAGTTGTTCACGTTCTGCAGATTCACGCTGTTTTCTGGCTTGGACAAGGGGCCTGCGGTGGACGGTTGGAATTACACGCTCGATGGCGAGATGAAGTTCGATCAATTCATCTCGATCCATAACGCCATCTGCTGTAATCCGACTCAAGATTTCATTGAGGTAAGCAATTGATGCTATACCGTCATTCTCTTTATTGTTCTTCAGCCAAGTATGGAGCTCATCGATTTCTGCCGGTTCAATCAATCCGTCCGCAGCAATGCGGACCGTCAGTTCAAGCAACTGCTTGCCTGCATCGGTCGCCAGTTCAGGGTTTGTCAAATAGGCTCGCATGCTGCCTTCTGTGACCAGTCTTGTTCTTATCCGGCATACTGGCCCGGAATATGTCTTACATATTCGCCGCAATACTGGCCATGTCAAGCAAAAACTCACTGCAATTCGCATAGTCTGACACGACTCACACCGGCAATATCCGGCATCTCCGCCACTTATCACCGAACCTCACTCCCCCGGCGCCGCGCTCTCCGGAGCGAATCCCCGTCGCAAAGTATTCTCCGTGATCGTCCGCGGCACCACGAACTGCAACAAATAATCCGGCCCGCCGGCTTTGCTGCCGATGCCGCTGAGCTTGAAGCCGCCGAAGGGCTGGCGACCGACGAGGGCCCCGGTGCATTTGCGGTTCACGTACAAATTGCCGACGCGGAACTTGCGCTTCACCTTGGCGATGTTCTCCGGACTGCGGCTGAACACCCCGCCGGTGAGGGCGTACTTCGTCCCGTTGGCGATCCGCAGCGCGTCGAACGATTGGACGTAGCACTGGAACACCGGGCGAGAGGCGAACGTCAACTCGTCCACTCGCGAGATCGAACTCCCTTCGCCGAAGTACTCCTGCACTTGCTCGTGAGACTGGCCGAAGAATCGTTCGTGCAGGTTTCGGACGTCGAAATCGTTCTGGTGTCCATGCCAAGCGGACTTGTCAGGTACGCGATCGAAGTGAGGCACGGGTGTGGCTCCTGCCGCGGGACGATCCAGTTCAGCCGCCCGCCCGGCTTTGCTGGCGGATCTGGTTCGGCGCCTGGTTCGGCGTGCCTTTACTCCCGCCAGTCCACCGCCTCGTAGTACACGTCCCCGAACCCGTCGCATATGACGTTGCCCATCACCTTCCAGACGTCCGATTCATAGTCGGCCAGGCTGTTCGGCCGCCGCCGGCGGTCCTCCGGCACCTCGATCGGCACGCTAAGCGTCCGCCCGGCCTCGTCTAAGGCGAGCGTGTCCAGACCGAATGGAAATGTGACGATCTTCCATTCGGCGACCTTGAGGGCGGCGATGGCCTCTTGGCAGTGCGCTTCCGTGTACGCCGGCGTGACTTGGAAGTGGAGGACGAACCGCCAAGTCGGCAGGTTCAGCACCTGATCAGGCGGGAACAGGTAGTTGATGCCCGCCATCGGTACGCCCTTCTGCCGCCGAACATAAGATTATCCGGCGTATCAGCTGGAGTTATTCCCGGCATACTCGCAGCATAGTTCCGCGTGTCAAGCGATAATTCGCAGCCTATCACCGAACGGGTGTGGCAAAACTTTCTGGCAGTATTTGAACCGCTTGCAGTTCCAACGGAGACCTCACCCCCTGATCTTCCCCACGGAAAGTGGACAGGGTTTTAGCGAGTATCGGGGTGATGCGATCGTTCGTACTCGTCTGGGCTGAGGTAGCCGAGCGTGGAGTGGCGACGTTCGCGGTTCCAGAATCCTTCGACGTACTCAAACAGGC
>JANXTU010000550.1 GCA_025352235.1 Fimbriiglobus sp.
AGGTGGCCAAACTGGGCGGCTACCTGGCCCGCGCGAGCGACCCGCCACCCGGGAACATGGTCGTCTGGCGTGGCCTCACCCGACTCGCCGACATCCTTCTCGGGTTCGAGTTGGACAGACAAGTTGTGGGTAATTGAAAGCCGGCGAAGTACCGGCTGCGTTCATCACGATGATCCTCGAGCTCGTGATACCCGGTAGCCGAGCTTCCTCTCCACGGAGTTTCGGTGCGACCGCGACTTAACGTATGAGAGGCAGTCAACGATTCGCGTCGTAGAAGTGGCAGGAGGTTCGGCGTGGGGGCTACTCGTCCTTGCCAATTGCCACTTTTTGTTCAGAACCGTTCTGCTTGATCACGGCCATCTCGCCCTTCGTCTGGGCCTCCTCTATCGCCTGGAGCTGCATGGTATCCGCCTTGACGACCTCGGAACGCTCACCGTCTGCGAAAACGACGTACAGTTTCAAGCCTCCCCCTACCACCACGAGAACCACGCCGACGATTTGGCCCCACCCAAACGGGACCGTGAATGAAATCGTCCCAATAGTGAGGAGAACATCGCCGGCCGCATTTATCTGCTTGGTGTTTGGAGCATTTCCCCCGCCACATCCCACGCACGTCGCCAAAACCGGCGCACACGCTGCGGCAAGGAATTGCCGCCGACTACCCCTGCCGTAACGCATCAGTTACTTGAAGTCCGGCTGGCGCCCGGCATCGGTATCGGGTAGTCCTATGGTACTTTGATCGCACCGCCGCCGATACCGACGACCGCACTCGAACCCGCCTTCCTGGCCGCGTTTCGCAGCGGCACCCTCACCCGAGACCAAGCCGCGGAAGTCTCGCGCCGCGATCCCCTCGAAATCCAGTTCCTCTTGCTCCAGCTCTCGGCCGCCGTCGCGGTCCTCGCGATGGCGGCCGGGCCGCACACGCCGTCCAGCGCGTGGCCGCCCGGCTCCAAACCGGCCCCCAAAGCCCGCCCGAAGAAGCCCGGTGCCAAGCCCGGCCACGAGGGGCACAGCCGGCCCAAGCCCGAACGGATCGACCGCGTCGTCGTCCACGAATTGCCGCCGTGCCCCTGCTGCAACGGCACGCTCGCCGACGGGAAGTCGCCCCGCAAACGCGTCATCGAAGACATCCCCGCGAACCTGAAAGTCGAAGCGGTCGAGCACGTGATCCCGCGCGGCTACTGCAAATCGTGCGACAAACAGTACGAGCCCAAAGTGCCGGACGCCCTGCCCAACGCCACCCTCGGCCACCGCGCCGTGGTGCTCACGGCCTGGCTCCATTTCGGCCTCGGCACGACGACGAGCCAGGTCATCGAAGTGCTCGACGGCCATCTGCAAGTGCCGATCTCGGCCGGCGGGTTGATCGACATTTGGCACCGGCTCGCCGGGGTGCTGCGGCCGTGGTACGACGAGATCCGCGACCTCTGCCGGAACGCCCCGGTGCTGCACCTCGATGAGACCGGCTGGCGAACGGCCGGCCGCGACGACTGGCTCTGGTGCGCGACCGCCGAGGGCGCGACCTACTACTGGATCCACGAATCGCGCGGCCGCGACGCACTGGGCGACTTCTTCGCCGAGGAGTTCCAGGGGGTGCTCGTCACCGACTTCTGGCGGGTCTACGATTCGGTGGCGAAGTATCAGCAGAAGTGCTGGCCCCACTTGCTTCGGGACTTGAAGGAGGTCGATGCGAAGGCGGCGGACGAGGAGTGGATGGGGTTCTCGAAGAAGTTGAAGCGGATCTACGCCGACGGCATTCGACTGAAACTCGCGCGGGACGACTTGGGCCAAGCGGTCTTCGACAGCCGCGTGGCGGCGTTGCACCAACGCCTGCTCGACCTGGGCCTGACCGAGTGGACCCACCCCGACGCGCGCCGATTGGCGAAGCGGTTGGTGACCTATTGGGAATCGCTGCTGCGGTTCGTGGAGCACCGCGCCGTGCCGGCGGACAACAACCGCGCCGAGCGGGAGATCCGCCCGGCCGTCCTGATGCGCAAGGCCAGCTACGGCAGCGGGAGCGACCGCGGGGCCGATACGCGGAGCGTGCTGATGAGCATCTACCGCACCCTGAAGCAGCACGGCGGGGACGTTCTGAACGCAACCGAACAGGCCCTGCGGGCCTACATCGCCGACGGCAAACTACCCCCGCTGCCAACCGATCTCACTGCGGGAGCCTGATGGGTTACCCCCTGCCATGATGGTTTAGGTCGCTCATTACAAGCCTCGGTTGTTGGGGCTACTTGACCACCCCTGCGCCACGCCGCCAAACATGGATTGGATAGAACTCGTCGTGACCATTCTGACCTTCTACAAGCTACCCTGAGAAACCTAAAATAAATCATCTCCTTTTGGGCGACTCGCTTTTCGCGGAGAGGGATCCGCTGGTGAATTTGCAGCCGGAATTTCAGAGAGCTTGGGGCTTTGATGTTCAGTGAGAATGTCTTTCTTGCCGTCGGTAGTATGCGAGACTCTCGCCTTACCTTTGCGAGCTTTCCATCGGCGCCAGCGAATGAAAGCGAACACGCTCAGCGGGAGCGCGATCAGCCCGGCGATGAGCCAGACCAACCCGGTGCGGAAATAGAAGTTTTTCGGCTTCACCTGATACGGAATTTCCTCTTCCCACTCGATGTCACGCCCTTGCGGGTCTTTGCCCGTGATCGTCAGGACGAGGATGATGCCGGATTTCTGTTCGATAGAGGGATGGGAATGCCCCTCTTCGATGGCCTTTTGTGCTTCGGCCGACAGATCGATTTCCAACCCGAACGGAATCCAAGTTTCCTTAGGCATGTCACCGGCTTCGCCCAAAGGTCCAATCGCTTTGGCCGCGAAGTGGACTTTAGGATCGAATTGATCGGTAGTCGGTATCTGCTTGCGAGTCAGGAATCCATCGCGTTCGGCATCGCTGCCGGCGATGAGGTATTTGACCCGAAGTCGGTATCGAGGATTCGAGAGGGTTTGGCTTTGGATTTTGACTCGCGCGAGCTCCAAAGCCGAAACTTGTGAGGGGCCGTAAATCAGCTCGAAGAGGCCCTTCGAATGCTCCAGTGTATCGCTGCGCGGATCCGCAGTTCTGGCCAGACCGAGAAGGCAACTTTCACCCTCGATTTTGTACGGAACGGTAACCATCGGATCCAAACCGATCGTGTATTCCCCGAAGGCGGCTTGTTCCGTCGGAAACGTGAACTGACCAGAAAATTCGCCGTCACCGGCTTGGATATCGCCATTCTTCCCATCATCGCTGAGCACGATGGGCAAAGTCGTATTCGGATCGTCTTTGCGGCGGGCCTGCAGAGCTGGTGGCGGCGCCGCGCCGGCCGTCAATCGGATGCGGACGATCACAATGTCACCGCCAGCGAAGAGGAGTCGCTTCGGAACCCCCGGCTTCGCGACTTCATTCGCCGGACGATTGTCCCCAGATTTATGGAGAGTGATTTGGGCAGGAACGGTCGCGGTCATTGGAGGCGGCGATCCGATGGTCTGCCCCACCGCAACGAGCTTAAATCGGCAAGGTCCACCACGCGTCTGCGGAACAGTGACGCTGCCAGTAGCAAGCGTGGTGATCTCGTCTGGCCGAGTCTCTGCGAAGACGATCGCCTCCTCCCATCCCGGATGATCGTCCGAGAGAATCTTCCACTCCCCAATTCTTGATTTCACCCCCCGTACAGCGACGCGGAGTGTTTTCTCGCTCGGATCGACATTCAGACTCGGCACGAGTCCCGATACGACGAATTCGATAGGGAGTTCAACGACCGATCCTGCGGGTAGCCAAGCGTTTGGAGCGGCGACATCCACTCCTTCGATTCGCGGCGTGAACCGCAACAATGCCCCATATCGGCCTGGGGCGAGTGGACCCGGAGTCAATTTGAGCGACAAGTCTTGTGCGGCGCCTTTAGCTAATGGTGTTGTCGCACGCTTCGTCTCGGGCGGATCGCTCGGTCGGTGGAGGACATTCGGACTCCCTGCATCGGCGGCGAGCAATTCCAGCCCGTCGAACCATGGTTTTTCACCAGCTTTGAGTAAGGGCGCACCCGGCGACGCAACGACTTCCGCCGTCCAACGAACGGTTCCGGGCAGTGTGGGCGTCAGACGCATTTTCTTCTCGACCACTTGCGTACTACCAACGGGCAACTCGAAACGGACGCGATCCGCCGGCTCGACCCCATCCGCCACTACCGGTAGAGCTGTTAGCCCGTAGCGTTGGACTTGCATGGCGATAGGCCCGGTAGCCGCGAACGTCTTCGTTTCCCCTTTGCTGGTGAGGGCTTCCAACTGAAACTCGAGTTCGAATCTGTAGTCCCCATTGTCAGCACTCTCCGGGACTTCTACCGCCAAGCGATACTCCATGTCGGCGGAGTGCGGTTTCCGGGCACCGAAGGCGGCCCCAAGCACCGTTTGCCACGCGGTCTCACGCATGCCGACAAGTCTGACGGCGGGGAGTGAAATATCTCCCGACCCTTGCGGCGATTGCTTGGGACGCGCCTTCACGTTCATAACTTTCGTACCTTGTGTCAGCAGAGCCATCTCAAGGGTGATCGGCCATTCGACCGTGGTGCCCGCCAAGACCATGCTCTCCAGTTTGTCCTTGCGGTACCCGACGAAATTGATGTTCAATTGATCGACCAAGACGATCAATCTCAATTCCTTAGCCGAGATCGGCGAAGGTGATCCGGCCGTGGCCCGCAAGGGAATTGCCGCTTCGTAGCGCCCCGGAAGCAGAGGTTTTTCGTCGAGGGGTCTTAGAGTCAGTGAGAGAGGGGTCTCTCGCTTGGCGACCCCCGAAGGGACAGCGCCGTACGCCGTCGGTTCGTTGCCGGTGCAGCGCAGTTTCATAACGTTGTCCGACGCCACTTCTCCGGGGGGAGGAACGCGACGGAATTGAACGATAGCATCGGCGGGGATCTCGAACTTTACGATCGCTTGATCGATGAGATCGGTTTTCAAATGCAACCGAGTTTCGTCCTGAGCCGAGCGGACTTTTGGGTCTTTCTCCTTGGAATTTGAGAGTTCGAACACCAACTTATCGCTCACAATTTCCAGCAAATAGTCACTTTTTCTGAGGTCGATTCCGAATTCGACTTTTTGCGGTTTTGCTGTCGCCGCGACGAGGCCGTCCGGGATATTCGATTCGGCTTTGACTTGGGCGCGGAGACCATTGCGCGCGACCTGACCCCAATCGAGTTTTGTCAAATCGACCTCGAGATCGGCCGTGGCCAAGCCGGACTTTCCTTTGAACGTTACCGGAAGCACAGTAGGATACTTGAACGCGGTGCCTAGCCAGGCAAATTCGGCTCGGACTACATCACCGTTGGGGAGGATCAGATCATCGGCTGCGAATTTCGTATCGAGGGTCAAGATAACGCGACCCCGACCGGCGGATTGGCCGTGGGTGCGGATGACCGTCGCATCGGGGAGTTTGATCTTCGGGTAGCCGGTGATGCTGAATTGGCGCCGGAGCAGCTTTCGCTTCGCTTTGCCCAGCGGGTGATCCGGATATTTCTCATCGCTGCAGACGGTTTCAATTTCTACATCGAGGTTCCATTCGCCGCAGAATTCGACCGGGGGAATTTTGCTCTCGAAGGCGGTGCGCGCGATATTCCATTTCGCCGAGAACCCCCATTTTGTTGCCCCTGGTTCCCGGTGGAGCGGGATAAGCATCAAGTCGTAGGGGGACTGCGGCGAACCATCGGGACCATTGCGAAAGATCCTCGCACGAACCTGGAACATCTCCGGTTCGAGTTTCGCGGTCTCGATGTCTTCGAAATCGACATGAATCGGCACGGCATCGAGCAATGTGTATCCGACGGGTGACAACTCGGCCAACTGGACTTCGGGAGTGATCGGCCTTAATCCAAATTCGCAAACCGCGATTTGATCCGCAGGATGTTGAACGGAGATTTCCCGAATTCCCGAGCCCGCATCGGGCAATATTTGAAGATAGTCGTGAGATCTCGAAGTGAAACTCCGCGCGGTGATCGGCGGTTTTCCAGGTTGGAGGATCGACGATTTCGGGGCGCGGGCTTGCTTGCCTTGCTGGCCCGCCTTTGTGTACAAGAATGCTCCGAGATCTTGGCAAACTTCGAGCGCAGGGGTACTGAAGCCGACCTCCATTTCATTCCGCCGTTTGAATTCGCTCTGGACTTTCCAGCGCTCTCGAAGTTCCCAACCGACGCTTTGGAGTTGTTCAAACAAAGTGAGGTTGTCCCGTGAAAAAAAGGCCGCTCCCCGAAAGTTTTTTGCCCCCCCCGCCGCGGGCCGGGCCGCCGTCACAATCCGTTCGAGCATCGATTTGTCGATTTCTTTCCCCAGGCCGAATGTGAAGACATTCGCACCGACTTCCTCGAACGGCTTCATCACTTCATCGATGCTCGCGTTCTTTTTCTCCGACAACGATTTAGAATCGCTTTGAGCCATCTTCTCGAGTTTTTGTTGCCAATCTTTCTCTTTGAAAAAAGCCACTCGCTCAGTCGGAGTGAATTTCAAAAATCTTTCTGGGAAGAGCGACGATAGCGTTTTGCTTCCCCATTGAAACACCTTGGGTTCACCCTCGGCGCCGCGGACCCTAGCCGAGTTTGTGTTTTCCCACCCCGAAACATCCGGTGACCGTTCATTGAATAGTCTGGCGTCGCACTCATCGACACCGTCGGTGAAGAGTAGCACGAATCGAGGTCTGGCCGGACCGGGCGGTTGCTTAAGGAGCCCCATTTCTGGCAAAGATCGAAGAGTCAAGACATTTGCCGTACCAGTGCCCAAATACGCCCAAACGGTTTCGCCCTTCACCGTCGGAACGGGTACGAAGCTTTCGATCCGATTGTCTTCCGGATTTTTTTTACGCAGGGGCGACTCCACCTTCTCGAACTCCGATATCTGATTTTTGGCGTTCTCCAACGTCAATTCGTGTTGTTGCAATCTCTTCACGGCCTCCTTCAATGCTTTCCTGCCGTGTTTCATTTCGACGAAGCCGTTGCTCTGGCCCTCGATGCCCGCGGTCACCAGGACGGCGTCCGTTTGGAATAACACCAACGCGACACGGTCGTTGTCGTTCGCGGTATCGATCAAGAATTGAATCCCGTCCCAGCGAATTCCATCTGGGTCGGTCGCGCGCGAAACGATTTTGCCATCCACAGTGTCGAGGGTGTTCGAGTTCTTCGACATACTCAGCGACACGTCGACGACCAAGATCAAATCCATGGGCGTTTCGGCGCGTTTAATGGTCGCGGCGAAGAGGGGGCAAGCGGCCGCGAGCAGCAGCGCGCTGGCGGCCGTGAATCGAAGGGAATGGAGCATGGATGGGGCCTCTCAGTGGTGGGCGCTTCGGACTTCAACCGGCGCTGATGATGACCCAAGCGGGACTCACTAGGGCCTTCTGGCCATCCGACTTAATCATGCAGTAGCCGGGGATCACCGTTTCGATGACATCGTTCAGTACGGTGGTATCCTTCTTGCGCGAAAAGACGCGGTAGAACTTTTGCACAGTGAATGCGGCATCCGGAAGACCGATGGGCTTTTGTTGTTCCGGGTTTTGATAAGATTGCAGATGGAATTCTTCGTAGAGTCCCGGGGCGCAGTCTCGGATCTGCTTCCATAGTTTTTGCAAGAAGGGCTTCAATTCTTCGATCGCGGAATCGGGCACCGCAGAGGCGCCGACTGTCGATTCTCCGCGACCTTGGGTCAGCGCGGCAATCAACTGACTCATCGCGAAGATGGTATCACTCCCGCATGTGCGGAAATCGGGTGCGGGATCGACCGAGTCATGGAGTTTCTTGTACAACGCGTTCGCGCTGGTGTGAAGATGTTTGGAGATTTCTTTTAATTTGACTGCTTGCCCGCTTCGATTTTCATTGCTGAGTTCCAGAGCTTCGACCGCAAGTTTGAGCTGGTTATCAAGTCGCGGGTGGCGACGGCGCATTTCTTTCTGCCTTTCCTCCGGGGTCGGTGGAGGAGGAATTGGCGTCTCGGGCTCCGCGGGAGATGATACGCGTTGCTCGCCGGCTTCCGCAAGCGGGATGACAGACTCTTCGGACTCCGCTTGGCTCTGGACTAGGGAATCCATTTGCGCGTGGATTCGAGCGAGTCGCTTGACCAGCGATCGCTTCACGGCGAGCACAGCATTGAGCGCTTCGTCGTTTCGACGCAGTTTGGCGAGCAGACGCTCGAGGTCATCTCGAATCTCCGCGACGCGCTTCGATGGCTCGGTGGCCATGGCTCATCCTTTTGGCGAGGAACCGACTTCGACGTATCCTTGTAAAATTCGGGCCACGTTGCCCCAACTTCCAGTCGGGATCAGGTGGTAAGGGCCGAGCCAATCGGCGGTCGCCGGCCTTTGAATTCGCAGCCAAATCTGCTGTTCCCGAGCAGCGTCGCGAAGGAGGCAAATGCCCGCGTCTACCGTACCGATGATATCGATTGGCCAAGGCTCCGCCCACAAGCTTTCGGCACCGCTCTGCGACGGGATAGCCGATTTGTCAAATTCGCCGATTTTGACCGACTGCCACTTCCCTTCGATCCATTCGCGTGTGAAGAGATTAAATGTTCCGGACCGGCGCGAATCCATCGAAATCTGAAACGCATGCCACACACTCGCATCGTCCATCTTCGCCCCAGCTGGAACCAGCAATTCCGATTTTTCTCCGCGGGGTGACTGTCGCATAGAAAGTAGAGCGCGGTGGCTTACATCCCCCGGTGGGGTGTATTGCAGCATCGCCTGGTCACCGGTCAAGCAGAATGCCAATTCCCAAGCTTTGCCGTGGGCAACGCGCTGTTTGGCGAAGCCCTCTTGAAAATCGAGCCGATCTGTCCCCCTCAAGAGATAACTTCGGGCGAGTTCTTGAATCAGCGGCAGTCGGCAGCCACCGCCTGCCAGTACTACCAATCGGTTGCGATCATCGGGAACATCCGTCAATTGAGCCCGGAGTTGCTCGAACGATTCCATTAGGTGATCGCGGATCGTTATGCCAGGAGTTCCGTCGAGCGATGTGTCATACAAAGTCACCAATTCGAAGTGTAGGACCTTGAGCAACTCTGCGCGCAGATCAGTCTCGCCTTCGGTCACTTCTCGAAGTCGGTATCCGAGTGACTGCGGCGGTTCATCGAGCGAGTTCGGAAAGACGGCCAAGCTATTGAGCCCCAATTCCCCGAACGCTGCGACGACGGGGGAAATGGTCGCATCGCGGCTCGGTTGGCAGAGGTCCCGTTTGATTGATTCCGCGAACACCCACAACCTCTCGGCATTTTGCCGCGCCTCGAGGTTCCACGTGAGAGGAAAACTGTCGCGGTCGGCTTCGTTCGCAAAGAGGATCCGGAATTCGTGGGTCTGAAGTTGCGATTTGAGATACCTGGAGATCCGTTCGCACAAGATCCGTACGATGCAGCGCGTAATGTCGTCCCCGCCGAAGTCGGGCCGGCCACCGACGCCGATCAGCCGGGTTTGCAATTCGTCGGCGGGCGTCAGTACGACATCTAGTACGACCGTATCTACAGTTCCTCCTCCGAAGTCGTACGCGATGACGACGGCCCCCTTTTCGAGATCGATACCCCCCGTCTCACCCGATGCCGGTTGCGACCAGAGAGCGCGGAGGGCGCTCAAAGCGCACGCCGTTGCCTCGTCGAGACGCGGCGGCATGATGTCGATTCGGCGTTCGGGTCGACCTTCGCCGACCGCGGCACGAACTGTTTCAATGGTTCTTGCCAATCGGTCTCGCACATTAGCTGGCCATTTCGTCGGGTAGGTTAGTCCGAAAATGCCGATTTCTTTGTCGAGGAGTTGTTCAAGCGCATCGATCATTCGTCGAAGATATTCCGCCGCGATCACTTCGACGGGGTAGTCGCGCTGCCTTCCATCCGGATCGCGCAAACGGACAGGGTTTCCCGCGAGAAACAAACGCTTCAGCCCCCGCAGGACACACTCGGGATTGGCACTCACCGGGATCAACTCTTGCGCCTCGATTCCGACGGCCAACTCTGGAGAGTCCTCCGACTCGACCGATTTTACATAGAGAGCGGAGGAGAATCGCTCGAATTCTTCGGGGCGCGTCGGATCGAGCGCCACAGGATGAACGAAACCGACTCCGCCGATCGCAGCGCAATTGTTCGTTGTGCCCCAATCGAATGCGAGTGCATCGCTCATCTGTGGCATACGGTCGAAACGGACGCGCAAAGGATATCGGGCCAAATCGAATCCGCCGCGATCGCGGATCACCACGGCCACATCGTGGTTCTTCCCCGCCATGTGATCCGCCGCGCGAGAAATCCCCAAGGTATTGATCTTCATTCTGAGTCTAGTCGGCCGCTTCGCATCGCTCGAAATTCGGTCATCGAGCCGCTGCATTGGTTTCAACCAAGCGGCGTGTTCGCCCGGTTCGATCCGGATCGCGCCCGTCGGGTCAGGATGGGCCGATGCTGTTTCTTCACTGGAGCTTTCCAAGAGGTAGAGATCGAAGACCTTCGGCCGGCCACCGAGATTCACACTGATATCTTCTTGGGCCATCGCCCCGGATGAGAAGATCATGATGGAGGGCTTCTGTCGGAGTGAAAGCCTTGCGGGGTAATGGACGGGATCGGGGATACCGCGCAGGTGGAACGAGAGGTCGAACGGAACGCGATCCAGTGTGCCGGAGCACTCTTTGAACTGAAACTTGAAAGTTTCCGGCTGCCCGGGCCAGAGGATCGGTCGGTGGGTGGGTTTGCGCTCCGGGTGGTCGGTCGACATACTGACGGATCTGCAAATCCTCCTGATGGTTTCGCGTGCTTCCGGAAGTAACACTACCGAGTCGACCGCGACGGGTACGCTGCTCGAATTAAGTGTCAGCACTACAAACGCCGTTTGCGTCGATTGATCGAGGTAGGCAGTAAGCTCGGTCGATTGGTCTGCGTCGGATACCGGATCGATCCTGAGTGGCACCGTAGGGCGCGACCAGAGTCGGAAACTGAAAGATTCGGGATTTAGACCCGGCAAGAAGAGCTCACCGAAAAGACCCTTAGCCGGAGAACGCTCCGTGATCAATCGCCTCTCAGGCGTAATTGCGGCTCGGCCCGTACCCGCATTCCACTTGATTGAGAGGTGAACGGTGTTCCCGTTCGCTTCTCGAATCGTGCCACCGGCACGCTCCCACTCGATAAAATCCACCAGTGGAATCGGCTTCGTTCCCGGCGCGGAATCCCGCCTGGCGCCCACCCGGGCTCTCTCAAGTTCCAGAGCGATTTCAAAGTTGTCCGAGCCCGCATCCAAATAGGCCCAGACTTCTCCTAGACCAGAATCGGAAAAGATGGCCCCTTGATTCGCACGCAACCCAATGGTCTGGGCACCGCAGAGGGGGCAATAGAGATCGACATCCGCGAATGGCCACGGATAGGCGATCTCCTTCGGGCATTTCGGGCATCGGACGAGGGCGCTCATGACGAAGGTCGCTGGATCGCCAAAGCCAGAACCGGGATCGGGAGATCCCGCGTGTTAATCGGGGTGAATTCACCGAGCCGATCGCGCGCGATCTCTTGCCACTGCCGCCAAAGATCGGCGCGTTCGTCTGGGCGAGTTTGAGGTTCGTACATCCTTCGGTTGATCTCTTCGAGCGGAGCGATCAGAGCCAAAGCGCCCGCCGTCCGGCTCAACCGCCCGCGAATGCGGGGGAGTATTCGGTCGCGGACGAACGATAGCAGCGGGTGCTCTCGTATTTGCTTGTTGCCTAGCAAGACTTCGACCCGTCCGCGGAGATCTTCGTAGAACCACCGCAAAGCGGCCCAGAGCGTCGCGAGTGGTCGGCCCTCCGATGCGAGCCCGGCATCAGTTAACCAGCGGTCGATGTTGATCTCGAGCACGCGCGCGCGGTCGGGATCGCTGGTCAGGTTCCGGACGACTTCCTCCAGCTGCGTCCCGAGTTGGCTCGTGAATTCTTTGTAAACCATCGAGAAGGTGTTCCGGCTCGGGTCGTACAGGACCTGCCCGACGATGATGCCTATGACTGCTGACTCTAAACAGTGCGCCATCCTCGTCTGCTTGGCTTGATCGATGTGCCGGATTTCAGGCAGTTTTCCCTTGAAAAAATCGGCATGAATGTGAAGCTCGCTCGCACGCTTCGAGCGGTCATACCGATCACCCAAATCACCTAGGCTCGCCGCATAGCAAAGAGGGATGCCGACTTTCTCGCGATAAAGAACGATGGCGTCCGATTTCAGATCTAGTGATTCAAGTCCTGTCAGGCTAAGAGAATCCTTTTCTCCGGAGCGGCGGAGCATCTCTAAGAATCGACTCCCCGGTACAGTCTGTTGACCTGCCATGCCGAGCATCTGGCGCGGGTCGGTATCGACGTCTCGCGTCGTCAGTACATCTTTGTTTTTACGGATCATCGGAGCGGAATATGTCCGCAAATTTCGGAGGGGAGTCTCGAGGTCGGGTTGCACGAAAAACTCATCCAGCGCGGTGATGTCCTCGGCAAATTGCGGCAGCAAGGCTTCGCAACTCGTCGCCAACTCGCGAGCGAAATCGTCGAAGTCCGCATCGGAAGCAGAGGATAGTCCGTTGACGGGGAAAAACCTGAGAACCAAGTCCGATAGCGAGGACGCATCGGACAAGCGGGCGTTCGGCGATTTCTCGAGTTCGGCGAATATCGTGACTTCGAGTTGAACCCAGTCGATGCCGTCCGCGCGGCCGTTCGGAACGCGGAGCGCTTTCGCGATACGCTTTTCGTATTCCTCTTCGGTCTGCCGGTGAAGCAGCGAGGTCGTCCGTCCGCTTTTCGGTTTCTCGACTTCGGGATTTCCCCGGGCGTCGATTCGGCTCTGCTCGGGACGGCTCAACTCTTGGAATCGGGCGTTGAGATACTGTTCCGCTCTGGGCAATTTGGCAGAGAACGCCCTCAGACTGGACGCGTAGGACACACCCGCACCCTCGCGCCGAACGCGCTTGGCCGTATCCTGAAAGAACTGGAAAATATCGGCCGCGATCGCTTCTTTGTACCAGCCCGCGATTTGACGCCGGACAGCGTCCACGGCTCGCAGTAGTTCGGCCCGAATCGCCGTCCGCTTAAGATACAAAGGTACCTTCTTGGCATCGGCCAGTCGAGCTTCCCACCCTGCGGCGGATGCACCGCCAGCCGCCCGATATTCCGCGGCCTCTTCCACTCGGGAATCGAGAATCTCCTGATAGTTCTGGAAGAGGTGGATCGTATCCGGAATCCCCCACTCGCCGAGGCGGTACTTGAATAGTGCTTCGAGGCGAGTTTGCGCTATCTTCGTGAGTTCCTCTCGATTTTGACGTATGACGTTCGATACGGCAGCAGCGGGGACACGCTCACCGCGAGCCGGTGGAGCCGTCGCTTCTCTGTTCTCCGCGAGCCAGTCTCGCAACTCGGATTCGACAGCAGCAGTTTCGTGCCCCGAATCCAAGGTGGCCCGGATCCGTTTGTGCCGCTCATTCACCACATCGCCCATATGAGCGGTACTCCCCGCCGCCGTGCGCAGCAAGGCCCGACCGATTGGCAATACTGCCAAGGAAATCGGGGTCTGTTGGCCGTTCGGGGTGATAGTCGGCAGATCCGTCGCGTCGTCGGTTCCCAAATCGGCTTCTGACTTGGCTCCGTATTCGTTGGGAAGCAACCCTGTGGATCGGTTCCACCAGAGTTTGAGGAAGAGGGAAGCCAACTTGTGCGCGGCGGCCCGCTTCATCCGGGTACGGTCGAAATTCAACTGGGCCAGACCGAAGAGGCTGAATCTCCGGCTGACGTAGCGCGAGAAGAGTTCAGCCCCATCCTCCGCGTACACTTTTTGGGCCATGACGTCGATCGTTTTCGCCACGTCATTACTTCGATTCCGACGCATTTCTGCCCCGAAATCGCCTGGATCGAAATAGAGGCCGATGTGCTCGGCGATCATCTGGCAAACCTCGGGCAGCGGGAGTTGTTGCCCGGCCAAAGGCTCGTTCGACGCTCCGACCATGTAGCAGATGTCCCACGGCGGGTTGTTGACCTTGGTGAGGTGATCGCGTTCCCAATGCACTTCGAAGAGTGGCGCAGGTCCCGTCTCTGGGTTCTTTGCAATAGCTGGGGGAACCGAAAGGTCGAACAGTCCTTCTCGACGAAGTGCGAAGTATTCCATTTCTCGGAGTGCCGCGAAGGCGTTCTCCTCCACTTTTTTCGACATCTCGACTTGATTCGCCAACACACCGCCCGGTCCGGTCATGACTTCGGGCATGACGAGGTAGTGGATGAGAATCGACTGGCCCAGATTTAGTTCGTCAAGCACATCGCGGACGAGCATGGCCGCGTCGAGGAACATTCCTGCCCCAGTTCCCCCTGCGAGTGAGTAAACAATCACCACCTCGACTTGTTTTGGATTCACATCTTCCGGCCGTGCGCCTTCCGGCAACCAAGTCGGAATGAGTTCCGGACGGGTCGCATACTTGTGAATCTGTTGGAGTTTCTTCTTGAGGGCGTTGCGAATACTCTTGTAGTGATGGAAAAAAGCCAGTCGGCCGAAGAGTCGATTTTGCCCGGCCCCCTGAACCACGGCCGACGACCCGTACTTGTTCATGTCCGCCGGCATCCACTCGAAGATGTGCGGGTAGCTCCGGGCCCCACCGTTGAAGTAGTTATCGAATTCGTGCGATTTGATGTCGCAGACTACAACCTCCGGTGTGTCCCCCTCGGTGTTTAGGCGGATGTTGCGTGCCACAAATGGCGTGAGCGGGTCGCCGGCGATGCCGTCGAGTTTTTGATCATCCGTATCGATTGCCAGATAGCCGATCACTGGGAAGCCAATGCCACCGAAAGCATTCTTGCCGTATCGCTCGAAAAACTGCTTGCGAATGCGAAGGAGGACGTCCTTGCCCGTCCCGCCCAAGCCTATGAGTAGCGTCGGTGAAAGTTTGAAGCTCGCCATGGGTCAGCCCTCCCGACGCCGGAAAATGGAAAACCGCACCAGTGCCGCTAGGCCGAGTCCCAGTAGCACAATCCCGATCCAGATGTAATTGCGGCCCAAGAATCGGCTGACTGTGCCGCCTGCTCCGAGGCTAAGTGGGCTCAAGAATATATCATCTGAAACGAGGCCGAAGACGATCAAGAACACAGTACAGGTTACCAGGATGAACGCGGCGAGTGAATCGCCGAACGCCACCCGGGGCCAAGGTGGTGTCCGCTTGCTCTCGGGATCGAGGCGTCCGGGAAACCAAACATGAAAGCTCAACAGCCACGCGGTGACCACGAGGGCAATCACAATCAGCCAGCGCCATGGACTCCAAGGGAAATCCCAATGGAAGGGATCGTCTTGCGCCCGATTCGCCGCCGATGCGACTCCTGGCGACAAGAGTCCCCAGCACAGGGAGAGCCCGAATACGATTCCGGCGCATCGAGTACTCATGAGCCATTCCCCGAGCATTTGGGATCGTAGAGCCAGTACCGAGACAAGCTACGGCTTCCATGGTCGTGCTGATCGACAGTCAGAATAGCCGCCCCAATGATCGCGGGTAGTGTGAACCGGCTGCCCGCAAGCGGCGACTCATCCGTGTGGTAAAACTTTCTGGTCGTCAGGTCACAGACCCTGAGGATGCCCCGGCCGCTTTCGTTTTGTCCACTGAGTGCAATAACCCGACCGGCGACGCGGATTTCGTCGAAGCGATCCGCCCTTTGCAATTCCCGAGTGGCGTTGACTTGCTCAAGCGTATTCACCCAACCCAGAATCGACTCGTTCAAATAGACCCATACTGAGCCACTATCGAGGTTCGCCACCCCTACAGGATGCCCGGTGCCCATCACCATACTGAATTGGATCTCATCGTCGCCGACAACCACTCTGGCAAAGCGCCTTGCGGCGATGCCATCCTCGACTCCGACCGCCACTGAAATTGGGTCTCTACTCCGGACATTCTGCGGGAGGACGAAAAGGCGAAGGGTATCGGCGAAATTGGTCCCCAAATCCATTTGGAAAGGAGTCGACACACTCAGGATTTTCGGGAGTGGCCGATCTGCGATTGGAGCGGCAAACGCCAAAAGTGCTTTCCCGCCCGCGACGAGCAATCGCGGCGGTTCGCGAGGTTCACCGGTCGGTAATGCGACGATCCCTGCCCCTCGTACCGCACTGAGTCCCTCCGCCGATAGCGTCCAATTTGTCGGTGCGGACATCGGTGTCGACAGCGAAATGGCCCAGTACCAAATGCGAAGCGATTCGGGATTATCCGCCGAGCGGGTCAACCAGTAGAGCTTGCGTGCCGACCGATCAGTCGCATCTTCGAATCCCACAATGATCGGGCGACCGAGCATTTTTTCTGCTGGCGGGCAAACCCATCCGCCCGGGAACAATTCGGGCAGCGTCGATTGCCCCATGTTGACCGAGGCCAATGTGCAGAAGACCCGAACGCCGGCGCCAGATGATTGCACCAGCCAAGGCCCTTCACCGTTAGCGGTCCATCGGCGCGACTGCAAATCGTGCGGCCAAGGGTTGGCACGACCCGCTGCGATTTGGTGATTCGCCAGCGCTGCGAAGGGTTCGATCAATTTGAAACTGCCATCGGAGTGGCCGATCCAAAGCCAACCTCCGACTCTTTCCAACTCGAACTCGTAGGGGGTCTCTGAATCGGGGCGATTCGGTTCCGGCGCAATCAAGCAATAGAGATCTTCGGCGCGGACGAGCTCGATTTCCGAGGATGCGGTGGCCTGAAAGCCAGGCGCATTCAAAGATCTGTTGCGGACTCGAACCTCGGCATCCGATGACCAATTCCGCGGATGAACCCGCCCGCAACCTCGGCAGTAGAGCGATGCCGGACGATTCCACGATCCGCACGTGCGACGCTCCAGTGGCGCGCAGCGTATGGCCACACGCCGGCAGGTATCGCAGACCGAGTAGGAATCAACGTTGGAGATTGCCGCTGAGCAATCGGGGTAAGGACAGGCCGATCTGATCCGTCGCGACGGATGGTAGTCCGCCGCAGGTGACGGTGGGAGCACCGCGCGCGCCGGGGAACTCGCATTGGTGAGGGTCATGCTGAGCCACAAAGGCAAAAATCGAGATCCGATCGGTGAGTAGCCTAAGACTTACGTTCCAACGGTCGTTTGGCCAGACGGAATTCCGTAAAACGATAAGGGATCTATCCCGCATGCCGCCGTCGTGGACCGACCGGCGAAGCCCGCCGTGGCATGCGGGATAGATTCCTTATCGGTAGGCCCGGTGGAAACGAGTGATCACACACCAATGTACTGCTACCTAAAAAGGTTATGACTTGGTGCGTTCGCACATCTACATTCGTGTGATGCCCGGACATCTTGGGATTGGACCATAACCCCTACTTGTCAGCCGGATCGAGCTGTCATACCGTTCGCAGCATGCCCTCCAAAGAATCGCCTCGCACGAAATCCCTTTTCTCACTCTCGTTCGTCGGCGCCACGACAGTGGGCTCACTTGTCATGGGGTTGGTCTGCACTTTCGCTCCGATTGAAGCCCAAATCGGCGTTCTTGGAGCGTTTGTCAGTATCCTGGGTGGACTCTTTCTGTCGTATTTGGAGCAAGAAGCCGAGCGGGAACACCGCCGGGCCGAGATGATCGGCCGACTCACGATACCCCTTTTGTTGGCGAACGATCACGACATCTATCTCCCATACCAGGCAATTTGCAAAACTCTGGCCGACCTCACGAAGCAGACCGATCCGATTCTGCGCGAAATCGCCGGGCTGAAACTCGCGTCTATCGTCGATCAACTGTCTCCCTTGGCCGATGGCACGGCTTTGTTCGCCGGAACGGAGGGATGGCGTACGGTGTACGAGAAGCTGCTGGAGAGCGCGGATTTGAAGAAATACCGATCCGTCGCCTGGGTCCGAAGCAAAGATTACTGGCAAGATGCGCCGGGTCGGCAGAGTATGGAGGCAAACTTCGCCGCCATCAATCGTGGTGTCCGCATCGAGCGCATCCTCATCCTTCGAGAAGACGTCTGGCCCAAGCACGAACTCTTGCCCGTGGGTGAACTGCTAGCTTGGGTCGAGAATCAGCACAACCACGGCGTTTGGATTGTCTTGGCGCGGGAACCCGATTTGATGGCGGAACCGGGCCTGCTCGTCGACATGGGCATTTACGGCACGCGTGCCGTTGGCACTCAGGAACTCGATGAACGATGCCGGACGCTTCGCTTCAGTCTCACGTTCGACCCCCAAGCTGTTCGTCTCGCACAAGATCTTTGGGATCGGCTTTATCTATTTTCGACTTCCTTCCAAAGTCTACTGGATCGCGCGCCCGCCACTGAATAGGATCTGATCGCGCGATACCGGGGGCGATCATGGAAAGGCTGCTTTACCTCGACACGGCCCGAATCGGGCGGATCACGCCTGGTGCCCAGCGGGCCTTTACCGACTACTCGGCCTTGGTTGGTCAAGAAGGAGGATCGAGTTACTTCGAACGATTCTTGCGACACGGCTTAGTTGATTGTCCGACTTGGATGAAAGACGCATACCCGGCACTTTCCTGCTGGAATGGGATTTCGTCGCTCAAAGAGTCTTTGAGAAGTCTCGCCGCGAGTCACCCAGATCTGCCCGTCCTTCTTTCCCTTCGCACATCGCAATTGATGAAGCTCGCAGCACGCCTCATGTTCCGCCGCTGTGACAACGTCTTGACCACCGACCTCGGGTGGCCCAGCTACTCCATTACTTTGGAAGCGGAGCGAGTCCGATCCGATGCGACGACGACGACCGTGTCGGTGAAAAACGCTGTTTTGGAACGCGGTGCCACGGAAGACGAAGTCGTCGAGACGATTTGCCGAGCATACGCGGAAAGCCGCTGCGATGGGTTGTTCTTGTCGGCCGTGAGCAATCTCGGTGTTCGCTTGCCGATCGCTCGCATCGTCCGACGGCTCGAACAGGCCCATGAAGTTCGATTCGTCGTCGTGGACGGTGCCCAGGATTTCTGCCACCTCACGCCCGACATCCACGAGGAGTACTGCGATTTCTACCTGGCGGGCTGTCACAAGTGGTTCCAGGCCTGCCACCCTTTGGGCTTGGGCTTCTACGGCCGGCGCCGCTCGATTGGGTTCATCGAAAACACGTTGTCGCACATGATCGCCGGCGGCGACATCGATGACCCGCTGTTGCGGTACATCCGCGAAGTGGAATCGGCGCAGGTGAACGGCTATTCCGAGACGGTCAATTTCGGGCCGCTCTTCTCGTGCCAGGGGGCAATTGCGGACCGGGGATCAGCCGCCGACCGTATCGAGCACCAGGAGAATCAACGGCAGAACCTCGATAGTGTCGCTCAAATCGTTACCGGGGCAGACTGGAAACCGATCTTATTGGAAGCAGGGCTGCAGACCGGCATACTTCTCGCCCAGGCCAGCGATCCCGAACTTTGTCGAATCGAGCCATCGGTAGTACGGGAGTCGTTCCGAAACCTTGGTGTTGGGCTTTCAACGTACGAAAACGGCTACGTTCGACTTTCGATGCCGCAGTCTCCCATCGGTCGAGAAGATGCCAGCCGCTTGAGGCATGCGTTCGGACTCGTTGCCTGAAGGGACGACTTGCAGGGCCGCCGACTCTCTATCTTCAAATCACTTCTGTCCTTCCCTTCTTGAATCCTCTTCGATCCCGGTCGGGCAGATCATCGTTGTTTTGCAGGAACCAAAGGTTCCCGCACCCTCCTTTCAAGGCATCCGAACCGGGGGAGAATCCCCCCGCGTCGTCAAGGGTGCCCTCCGCTCGCAAGGCCTCGCTCCGGCTCCGTGGTCGGCCCCTCCCTAGCTTCCGCGCTCCCAAAGCCTCGCTTGTGCAGCCAGGGAGACCCTCCCACCCCGTCGCCCGTTGACGAGCGCGTCCCCCCTTTCAGCTCTTCCTCCGTTCGTCGGTTGCGCGCGCAACCAACAGACACCATCACACGGAGAAAGACCCATGACCACCGAACGCCGCGACCTCTACACGCCGATCACGCAAACCATCGTCACCCAGTTGGAAGCCGGGGTTCGCCCTTGGCACCAGCCTTGGAAAGTGCAGCACGCCGCCGGGGGGATCTCCCGCCCGCTCCGCTCCAATGGCGAGCAGTACCATGGGATCAACGTCGTCGTACTCTGGTTGACCGCTTTCGAGAAGCAATACGTTTCCCCGCTCTGGCTGACCTTCCAGCAAGCCAAGGAACTTGGCGGTAGTGTGCGGAAGGGAGAGAAAGGAACGGGGATCGTCTACGCCAACAGCATCGAGAAGAAGGAGACCGACACGGCGACCGGAGAAGAGAAGACGGAACGGATCCCGTTCCTCAAATCGTACACCGTGTTCAACGCCGAGCAGGTCAAAGGCTTGCCGGAGAAGTACTACGCCAAGGTCGCGAACCCGCTTCCGCTGGAGCAGCGGCTTGACATCGCCGAGCGGTTTTTCGCAGGCACCAAAGCCGACATCCGCCACGGCGGGAACCGAGCCTTCTATTCACCCGGATCGGATTACGTCCAGATGCCCCCGTTCGAGAGCTTCGAGACCCGCGAGAGTTACTATTCGACTCTGGTCCACGAGTGCACCCACTGGACGAAGCACGAATGCCGTTTGAACCGGACGTTCGAGACCAAGCGATTCGGCGATCAAGGATACGCCATGGAGGAACTTGTCGCGGAACTCGGTGCCGCGTTCGTCTGTGCGGACTTGGGGATCACGCCCGAGGTTCTCCCGGAACACGCTTCGTACTTGGCCGCATGGCTGCAGGTCATGAAAGCGGTCAACAAAGCGATCTTCACCGCCGCCGCCCAGGCCGAGCGAGCCGCCGACTACTTGACGAAGCTTCAAGCGGTACCCGCCATCGCGTGAAGTTGGTACCTTGAACCGCCGAAAGCCAACCCTTTGACTCCAAAGGGTTGGCTTTGTTGTCCCGTGTGTAGTCCCTGATCGTCGTCGAACGCTCGATGCTGAAAGGTTGCATGCGTGCACCCACAGCCGCGCCTTCTGTTTGTTTACTGCTCCTTGTCCCGACGGTTCTGCCCGTTCCAAGGAGCGCCCATGTTCGAGTTGCTCACCCTCATCCCGGCGGATCGCGAATCCAGCGCCGATCCGCGTTTGGAGTCGGACACCGGCCCCAGCTATCGAGAGCTTCCGAACGGTGTACCGTTCGGGTTCCATCCGGTATCGTGCGATCTTCAACGAGATTGGCCCGAGGATACCGACGCCACCCGGTGAAGGAAGATCGGCCTGAAAACTGCGAAGCCCGCGTTCGGAATCCCGAGCGCGGGCTTTTTCGGTTTAGGATTCTCCACGCTCGAATGATTTCTTTCCCGGAACGAAGATCGACCGGTTCGAGGGTTTTCCGCTTCGGCGGCCTATCCACGGGCTCCGCTGCGGGGGCTTGGAGTGCCCCACTTCGCTCCGCCCGTGGATAGGCCTCTCGTCTCGAATTATCCCCAGGCGGATTCCAAAAAGCTGTTATAGCCCGTCCGGGTCATGATCACGTGATCGAGCACGTTGACGCCGATCAGCGCCCCCGCTTCTTTCAGTCTTCGGGTCAAAGCGATGTCTTCCGGCGACGGCGTCAAACTCCCCGAAGGGTGGTTGTGGGCGATGATTACGGCGGTGCTGGCGGTCAGGAGCGCGACCCCGAGCACCAGGCGCAGATCGACGGGTGTGTGGTTGAATCCGCCGGTATGCAGCTTGACCCAGCCGAGGACCTCGTGCGCTCCATTCAAGCAGAGAAGGATGAACTCTTCCCGCAGTTCCAAGGTGTCATCGTCCCACACCGACCTCAGATACTTTTCGCAGCTCACCGGCGAAGCCACGAAGAATGGCATGCGTTCCTGCTTGCCGTCTTTGGGTCGGCCTCGGCGGTAACTCACTTTCAGTTCGGCGAGGGATGGTGTACGTTCCAGAGTCTTGAGAGTAATCATGGTGCAATTCCTTTTGGTTTCGTTCTCGGTGGCCGGAGGTGTCCTCCCCCGGCCACTCCTTTAATCTTCGTTCGGCAGCATCACGGTGATGCACGGCTCACCGTCGTCGCCGGGCCCGCACAGCGCTTTCAGTTCCACCAATCGCAGTCGCCCGCTGTCGTTCCGCACGTGCAAGCGATAGCGGATATCTCGCGTCGCATTCCGAGTGCCGCGAATGGCCACATAGAGCATCCACAGGACATCCCAGAGCCGGCCGCTTTCGTCCTGACCCGTGACGCCGTTTGGGATCGCGACGTACTTGCCCCAAACGGCCGAAGTCAGGGCGACGGGTATCCGGAACCCCGACTGTCTGGCTGCCTCGGTCACGTCGACCAAAACGCCGTCTGCGATGGCTTCTTTCCGGCTGTAAGAGTGAATGATGGTGCAATTTTCGTTCATAGTTTTCCCCCCTTTCGATAACGCGAGGTATCCCCTCGACTCGATCTAAAAACTACACCGTCTCTAGAGACATGTCAAGCATTTCTCTTGCTTATCTCTAGAGACAAAAGTAAGGTGTGCGAGACGGGGGTATGCGAACATGGGAAAGCGGCGAGTGACACCGGGAACGGGTCAACTGAATTTGGAAATCGAGTCGGCGCTTTTGGAGCGGCTGCGCGGATTCGTTCGGGACCGCGACGAGAAGATCCGCCACGTCGTCGAAATGGCGATCCGCCGTCACATGGACTATCCGCCCCCACTCCCGAAGCCGCCGGAGGTTTTGCCACTCCCGGCCGCTACAGAATCCGAGCCGCGTTCAAGCACAGCGGGTAACCGTTCCCCAAAAACGAAGACCACCAAGAAGACGAAGTAAAATCGTCACTCGTGCAGTCGCGAGCGTCGCATACGCCGAGCAGCATCGTCTCTTCGCATCGTTCAGCAAAAGAGAGTTTTCGTACCGCATCGAGTGCAAACGGAAGCACTACACTGATGCACTCTCGGAAGCACCGGGTTTACCGAGCGCCCGAGGTCAGAGGGGTGCAGAACGTAAACCGCTAGCCGCTGTCACCGACACCGATTTCGATCCGCTCGATCACCGTTATCGATTCGGGCACCAGAAGCGTGTCGGCACGATCCGCTTCCCAGACCCAGCGCACCGATTGATCGCCGATTTGGGTAAACAGCGGGAAGAGGTTTCGGCCGCGGAGGCGAACCGCGGTACTCGAAAAGACGAGTTCGATTCCGAGGGCCGGATCGTAGGCCATGGAGCAGAGCCCGTAGTAAGGCAGCGCCCGCCAGGTGCCGTCGCGGAATCGCAAGCGCAGCATCGTCAGCACTTCGCCGTAGTAGTTCGAGAGGCCGAAGGCCGAATAGGAATCGGGAGCGTCGTCGGCCGGATTCGCCGGCAGCCGGATGCGCTCGTCGAGGAAGTGGGCGCGGTCCTCGCTCATCGCGTCGGCCCCGCGAGAACACCGCGCAGTCGGACGCAGGAAGCGGAGCCGGCGGCTTCTCCGAATCGCTGACGGAGCGAACGGAGCCGACGCGTCAACCAGTCCCTCCAAATGCGGCCGGAAGGTTGATTTCCCTCGAAGAGTTCCGTCGCCGTGAAACGCGGGTCGCTCCGCTCAATCGCCCGCCGCAGGCGGGCTTTGTCGTCGGTGTATACGGTGGCCGAATGCCGCGCCCGCGATGCCGAAACGTAGAATTGTTCGCGATTCGAGGCCCGGAACGATTCCGAAGATTGGGCGATCAGAACGCGGTCGACCGTCTTGCCTTGGGAGGCGTGACTCGTGACGACGTAACCATGGGTCAAGTGCCCGAAGCCCGCATTGATCTTCACGCCCCCTTCGAGTTCGATCGTACTCCGGGAGATTCCGACCACGGCGCGGATTGTCCCGTTATCGAGCCGCCGGCCATTTTTCGCTTTGCCGTTCTTGGTGATGCGCACCCGATCCCCGACCGACAGATCGAGCTCGGTCCGCTTGTAAACGTCGAACCGATCCGCGAGGAAGAGCGTAATGACCGAGCGGGCGCCGTCGGCGTCTTGCACCGTCACAAACGAATACCCGACTTCAGTGACTGAGAACCGGCTACCGGGTCGGAATTGCCGCACGCGGGAATGGAACTCGATGACATCGTCGACGCGGTAAACTGCCGCATCCCGCCGTTCGGCCACGGTGAGATCGCGGGAGACGAGTTGCGTCACGGCTTTCGTTCCGTCCGAAAGGATCCCCGATTCGCGAAGACGTTCCCGAATCGCCGATGTGATTGACGCCCCTTCAGCATGCGTCGGCGACACCGCGAGTACCGAGTGACCCCCTCGCAGCGTTTCGACATATTCGCGTGCCATGGCGTCCGCTCGTTTACCGTCGGGGAGTTGACGGACCCAGCCGAGATCGCGGTCGAGCAGGTCGAACCCTTCGGCCGTTTTCGATTGGCTGAGCAGAGCGACGGCTTCCCGGAATCGTCCCGTTTGGCGTCGGATCTCCCGCACCGTCGCCGGTTCGAGCCCGCCCGAGTTCTGGAGGAGCGTAAACGGAGAACCCCGTTCCACCGAATGATGCTGCTTTTCGTCCCCCGAGAGCACGACCCGCGACCGCAGAGCATCGGCCGCTTTGAAGACGGCGTCGAGCGTTTTCAAACCGAGCAGTCCGGCCTCGTCGATCCAAATGACACCGTCCCGAGCCGTCTTTTGAAAACGATCATCCTGGAGGAACCGCGCGACCGTGTCGGCGGAATCGAATCCTTCTTTCCGGAGAACCCCGCGACTCGCTTCGGCGGAAGGAGCGAGGAGGAGAACCGACTTCCCCCCGTCTTGAATCGCGTCAACGCAGGCGCGAATCAGGGTCGTCTTGCCGCTGCCGGCGACGCCGCGGACCAGAATGACCCGATCCGGGGAGGTCAAGACGTCGCGGATGACGGATCGCTGCTGCTGCGAAAGAAAATCGGCGAGCGGAGGAACTTCGGGGACGAGGGGCCGGTATGCGTTGACCCCCTTTCGGGCAAACCCGAGGATTCTCGTTTCTTCGGCGAGAACCTCCTCCGTCGAGGCCAAGCGTTCCCCCCGGTAATCGCGGATCAATAGCCCGTGACCGCGTTGCTCCTCGGTGATGTCCTTCAGCGTCGTCTGGCCGACCCCGTGCCGCAGCGCCATCGCGAGGAGGCGCTTCTCCGGGATCACCGAGGACCGTTCGAACGAATGCGCCACGGCGAACGCCATGGCGGCGCGGGCGGCATCGGGATCGCGGCCGGGGAGTTCGAGTTCGCGGGCCCGCACGCGTCCGAGAGCCGCGCGTTCGCCGTCCGTGAGGCGGCTCTTCCAAATCGTCCGGAGTTCTTCGAGCGTAAACTTCAGCTGTTTGCGTTCTCGCGTTTTTGCCCCCAACTGGCCTTTGCTGTCGGGATCGGTCACGCCGAGTTCGCGGGCGAGCGTTTCGATCTGTTCCGTGCGCCGGGAAAACGCTTTCAGAACCCGGTCAGGAATCCCGCTGATCTCCCAGCCCGCCGCCGTTCGGGTGATGTCGAAGCCGAGTTCGGCGAGCTTGCGAGCGAAGCGGGAATGGAAGACGGCTTCGTAGTACGGGGCGTTTTTGTAGACCTCTCCCAGTTCGACGGCTTTCCAGCGACCCTCGATGGAGTCGAAGGTGAGGTTGAATGCGAAGGCGTGGGCGTGGAGGTGGGGATCGGGGATGCCGTCTACGGGGCGCGAGGTGGTGTGGACGAAAAGGGAATAGGCGAGGTTCCCGGTCAACCGGGTTTCGTGCACGCCCCCGGTCCGGACCCGCGTATGCGTTTCGGCTTCGATGTCGGTCATGGTTTCTCGTACGGCCTCCCGGAAGACGCGGAGCACATCCGGATCGCCCGTGAGCCCGAACAGCACCGAGACCGATTTGGGGACGTGGAAGTTCAGGTCGAACCCGACCCGTCTTTCGGCCTTCGTTCGGGCTGTGATCCGTTCCCCCGTGGCCGGGTTCATGTTTTCGCACAGCGCGTCGAACGCGTCTTTCGACACCGCCCCTTCCAACCCCAGCCGCTCGGCTCCCAGCCCGCCCCACTCCCCCGCTCGCTCCTGTCCTTCGGCGTAGTACTCCCCACTCCCCCGATAGTACGACTGCGCCGCCGCCGCACTCGTCTGCACGATCACCCTCAGCACAGTCCCTCCCACCGCGGAGACCCGCTCTCTTCTCTCTCGATGATTTCAACAATGCTATTTTTCAAAGTGACCCCACGGATCCCCCAGTCAGACGTCTCCCCTATCGCGGATAGGGTCGGCATCCGGCCTCCATTCCTGAAGTCTGCGGTGTCCGATTCGGTCACCGAGCTTCGACAGTCGGCAGTCGGACCGAAGGCCGGCGGGGCAGGATCGGCATCGACCTGAGAAATGGGGACTCGATACGGTCCGCTACGCCCGTGTCAAACGGTCCAGGATGAACCGAGAGCGCAGTTGAGGCCGAGGCCCGACCCGAACTATGAACCGGATCCTTCCCGCGCTCCTGAGCCATTCTGCGCCGCTGCGTACGGCAATCCGGAAACCCCGGTGTTTCGGCTTGCCAGGATTTCGGCGATTCGGGTGTTGCAGAGTTTGCGGCAACGCGGGTATGCGGGGGAAACCGGCTTGCAGCGATTCGGGAACATCGGCGAAGCTGTTCCGAGGAATCGACGCAACGCCTCACTTTCCGGATTGACGCAACGCCGGATACCCTGGCAACCTCCACTTAGCCGCGATGCGGAATCCCCGCACGGCGGGGTTCCGGCTGCGCCGGCAACCGGAGGAGTATGCGAACGATAGCGGTGATCAATCAAAAGGGCGGGTCGGCCAAGACCACGACGAGCGTTTGCCTCGGCGCGACGCTGGCCGAGCGGGGCAAAAAGGTACTCTTGATCGACCTCGATCCCCAGTATTCGGCGACAACGTGGATGGCGACGCACGCCGTGGGGCGGGGAGTCTTCGACCTCTTCGATGGTCCGCAGAAAACCACCCTCCGAAGTCTCATTCACCCGACGGCGACTCCCGGCTTTTCGCTCGTCGGTTCGTCCGCTTGGCTCGTCGGCGTCGAGAAGGCGCTCTCGAAAAAATCCGGAGTCGAGACCGTTCTCCGGGAAAAACTCGCTGATCTCGATGACCCCTTCGACTACGTTCTCATCGATTGCCCACCGGCTCTGGGCGTGCTGACCGTGAACGCGTTGACGGCGGTTCGCGAAGTTCTCGTCCCGGTGGCGTGCCAGGTCATGTCACTTCAAGGCTTGGCTCAACTCATCCAGACCGTTGAAATGGTCCGAGAGCGACTCAACCCCCAGGTGCGGATTTCAGGGATCGTGGCGTGCCGCCTCGATAATCGCACAAAACACGGTCCGGAGATCGTCGGAATGCTGCGGACCCGATTCCCAGAAATGATGACCACCGCCATCCGGGAGAACATCCGACTGGCGGAATGCCCGTCGATGGGAGAGCCGATTACGTCCTATGCATCGGGCAGTTCGGGGGCGAAGGAGTACCGGTCACTGGCGCTGGAATTGATCAACCAAGAAGAAAGGGAGAGCCATGAACAAATCGCAAACGGGTAGGTCCACGATCAAGAACGATCCTTTCGCGACGGTGATACCATCCCCCATCGAGACGATTCCCTCGGTCGAAGGTGCCTTCGAAATCGCGCCGGAAGAAGTGAAGGCCGACGCGGCCGAAAAACGGCGACCCGCCAACGCGGATCGCCAGCGGCGAACTGTCGCCATCGTCGAGATACCACCGGAGAAGATCGGTAAGCAAAAGCTCACGGTTCACTTGGAAGCCAGTTTGGCCGAGCGCGTGAAGAACGCGGCCTATTGGAATCCGAGGCTGACCATCGCGGGGATCGCCGAACAGGGGATCCGGTTGGCCATCGAGCGCTTCGAGCGCGAACACGGCGGTAAGTACCCGCCGCGCGAAGGGGAACTCGTCGGCGGTCGGCCCATCAAATGACCCCCTCCGATAGCATTTCCGCAGGGGGAACTGATGGCGATGCCGAGGGCGCGGTCCGGTGACTGTCAGTTGGGTTCGTGCTTTCACTCCCGCTTGCGACCGGTTTGTTCGTGCTTTCACTCCCGTTTCGGTCCCGGCGTTCGTGCTTTCACTCCCGCGAAGGGGGGTTAACGTGCGGATTTCAAAAGAGTTCTCGACAGGTAAAGATCTAATGATCTAAATCTAAATGCATTAAACCGGGGAAATGCGAATCGTCATGACGAAGGGGGAAGGACCGAAGGAAGAAATCCGAGCCATTTTGCAGCAGTGGTTGGCGCGAGCGGGGAAGCACCAGGACGACGAATTGAAGCACTGCGAGGCAGCCAGTTCGACATCCGAGGATCAGGGCAAGCGTATTGAGAGTGGCCCGACGACGGACGAGGTCGGGGGACGCTACGATTTCGATCTCGCAGAATTCCCGCTTTTCAGCCTCTACAAAAACCGACTCGCCACCCGAGGACGCGAACCGCTCGCCTACTCCGATACGATCCGCGGCCGGGACGGGGAGCCCGTCGTTCGGACATGGAAGGCCTATCCGGGCCCATTCGGCTTCGGCGGAGCGACCACGCAAGTTCTCCTCTACGACTTGCTCCAGCTGTACTGCGAACAAGGCGCGAGCGGAACGCAGATCGAGTTCGGCACCGTGCGATCCTTGCTGACGAGGCGCGGTGAGCGCAACCCCTCCAAGAAGGACTACGAGCGCGTCCGCCGCGACATCGACATCCTACGCGGTTACGATTTCCACGCGACCAATGCTTTCTATCACCGCGAACGCAAAGCCTATGTCGACATGAAGTGGCGGCTCTTCGGCAGCGTCTTCTACTTCAAACCGTCCCCCGACGACGCCGACCGCGAACTCCCGTTCGGTTTCATCGAAGTCAGCCCGGTTTTGCAGCAGATCGCCAAGTCGCGGGGATTCTTCTCCATCGGCTTCAAAAACGAACTCTTCTACGCACTCAAACCGATGGAGCAGCGGTTGGCCGTTTACCTCGCCAAGAAATTCGTGTCGCAGAAGTTGCACCGGCGGTTCGTTGCCGACCTCGTGCTTGCCTTGCCGATTGAAACCGCGACGGAACTCGATGCGCGAAAAACGATCAAGCGAACCGCGAATGGGCTACTGGAAGTCAAGATTCCCATCTTGGCCGGATTTCGTTTCGAGAAGAGCGTGAAAGGGGAATGGCTCGTCGTGTTCGAGCGTCAGCAGACTCCGAGGCAGGACGTAAACACCTACCAACATACCGCCCGCGAACTTGCTCCCGGTCTGCGCTCCCAGATCGAGCGAATCGTGGAAGCTGTCGGTGGCAGCGAAGACCACACATGGTGGACGCAGTGTGCAAAGCGACTCGGTTCGGGAGCCGTGGATCGTTGCCTTGGCCTCTTGAAAGAAGCCCGGCTGCAACAGGAGATCAAAAATCCCGGCGGGATGCTCACGTGGCTCTTCCAGAAAATCGCTAGAGAGTACGGGGTGAGTCTGAATTGAAGTGCCCTATATCTCTGTAAACCGAACCCAAGCAGACCCGATGCGACGGCAGAAGGGCAGAGGAGTGCTCCTGCCTCGTCAATCAAGATCCAAAGCAGTCGCCGACCTCCTGATGCGTGAGGTAACAGGTTCCTCACCTCCGGTACGCCGCCTTCCAATCCTTGCAGGCGTGCTATCAATCGCGTGAGAGGACTTCAACGCTTTGATTTGCTCGGCAATGTGAGATGCGTCGGGCAGTGTATCGGCCCCCGGCTCCGGGGGAGCACCAGAAAGCCCGAATTTCAACTGGTCGCGTAGGGAAGTGAGTTGAGCCAAGTAAGCTTCATGCGGGAAAGGGTTGCCGAGACGCGCCCGGTAATCGCGAAGCTGAGTGTCCGCGATTGTTTTCTCCTTCTGAAGCGAAGTGCATTCCCTTTCATACCCACCGGCCAGGCTTTCCAAGGCGTTCAGAACGGCACGTGGGCCCTGGTTTCGGGAAAGCGTCGTTCTCCGGCACGAAGCCCCTTGGAGGTAGAGTTCCGGGGAGAACTGCGGATGCAAAAACATGCCGAATCGAAGCCCGAGATAGACGCCCAACGGTACTCGACGCGGTTCGTTCACAACCTCTGGCAATGCATCTAGGTGATTGCCAAGAACCGAAAGCGCATCGCCGTGTCGAACGGATCGGTTGCCGATCATCATGGGGTCGACGGCATGAGCGTCGGCGGTCTTCATGTCCTCCGCGAGGTTCGCCAGGCGTTTCGTCTGATCGGCAATCACCTCGGGCAACGTGCGTAGCCGAAGTCGGGCCAGGTATTGTTCATCGGAGTGGTTCTTCTTCAGCACGGTGAGCCGTTGCAATTCGGCGTCGGCTTCGGCGAGGGTGAGTACAGCCGGGTTCCCCGAAGCGATCGCCTTGACCTCGGCATAGGACAGTTCCTGGCCGCCGATATCTTCGGCACGGCGCAGGCCGTTCTCGTCGGTCATCACCTGGGAGATGAAACGAGCTTTCGTCTCCAGGGCTTGCCACATATAGGCGTCGAACGAGCCCTCCGTGACGTAGCGAAAGATCGCCACTTCATCATTCTCGTTCCCTTGCCTCAGGATGCGGCCTTCCCGCTGTTCGACCTCGGCCGGCTTCCAGGGTGCATCCAGATGATGCAAGGCTTTGAGCCGTTTCTGCACGTTGGTGCCGGTCCCCATCTTCGCCGTGCTGCCGATGAGTATCCGGATTTGGCCGTTGCGGACTTTCTCGAAAAGCACTTGCTTCTTGGCGTCGGAGTCGGCATCGCCGATGGCGGCGATCTGCTCGCGGGGGATGCCCCGTGCTGTCAGCTTCCGCACCAGCTCATCGTAAACCGAATAGCCCCACGGTGAGGGGTTCACACCCATGTCGCAGAAAATCATCTGCGTGCCCCGCGAGTGGGCGGACTCTCGCCAAATGGCGGTCGCGTTATCCACCAGCATGTTCACCTTCGACGGGGAAAAGTCCGACGCGTCCGCCGAAAGCATCCGGGCATCGAGAGCGAGCTTGCGGCCATCGGTGGTGATGGCGAGGGCGTTGTCCTCACGCGGATCGACACCGCCGTTGCGAACGCGCTCATAACGTTCGACCAACTCGACTTGGAGTCTCCGCTGTTCATCGGACATCGGACAGGCCACAATGTGCGACTTTCCTCCGTCAAGGCGAGGTATGGGAAGGTTCAGCATCTGGGCCGTTTGAACATCGGCGAAGGCTCGGAACATTTGCTGGAGTTCGGGCAGGTTCGTGAAGCGAGCGAATCGGCTTCGTGGCCGAAGAGACGCACCATCCGGCGAAATTTCCATCGTATCGACCACTTCTCCGAAGGTCGCGGCCCAGGCGTCGAAATGCTCGATGCCTCGGCTTTTCATTCCCTCCGGATCGAGGAAGCGGCTCATGGTGTAGAGCTCGACCATCGTGTTGCTGATGGGCGTTCCGGTGGCGAACGTCACCCCACTTCCGGCGTGCTGTTGGTCGAGATAGCGGGCCTTCATATAGAGGTCGAACGCTCTCTCGCTGCCGCCGGTTTGGATGCCGGCCACGCGTTCCATTTTGGTCGGAGTTTCGAGGTTCTTGAAGAAGTGGGCTTCGTCGATGTAGATGTGGTCGACTCCCAGTTCGTCAAACACCAGCCCGTCATCTTTCTTGTCCCCGGCGAGAAGTTCGATCAACCGTTCTTCTCGCTTCGCCTTCTGCTTCTCGATGGTCTTGATGATGTTCCGGTGGGCCCGCGTAGCCTTTTTCCCGGTACTCTCGCAAAGCAATTGGTCGTATTCCTGAATCTGCTCGCGGAGGAACTCTTCCTGATATTTCTTCGACATGCCGATCCGCTCGAACGAACTGTGCGTGACGATGATGCCGTCCCACTCGCCGCTGGCGATCTTGGCGGTCAGAAACTTGCGGCGGTCCCGCGTCAGGTCGTCCTTGGTGGCGACCAGCAAGTGGGCGTTCGGATAGAGTTGCATGAACTCGCGGGCGAATTGTTCGAGCATGTGATTGGGGACCACAAACATCGGCTTCTTCGCCAAGCCCGCCTGCTTCCTCTTGATGCCGGTCGCGGCCATCGTGGAAGTTTTGCCGGCACCCACGACATGGGCCAGGAGGGTATTGCCAGCACTCATGCCCCGCCAGATGGCGTCTTTCTGGTGCGGTCGGAGGGTGATGGCCTGATTCATTCCGGGGAAGTCGAGATGCGAACCGTCGAAGAGGCGCGGACGAAGGTTGTTGTAGGTGTCGTTGTAAAGCCTCACGAGACGTTCGGTCCGTTCGGGATTGTGGAAGACCCAAGAGCGAAACCGTTCCTTGATCAGCTTCTGTTTCTCGCGGGCGGCAAGCGTGGCTTCTGGATTCACCACTCGTTCCTCGCGGTCGCCGTGGACGATCGTGTCGTAAATCACCGGCGTTTTCATGTTGAGAGCCTGTTCGAGCAGTGCGACTCCATGGATTCGCGGCGTGCCAAAATCGGAGGTGACGGCAACCGACCGCTCGGCCGAGTAATCGGCCTCCACGCTCCAGACCGCATCCTTCTTCAAATGGCCAATCTGAATGGATCCGGATTCGACCTGAAAGAGAGCGATGGCGAACGCCTGAATGTCGGTCTCGGGAACCCACGGTGCCCCCAGATTGGCGTCGATATCACCCGGAAGCACATCTTCGGGTTGCACTACCCGAAGGGCCTCGGCGTTTCGGGCATAGGCCGGACCCGCTAACTCGGCCGCCAACAGCTTGGCCCGAACATTCCCGGAGAGGTAGTCGTCGGCCGTATGCCATCTTTTGGACACCGGTTCCTGGAAGATGAGAGTATTCAGTTCGGCGATAATCGCGGTTTCCGGCTTACCGTAAAGCGTGGCGATGAATGGTAGGTCGACGCGACCGCGCTGGTCGAGGGAAACGAGAAGCCCTTCCTCGGCACTGGCGACTTTCGTGATCGGCGGAGCCTTGCCGACGACGTCTCGTTGCAGGATCGCCGCTTTTGCGGCTTGACCGGTTTCCTCGTCGTAATCTTCCAGCGACATCACGAGCATCGCATCCGGGTCTTCTTTGAACTTGACGAGGTTGGGCATGCGGCGGATCACGCTTCCATCGGCGGTTTGGCCAAACGTGGTCTTGTTGATTGGGCCGTAGTTCGAGACGAAACGGTCGTAAACGCGATTCAGTTCGCGGCGGGCCTCATTTCGATTGGCTTCGGGCCAGCCTTCGTTCTGCGATTGCAGCACCCGGCGAGTGGAGTCGCGCAACCCCACTAGCGCTGCCAACCGTTTGCCTGTCAAGGCACCCTCGGCTTTCAATGTGGAACCGCCATAGACAACCGGTATTGATTGCCCGCCCTGGGACTGGTGGATGATGCGGTTTTCGCCCACGAAGAAGCTCCCTTCACCAATGTGGGGGAGCGGGGGAGGGGACAAGAAAGTGACGGCCGGTTTTTCGTGGTTGGGCGTCGTTGCACGCTTCGGCGAGAGTTCCGGCAGGTGGAGGATGGCCGCTTGGAGTTGCTCACCGAGGTCGCCGTTACTGGTGAGGCTGTAACCCTCGCGACCATAGAGCGTGTCCTTGCGGCTCCAAGTGCCCAGAACCATCTCGGGATGGTTGTGGAAGTAGCTGTTGACGGGTACTTCGACCCCTTCGATATTCAACGGGGCGGCCATGAGCCAGGCGGGATCAACGTGTCGTGGTGATTCCCCTTCTGCCCGTTTCCTCAGAAAGACGATATCGGTGATGACCGCCGTGCCTTCACGTTTGAAAGCATCGGAGGGTAAGCGAATTGCTCCGACAAAATTGGCTTTTGAGGCAAGGTACTCCCGGACGGCCGCGTTCTGCTTGTCGAGCGTAAATCGCGATGTGACCAGGGCCAGAACGCCGCCGGGCGACAGCGCGTCCACCGACTTGGCGAAGAAGTAGTCATGCAGCGAGAGTTTCTGTCCCTGATAGTCGAATTTGAGGTCGGCGAAGGGAACGTTGCCGATGACGGCATCGAATGGGGGCAAGATGCTGTCGCGGAAGTTCTCGATCCGAATGACGTGCGAGGGATGACGCGCACGAGCGATGCGACCCGAAATGCCATCGAGTTCGACGCCGATGAATCGCATGTCTTTGGGCGCGAAGGCGATGAAGTTTCCGCTGCCGCACCCAGGCTCCAGAACCAGGGCATCACTGGGAACGCCCAGGCGGGCCAACGCCCGGTACATCGCGGAGATGACGGTTGGTGAGGTATAGAAGGCGTTGAACGTTGTCCGTTTGACGGATGCGTATTCTTCCGGAGTGAGCAGGGTTTTCAGTTCCTCGCCGATAGCCTCCCAGCCGTCCTTGAACTTGCCGGTGAGCGGGTCGGGAAAGATGGATAATGCGACTGGCCCAAACCCGGCAAAACGAGCGAGATCGCTGCGTTCTTCTGTTGTGGAGGGCCGAATATCCCGCTCGATTTGCTGAAGAAGCCGAATGGCACAGAGAATGTCGCGAGCCTTGGATTTCTCGCCGCTAGCGATGGAAACGAAAACGGGTTGTTCTGGTGTCTCGGCTGGAAGCGAGAAAAGATCGGGGAGTTTATGCGTTATCGTGGCTGGAGGCGGTCTGGCAATCGATGGAGGTGTATCCTGAAGTTCCATAATCACAGGCACATTACAGTCTTCATCGAGCAGATATGTGAAATCGAACAGGGAAAGCTCGCTTCTCGGGGCTTTCAGCCGCGAGGTTTGTGACCGAGAGTGAAAGCCATCGCCCCGTCGAGGGAGAGTGTTTCCGGTTCGAGAAGGAAATCCGAGGGTCCCTTGGAGTCTTTCATCTCCTGGACTGCGATCTCCAAGGCTTCGCTCGCCAATTGGCTCCGCTCGCTGCCCGGCTTCACTCGCGACAGTCGATCCATCCAGGCTTCGTGATTGGCTTTCAGTTGGCTGGAGTAGAGATTCAAAGTCGTGAGCAGTGTCCGGCTCAGGCGGAGTTTCTCGTGAAATTCCGGCCGGTTCTGTAAGAGTTCCAGGACGATGGTTTTGTAATGCATGATGATCTCCTTTCGGGGCAATTTCGTTATCTGGATGACCAGATGCATCGAGCAAGTCTAGCAATGATCGTAAACGGGGCTGATGAAGCATAGGCAGAATCTATCGCTGATAAATAATTAAACGTTATTTGTATTTCTCGAAATGTGTGATTTATCGATTGGGATAAGCTGTGGGAAAAACGAAGCCAATTGCGGCGGCCTCTTGTTCATCGGGCAATTGGCGTTCTTGAGCGAAAGCAGCCCCGAGGCATGACGCGAACACCTACCAACACGCCGCCTGAGAACTCGCGCCCGGTCTACGCTCTCAGATCGAGAGGATCATCGAAGCCGTCGGCGGAAGTGAAGAGCGGGTAGGGTAGACGCAGGGTGCGATACGACTCGGATCGGGAGCCGTGGATTGAGGATGGGGCCTTTGAAAGCGGCCCGCCACTACCATGAGATCATAAATCCCGGCGGGGTACTCGCGTGGTTCCAGAAGATCGCGCGAGAGTCTAAGAGGGCCTTGAGTGTCCAATAGCCTTATTCTATCACTGCTTTCGAGCTTTTCGCTTCGCAGATATCTGAAGCTGTCATGAGCAACGTACGTTGAATGACGCAATTCTTCGCATTGGAACGCCAGTGAAGCCTATCGAGAGCAAAATCCCATTGCCAGCTTGAGCAGGTGAAATGCAGTTCCAACTACAGGTTCTATAAGAAGCTGCGAATTGGGAAAGTTGGGTAGGTCCCCAGAAAAGGCTGGACAGCGGGGGCATCGATGGTTACGTTAAATCAAAACACGTACCGAGGCAAGTGTGATGCACAAGCGTTGCGTCTTGGCAGTGCTGTGCATGATCGGTTCTGGGCTCCCTTTCGCTCACGCGGAAGAGCCTAAAGCGCAGAAAAGGGAATTCACTGTTGAAGAAGCCAAGTTTCTCGCTTACCTCGCGAGTCAGGATGGCCAATTTGACTTCATGAAAGCACTGTTAAAGTTGGCTGATCAAGACTTGCCCACTTCAGCCACGGATCTTGCCGAGATTCTCGTTAAAAAGGTTGTCCAGGTCCGAATGGGCTCCCCTGGGGTCGAAAAGGCTCTCAAAGATCTGGATGAAACGAAGTGCTTGGCGAGTTCGAACGAGATCGAGCTTTACTTGAAAGGGAGTCACCCCCAAGCCAAGGGGAAGCCTTCGGATAAAAACAAACAGTTCTTTACGGATCTTAAAGATTGCTACAAGAAAAAGAAGTAGCGAATCCGCGTCCGCATATCACATATGAATACTCCTCAGCTCGGTTCGAGAAAGCGAATTTTGCATGGCAATCGTAGGCTCTGCCCGTGAGTATGCACTCTGGCTCCAAAGGATTGGTGCAGATTTTGGAGTATTCTTACTCCAAGAGCAACCTTGGCTAGAAAATGATGGACTCCCGCAAAGAATGCAACATTGGCCGTGTGATGTGCGGAAGGAACTTAATGAAGTGCATGAGAATCTTAAGGTGCAGTTCCCGAATCCGAGAGATGACAATGAGAAGGCGAAAGTCATAATTCATACATCACCTGAGTTGTTTATTGACGATCTGAAATCGCAGCAAAACGGCCGTACTCAAATTCAACAACGAAAGGTGCCAGACGCGATTGCATTAATTCGGAAAAAGGAATTTATCGATGCAATCGGAGATCAACTTTGCAGGCTCGCTAAAGAAAATCTGATTAACACCGAAGTTTTAGAGAAGCAGCAACTTGGCGGCACTCACAAATCTGATGCGGTAAACGGGGCAGCCATAGCCAAAAGCACTGCCAGATTCAATCGGCAAGCTAGTGAGCATTGTCAAAACACGCCTTCGCAACAAGCAGCAAGTACTGTCAAAGGCCTTCAGGAAAAATTGAAGAATCTAGGAACTGGCCCTCACATCGATTACAGCGAAGCGAAAGTGCTGAGAGACGAATTAGTTGAACAGTGCCCAAACAGTCGTGAGCTGACTGCTTGTAATTTGCTCATCGCAGAATGGCAGGTGTCAGCACTCACGAACAGCGCGTTACGTGACATGAAGCAATCGATCCGTGATGCAAGCCAAGTTCTGGAATTGCTCAGAGATCATTATGGAAATACAGACTTTCCCTTTCAAAAGGATTTTGATCTCAGCACAGATTTTGTTCCGATTACCACTCTGTCCGAAGGCAATTCTATTGCAGTCAATTGGACTGGCGGCGTGTTGCACGCCTCTACCGAAAGTGTGAAGAGACCAGCCCTGCTGCCCCCTTGTGTGAAGATTGTACCGGGCGATACAATCGATCCGTCGGCCCAAATTCTCGACCTTTCAGATGTGGACAATTTGGATGGGAAACTCCAAACCGGAGCAGATTTAGCAGGGATTTCGGTGTTTTCAATTGATCCCAAGTGGCAGTGGGATGTGCGAGGTCGGAACTCATGTCAAGTCTTAGCCGTGAACCGCACTGCAATGCATTTCTGCGTTAAACTTCAAAGATGGGTCGAGCAAGAGCAGCAGCTCTTGGCGGCAGAGGAGTGGGTTATCAATCACGAGGCCTCCACACATCTGATCGAGTCTGATGCAGAAATGGAGAAATACAAAAGGGCCTTCAAGGAAGAATGTGAAGAACAATTCAAATTGCACCTCAAGCAGTACACCTTGAATGAAGAGCTGACAAAACAGCGGATCTTTCGCGAAATGACAGCCCGTCCCGAGTATCAGCGGTTGGAAAGCGACAATGCACGAGATCCGATGCTACGCCATACTGGCCTGCTCGCGAGAAAAGAAATTCGCGATGAATCTGGCGAGTTGAAGGAAGTGTGGTTTCAAGACGCTACCGTGGAAGTGTCGCTAGCCCCGAAGCGTGCAGCTCAAGATGCCGCCGCGAAAGTTGCGTCAAACCTCCCAACAGATGAGTATGCAGCTCAATATATTCGAGACCATCTATTTCCGCCCGATATTCGTTCGCTATGTATTGCCGCTCCTCAGGCGAAGACAAATCGGGAAAATCAGAAGCCTCATGAGAAATCGCAATGCTTATCGCATTCTAGACCTTAAACAAGTGAATCCCAGCTTGTCCCACCCTTTATTTCAACATCAGAACGAGGGCGTGAGCCCCCCGGAGCCGCCTCTCTTTGCGGGCCGCGTGGCGTCTCGGAGAATACATTTCCGCCCCGTCTCCTTTCTG
>JANXTU010000571.1 GCA_025352235.1 Fimbriiglobus sp.
AGTCTTGAGTCCAGCGAGAAGTCGCACACCCTCACGTAGACTCAACGCCAAAAGGCTGGACTCAACGCCAAAAGGCTGGACTCAACGCCAAAAGGCTGGACTCAACGCCCCAACGCTATGCAAACTTGAAATTCGCTCTAACCTACCCGCCGACCGCGACCAAGGCCTTCTCGAACAGTACGAGGTTCGCGGCGCGGTCGGCGTCCCAGCGGAGGCCGACGACGTCGTAGCCGAGGTCGATGGCGAGGTGCATCATGGGACGGTGGAGATTGTGGCATTCGAGGCGGATCGCCTCGTAACCTTGCTGCGCCGCCCAAGTTTGGGCGGCTTCCATCAGAAGGGAACCGACACTCATGCGCCGGCATTCGGGCAAGACGCCGTAGAACCACGCGAAAAAGGTATCGGGCTTCAACTCGAACCCGAGGAAAAACCCGACCGGTTGGCCATCGACTCGGGCCACGAGTCGGAGCGCGTTGTTGCGGCCGAGGAAGCGGCGTTGAAACGATTCGAGTGCCCGCGCCGGTCGGAAGATCCGGTTATACAGATCGACGACCAGCGGGAGTTCCTCGACCCCCACGACCTCAATAGAAGCATCCGCCATAATCGCGAGCACCTGTTCTGAATACGGGCGGAACCGAATCACCGGCCGGTTGGGCGATGTAACCCGGCGACGATGTCCGTCCACGACGGCACATCCCAGTTGGCGATCAACTCGCGCGACGCCTCGGGGCTGGGGCCACCGTCGTCGGCATAGACTTCGGCGAGCGGCTCCTCGGCTTCGGCGGATTCTGTCCCTTCGCCCTCGCCGCCCGCTTCGCCCAGCGGTCCCGGTCCTTTTTTCTTGCTGCGGCGCCGCCGCCGCCGGCGCTTTTTCTTCGTGCCGTCTTCGTTCAATTCTTCTTCGCCGGCGGGGCCGTCCGCTTCGGTCGACTCCTCGCCGACCTCGTCGTCGTCCCCTTCGGACTCGCCCGCATCGGCCTCGGCCGTGGGTTCGGGTTCGTCCTCGAGCGCGACCGGTGGGGCCGCGGGGGTTTCCGGTTCCAAGCCGATCTCTCGGTAGAATTCGGCCCAGCTATCGTCGGTGTCGGATGCCATGGTGATCGATTCGCCCTGTGTCGTTCGTGCTTCGCGATTGACAACTTAGCGATTCACCGCCTTTTCGGACACGCGTTCCCGCACGGTGCAGCGCCGCAGGGTCGCCACGCGGTGCGAAACGGTCGCGCCGATCTCCACGACCTTGTCCCCGGTCTCGGCCCCGAAGGCTTCGATCAGTTCGCGGACCGGGTCGTCGAATCCGCCGAGGTCTTCGCGGTGGATGAAGTAGACATCTTCTTTTCGATTCGCTTCGAGTTCGAGGGCGCCCAAGAACGCTTCGAGCACCGCCGGGGAAGTCGGCACGCTCGGCAGCACGCGTGCGACGAACTCGACGATGGCCTGTTCCAAACATTCGCGCGGAGGGATCACGAAAAAAGTCGCCATGATTGTCGCCCAACCGGAGGTCTTGAATCTCGATGAGGGGTCTATCGGCGGTGCGGCGGCCCCGCGCATGGCGGGTGATGAGAGAACGCCCGCCCCGCGTCGGGAAACGGGTCGCAGAATCGGAAGAAGCGGAAATCGACCGGTCGATCAGCCTTTCAAGGACTTCACGAGCACTTGCGAACGCCGGTTGCTCCGGTCGTAGGTCTCGCGGCGCGCGGGCGGGAGGTCGTCCGGCGCCCCCAACGAAAACCCGCCCCTTTGGATGAAGTAATTGATCGCCTGCGTACTGAGGCAGAACAGTCGGTCGACGCCTTTCGAACGGGCGAGCGCTTCGCCGTAGTGGATGAGTTTGCCGCCGATCCCTTGGTTTTCGTAGCGCCCGTCGACGTAGACGCAGGCGAGTTCGGCCGCGCGCTCGCCGGGGTAGAGGTGCAACGCCCCGCAGCCGACGGGGTTCTTGTCGACTTCAAAGACGTAAAAATCACCGATCATTTTTTCGAGGTCGCCGCGCGTTCGCTTCACGAGTTCCTCGGCTTGGACCCCTTGTTGAATGAGGCTGTAGACGGCGCGGACATCCTTCTTGAGCGCGGCCCGGATCGCTTGATACTCGTTCGTATAGATCAGCGTGCCGATGCCTTCGTTCGAGAAGACTTCGCTGAGCAACCCCTCTTGTTCGCGGCCGTCGATAATGTGGATGCGCTCGACACCGTCTTTGCCGGCGCGAACGGCATGGGCCAACTTCGTGAGCGCGCCGGGATGCAATTCTCCGCGGGTTTTCCTCAAGAACGCGTCGGCTTCCTCCACGGTCATCTGCCGCAAGATCCCCTTGGCCCCTTGCACACCCCCCTCGGTGCAAAGGTAGACGAGCTTCACCGCCCGGAGAGTTTTCGCGATTTCCACGGCCACCGCATCGGAGTTCAACCGGTACGACCGACCGACGCCGTCGCAGCCGATGGGCGGGATCACGGGGATGATGTCGTGCTCGAGCAGCGAGTTCAGCAGCACCGTGTCGACCCGTTCGACGCGGCCGGTGAATTGTTTGTCGATGCCGCCGATGATCCCGGCCGGGTGGGCGACGAGCGCGTTGGGGCAAGCGCCACGCAGGTCGTTGGCGCTCAGCCCTTCCAAGATTTCGTGCGTGACACGATTGGCGGCGGTGATCGCCACCTGCAGCGTCGCCGCATCGGTGATGCCGGTGCCGTCGAGGTCGGACGGAACGACGCTCGAAATTTTGGCGAAGCGCTCGACCTGGTGGGCCGCCCCGTGGACGAGAGCAACCCGAATGCTCAAACTGCGTAGCAGGGCGATGTCGAGCAGCAAATTGGGGAAATTGTCGTCCTCGACAATGGCCCCGTCGATGGCGATGACGAAGACGCGGTCGCGGAAGCGCGGCACGTATCGCAGGATTTCGCGCAGGTCGGTCAGGCGGAGCATTTTCGGAGTTCCACGCTCTTAAACTGTCATCTGACAGCTGCAATCTATTTTTTTCGGAATCAGATGACAGAGATCAGTTGACAGACTCGGAGTGTTCCACCCGGCACCCACTCGAAGAACATCCACGGTCCGGCGTCGCCGACTTCCAACTTCGGCACGGGCATTCCGAACAACTGCCGGGGGCGGGCGCTGGCGAGGTCGATGGCCTCTTTCAAACCGAGGCCCAACGCGAGCAAATTGTTCACGCCGGCATCGGTGAAGTGGCCCGACCCGGCCAGAAACGGCGTTCCCGCGACGATGATTTTGCCGTCCGGCAGCACTTCGAGATCGTTACCCCAATCGCGGTACGGGCCCGGCGGCATCCCGGCCAGCGGGCCGACGTCGCACGTCAACAGCACGCGGTCGAGCGTCTTCGCCCGGAGGATCGTCTTCAGCACGCTCGCCGGCAGATGGTGCCCATCCGCGATGACGCTGCACCAGAGGCGATCCTCGGCCAGTTGCTCCCAGAGGATGTTTGGATGCCGGGGCAGCACCGCCGGGCAACCGTTACCGAGGTGGGTGCTCGTGCGGGCGCCGGCATCCACTGCCGCCGCGATTTGCTCGCCCGTCGCATTCGTGTGACCGATGGCGACGATGACCCCGTCGGCCGCGAGTTTAGCGATGAAAGCGATGGCTCCGTCCCGTTCCGGCGCCAGTGTCACCATGCGGATGCGGCCATCCGCCGCGTCTTGAAAACGCCGGAATTCATCCCAGTTCGGATCGCGGACGCACTCGGCGGGATGGGCCCCGCGGGCGCCGGGCAGCGCGGAAAGGTACGGCCCTTCGAGGTGGTAACCGGGCCACATCGGCGAGAGGGTCCGAGTCAAATTGCGGAAACAAGCCACCATTGATTCGTGCGAGCCGGTGATCACGGTCGGTAAAAAACTGCCGATGCCATGGCGCCGGCACTCGGCATCGATGGCCGCGAAGCCGTCGGGCGTCGTTTCGGGCGAACTGAAACTGTGGCCGAGGCAACCGTTGATCTGCGGATCGAAGAAAGCCGGTGCGAACCAGAGGCTCGGATTCCCGGTCGACCTCGTGAGTTCCGCGATTCGACCGCCGTCGAATCGGAGGGAGTGGGCGCGGCCCGTCGCATAGTCTTTGGCTTCGATTTGCACGAGAACATCCAGAACGGGTTGACACACGGCGACCCGGGGACTAGTGTATCGATGCGGAAGAATCGCGGGGATGTAGCTCAGTTGGTAGAGCGCTTGAATGGCATTCAAGAGGCCAGGGGTTCGAATCCCCTCTTCTCCACT
>JANXTU010000603.1 GCA_025352235.1 Fimbriiglobus sp.
CAATTGCCTGGTCGCATTCGAACTCAAAATCGTGGAATTCGAGCCGGAGCATGTGGGTAAACTCCAGTTTTATTTGGAAGCGATCGACCGCGACGTGAGAAAACCGCACGAGCAACCGTCCATCGGTGTGCTCTTATGCGCGACCAAGAATTCCGAAGTCGTCGAGTACGCCCTTTCCCGGACGATGTCCCCCGCTTTGGTGGCCGAGTACCACACCCGATTGCCGGATAAGAAGATGCTGCAGGCGAAGTTGCACGAATTTTACGAATTGGCGCTGGCCAAGGAATTGCCATGAAGCTGATCCTCGCCATCATCCAGCCGAGCAAGCTCGACGCCGTGAAGGCGGCGCTCAACAAGGTCGAGGTTTTCCGGCTGACGGTCGTCGATGTGCAGGGTTTCGGCCGGCAGAAAGGGCAATCGGAGATTTACCGCGGACACGAGTTCACCGTGAACATGCTGCGCAAGGTGCAGTTGCAGATCGCGGTGAACGAAGACTTCGTCGAGCCGACGGTGAACGCGATCATCGAAGCGGCCCGTACCGGCGACGAGGGCCGCATCGGTGACGGCAAGATTTTCATTCTGCCGCTGGAGGATGTGGTCCGCATCCGCACCGGCGAACGCGGACCGGAGGCCATCTAAAACGACTTCGGTCGGTTGCCAAAAGCTCACCGGGAAATCTTGCACTTCTGCAAAGCTTCTCGAAGTATCGATCGCGATCATCCGCTACCGATACAAAAAGCGGCCGGCCGAATCCGAAGATTCGACCGGCCGCCGTGTGGGTATCCCGCCGGGGATCGCAGAGCCTCTTCCGTCCCAGCCCCGGTTCCGACAGGGTGGTGCGGGCCGGCGTGATAAATTGTGGACATGCAACAGTTGTGCCAAGCCTCAATTCGAGGGAATCGGCAGGAATTCATGCAGTTTCTACCGAAGACGTGCAACTTTTACAACGGCGGACCGGTAAGAATCACGCGGAGATCCATGACGTTTGTCCCCGTCAGGCCGGGTTGCAGCAAGTCGCCGGTTTTGTCAAAGTACGGGTACGCATCGTGGCGTTCCAAGTGCCCGACGGCGTCCTCACCCCGATCGAGTGTCCCCGCGTCGGCGATGGCCCCGGCCGCATCGGTCGGCCCGTCTTCGCCATCGGTGCCGCCGCTCAGGACGACGGTATTTCGCATGCCATCGCGGCCGAGTTCAACGAGCATCGCGAGGACAAATTCCTGATTGCGACCCCCCTTCCCCGGGTTGGCGCCGAGGGTCACGGTCGTCTCGCCCCCGGAGAGGATGCAGACACGTTGATCGCGCGGAGTCCGAACCAACCCCGCCGTCGATCGGGCCGCGTCGAGAGTTTCCCCTTCGATCTCCGAACCGAGATTCAACACCCGGTAGCCGAGCGATTCCGCTTTCGTTTGGGCCGCGGCGAGTGCGATGGCGTTGCTGCCGATGACGATGTTCCGAACGCTCGCCGGCAGGGCTTTCGGCGTCTCGGCAACATCCGTGCGTTCGAGATAAAGGCGAATCTCCGGCGGTACCGCGTCCCACAAAGCGCGATCCTTCAGAATCCGAATCGCGTCGGCGAACGTCGTCGGATCGACGGCTGTCGGGCCGGATGCGATGACATCCAGCGGATCGCCAACGACGTCGGAAATGATGAAGCTCAGCAACCATCGGCCGGGGAACGCTTCGGCGAGTCGACCGCCCTTGACGCGGGATAAATGTTTGCGGACGCAGTTCATGTCGCGGATGGTCGCGCCCGACGCGGTGAGTTGTTTCGTGACCGCGAGTTTGGATTCGAGGGAGACGCCTTCCACCGGCGCCGGCAACAGGGCCGAACCGCCGCCGGAAATCAGGCAGAGGGCCACATCGTCCGGCCCCGCTCCCGCGAGCAATTTCAGCATGTCTTCGGCGCCGGCGACGCCCGCTGCCGTGGGGAAATTGGACCCCGCCGGGCGGGCCGGGTGCAATCGGATGCGTTGCGTTTGTACCGATGAGCCTTCGGGGACGTTGACCAATCCGGTCAACGCGTTCAATCGATGGGCGAGGGCGTCTTCCAGTCCCGCCGCCATCCCGGCCCCGGCTTTGCCACAACCGACGACGAGAATTCGCGGGGCGAACTCGATGGCTTCGCGATCCGCTGCGCCGAGTTCGCGCCAGGCTCGGAGCATCAGCGGCCGAGGCCGGACGGCATCGACGCCCGCGTTCCAGATGTCGAGGGCGTGTTGTCGCAAAGGGCCCGGCTCCAGCAAAAGGCTCAAATCTTTTCCCGGTCGCCGGGCTGTGGGACGATGACGTCGGGGAAGCCTTCGCTTCGCAGCAGCACGGCCAACGCCTCGGATTGTTCCTGTTCGCCGTGGATCAAGCGGATCTTGCCGACCCGGCCTCGCAGCGGCTCCAAGTAGGCCAAGAAATCGTTTTGGTCCGCGTGCCCGCTGAAGCCGTCGAGGTGGACGACTTCGATCCACTTGTTCCACTCTTTGCCTTGGAAGAAGACCGTCGGCTTCGGCTCCATCAAGCGGCGGCCGGTGGTGCCGGCGGCTTGGTAACTCACGAGGATCACGGTGTTGCGGGGGTCGTCGACGTTCTGCTTCAAGTGCGCGACAATCCGCCCCGCGTCGCACATGCCACTGGAAGCGACGATAATGTGCGGGCCCGGCCGCAGCATCAATTCGGTGCTCGCCTCGAACGAGCGGACGAACTGCACGCCGTCGCCGCCGAGAATGCCGTGCCCTTCGCGGACCGCTTCGGCCACGGTTTCGTCGAGGGCGTTCGGGTGGTTGCGGTAGACTTCGGAGATATCGGCCGCGAGGGGGCTGTCGACGTAGATCGGCACCTTCGGGATTTTCCCGGCCCGCAACCCAAGTTGCAGAAAGTGGACGATCAACTGCGTCCGGCCGAGGCTGAAGGCCGGGATCAGCGCTTTGCCACCGCGCTCGATCGTGGTGCGGATCGCGGCGTAGAGTTTCTCGATGGTATCCGAAAGCGATGCGTGGATGCGGTTGCCGTAGGTGCTCTCGCAGACGAGCGTATCGCAGGGCGGGAGCGGGGCCGTCGGCTTCAACAACGGGATGCCGCGGCGGCCGAGGTCACCGCTGAAGGTCAACCGGCGAATTCCCTCGGTCCCTTCCAGATTCATCGAAACCATCGCGGAGCCGAGGATATGCCCGGCTTCGGCGAAGGTGAACGAGACCCCCGGCGCGACCGCCGTCTCCCGGCCATAAGGGACGCTCACGACCCGGTCGATGGCGCGATCGACATCGGCGAATGTGTAAAGCGGTTGAACCCAAGGCTCGGCGTAGTTCCGGGCGATGTTGATGTGGGCCGCGTCCTCCTCTTGGATTTTCGCGGAGTCGTTCAGCATCACTTTCAGCAGATCGCGCGTGGGCGGTGTAGCGTAGATTTTCCCGGCGAAGCCCTGTTTCACGAGCGTCGGCACGTTCCCGCAATGGTCGATGTGCGCGTGGCTGAGGATCAAGCTGTCGAGTTGATGCGGATGGAATGGGAAGTGGCTATTCCGCTGGCGGGCCTCGTCGCGCTTGCCTTGGTACATCCCGCAGTCCAGAAGCACTTGTTGCCCGGCGGCTTCCACCAAGTGCATGGAGCCGCTCACGCTCGACGCGGCCCCCCAAAAGGTCAAAGTCGGTTCGATGTCCCACGAGGAATCCGCGCTCTGGTTGGTAATCATTCCTGCATTCTAGGTAACCGCCCGGGAAAGTGGCCGGTGGATCGCGGTCGATGGTCAGAAAAGCGTTCTTCCGCAGCTTTTCACCGCTCCCCGAGTACTACTTGGTCTGTTTTCTCACGAAGTCTCGGAGCGCGATGGCCACCGGGTCGCCTGTCGCTTTGGCTGAAGTCAAAATCGTCAGATGCGTGCGGTCTTTCAGTTGGATGATCTCGAAATCCACCTTCGCCTTTTTAAGGGCGGCCGCGAACGCCTCGGCTTGCTGCGACAACCCGGCCATGTCTTTGTCCGCGTGCAGTACCAAAAACGGCGGGTGTTTCGCGCCGATGTTGTGGATCGGCGACGCGGCCCGGCAGATCACCTCGTCTTCCCCGAAGATGTCTTTGAAGAATTTGGCGCGGCCATCGATGGTGAACACGCCACTGAGGGGCGCGACCCCGCGGATGTCGGCGAACGATTTCTTCTCCGCTTTCAAATACGATTCGTCGGTCGCCAGCAGCGCCGCCAAGTGTCCGCCCGCCGAGTGCCCCGAGATGCAGATCTTTTTCGGATCGCCACCGTACTCCCCGATGTGGTCGACCGTCCACGCGAACGCCTTGGCGACGTCCCGGATGTGATCGGGGTGCTTCGCTTTCGGCGAGAGCCGGTAGTTCGTCGAAACGGCAACGATCCCCTGCTCCGCCAGCATTTTCCCCGGACCGGCGAAAGCCGATTTGTTCCCGAAGACCCACGCCCCGCCGTGGATGAAGAACACGACCGGGGCCCCCTTGACCCCCTTCGGGACGTACACGTCGAGGATGTTGCGCTCTTTGTCCGTACCGTACGAGATGTCGGTTTTGACGGAGACTTCGAACTTCTCCGGCTCCGCCGCGCGAGCGGTGGGCAGGATGCCGAGCATCAATAAAGAAGCGACGAGCGGAGATCGCATGGGGGCCTTTCGTAAGAAAACGGTATTCGTTCACCGGGAAGTCGCGCCGTGACCACCATCGCCGATTGGGTGCAATACCTCGGAGACTTCGCCCCACTGCAAACGGCGGCGAGTTGGGACAACGTCGGCTTGCTGCTGGGCGAACGGCATCGGCCGTGCAACCGCGTCCTCACGTGCCTGACCATCACGCCCGAAGTCGTCGCGGAAGCGGTGGCCGAATCCACTGCGATGATCGTATCCCACCACCCGCTCTTTTTCAAAGGGATCAAGAATCTCTCGGACAACACCGCCGAAGGGCGACTGCTCTTGCCGCTGTTGCGAGCCGGGATCGCGGTTTACTCCCCGCACACGGCCTTCGACAATTGCGTCGGCGGCATCAACGACGGCCTAGCCCATCGGTTCGGGTTGCAGAACATCCGACCGCTGCGCCCGGCCGATTCCCCGGCTCAGTGCAAGCTCGTCGCGTTCGTGCCGGAGGCCGACCTCGCGCGGGTTTCGGAGGCGATCTTTGCCGCCGGTGGCGGGGTTATCGGCGGCTACGAGCAATGCAGTTTCCGCACGCCGGGCACGGGGACCTTTTTCGGAACCGCCGGCACGAACCCGGTCGTCGGCGAACGCGGTCGGCGCGAAGAGGTGGCCGAAGTCCGGCTCGAAATCGTCGTTCCGGAATCGAAGATCTCCGCCGCGATCGCGGCGCTGCGTTCGGC
>JANXTU010000010.1 GCA_025352235.1 Fimbriiglobus sp.
CACGCCGTCGTCGTCCTGTGCGGCCCGAGCGAACGGGACGTGGCCCGCGATATCGTCGCGAAAGCCGGTACGCCGGCCGTAGTTGGCCTCGCTGACAGTCCGCTGTCACTGGGGTTGACCAAAGCCGTCGTCCGCCGGCTCGCGTGCCTCGTGACGACCGATAGCGGCCCGCGCCACTTCGCCGCCGCGTTCGGCCGACCCGTGGTGTCGCTCTTTGGGCCGACGCACATCGGCTGGACCGAAACGTACTTCGAAAAAGCGATCCACTTGCAAAAGCCGGTGCCGTGCGGACCGTGCCAACTGCGGATCTGCCCGCTCGATCACCGTTGCATGACGACCCTAACCCCGACCGAAGTTTTCGCCGCGACGATCCGATTGCTCCACTCCGAGGACCGGCAGGATGCTGACCGCCACGCCCACCTTCGCCGCGCCGGCTGAAGCGACCGCCACCGGACGGATCGAGTTCCACCCGCGCTACCGCGCTTGGCTGGGCAAATGCGGCGTGCGCCGTGCAGCCGACGCCGTCGCACTGCGCGGCGAAGTCGTCGGCGGGCACGCCGACCGGCACGTCGTGAAGGTCGAACTCCACTCCGGAGTTTCGGTGCGCGGCGCGTACTTGAAACGAGAGCACGTCGTCGGCCGCCGGTCGCGTTTCCGCAATTGGAAAGAGGGCTTCGGTTGGGTTTCCCGCGCCGAACGCGAAGCTGTGACCCTGCAAAAGCTCGAAGAACTCGGCTTGCCCGGTCCGCAGTGGCTAGCTTACGGGGAGGATGCGGCGGGCCGGGCGTTCCTGTTGATCGAAGAACTGACGGGGGCAGTCCCCCTGCGCGAGCATCTCGCTGACACCGTGTTGACAGCGGACGAATTCCGCCTGTTGGCCGAGCGGATCGGGCGGATGTTGGCCGAATATCACGCTGCCGGAATCGGCACTCCGGAACTCGCCGCGAAGCACGTGCTCCTACGACCGGGGGCGTTGCAACCGATCTTGATCGACTGGCAATCGGGTCGGAACGACCGCGCCGTTTCGCCCGCCGACGCGGCCGCTTGGTTCGGGACGCTCCACGCGACGCTGCCGGAAGGAGGAGTGACGCTCCGCGATCGACTCCGCGTGCTCTGGGCGTATCGGCGCGTGTTGAAGGCGTGCGGAATCGCATCGTCGCAGACATTCGGCGCGTGCGTTCGCGCCGTCCGCACCGCTTCCGCAAAACAATCGAAACGCTCGTCGGTTCAGCAGCAACTCGGCGCGACCGGCACCGCGCCGCAACGCTTGGTCTGGCTGGACGGCGAAGCCATGGTCGCCATCCCGGAAGTGGCTCTCGCGTGGCCGAAGCATCGGATCCACAAACCCTTCGACGATTTGCCGCCGGGGACACAGAGCACCGTCCTATCCTGCGGGACAACCGGCGAGTTGACGCGGTTCCGCTCGTTCGATCCATGCGGTCGATTCCTGGCCGCGATTCGCGAACGTCCCTGGCGTTCACCGGGTGCCAAGGCCGCGCGGGTCTGCTTCCACCTCCAACGCTTCGGGATCGGCGGGCCCAAACTGCTCGCCTTTGGGCAACGGCGGAACTCGGCGTTCGAGATGCAATCATTCGTGGTCGTTGAAGCTAAAACCGGCCGGGAAATCGGAGATCGAATCACCGGAGATCATCCCGATCGCAACCATGCCTTCGCCGAGATCGGCCAATTGTTGAAGCGACTGCACGATGCCCGCTGCCGTTTCCACCGGAGTCTGCTCGGACTTGATCCGCTCTTGGTTTTGACACCCGGATTCTCCGTGGCCTCGGCGTCGGCCGTGTCGATCGTCCGGCGCGTTTCGGAACGAAACGCCCGCTCCGATTTGACAGCGACCCTCGTTGGATTGGATCGCCTCGATAAAATGCGGGTGCTGCGCGCGTACTTGGGGTCGAATGCCGCGGAGCGTTCGATGTGGGCTCGATTCGCCGAGGTGATTTTCTGATGGCAGTGTCCGCGGTTCTGCACGAGTCCACCGATTGGCCCGCATTCGCCGGATCGGACTGGTCGCGCACCATCTTGAGCGTCCCCGTGACCGACCGCTACCACGCGAAACAGGGTCGCTCAATCGGCCGGTGGACGTTGAAATCTGCAGCGGGCACGGAACTCGTCGTTTACCTGAAACGACATTACAAACTCCCCCGCTTGCACGGGTTGCTCGCGCGGCTCTTTCCCTCGTCGGCATGGTCGCCGGGTTTGCAAGAATGGGAGCACTTGAAGCGCGCCGCCGCCGCGGGACTGCCCGTTCCCCGCGCCGTCGCCGGCGGGGAGTTCCGCGGCCCCGGCTTAAAATTGCAGAGCTTCCTCGCGGTCGAAGAACTGACCGGGATGCTCGCGCTGCACGAGGCGATCCCGCTGGCATTCGCGAGACTGCCGGTCGCGGACTTCGCCGTTTGGAAGCGCGGACTGATCCGCGAACTCGCCCGACTCTGCCGGGAACTCCACCGCCGCCGGTTGTTCCACAAGGATCTTTACCTCTGCCATTTCTACATCGCGGAAGCCGACACGCGGTCGATTCCCACCGAGTGGCGCGGTCGCGTGACGATGATCGATTTCCACCGCCTCGCCCGGCACCGCATCGGGTGGCCGTGGCACATCGGTAAGGATCTCGCGCAGTTACTGTACTCCTCCGACGAACCGGGCATCGACGCCAAGGATCGACTCCGTTTTTGGGAGTATTACCGCGCCGGAGACTGGGTCGATTCCACCCGGCCCCCGGGTTGGATCCGCCGCCTTGCGATCTGGAAATGGAAACGCTACCGGCGGCACAACGCGAAGCGGGATGC
>JANXTU010000048.1 GCA_025352235.1 Fimbriiglobus sp.
CCACAGCCGGGGTCAACAGCACCAAGAGGGGACGCGGGACAAGGTCATCAACAACCTGATCGTCCGCACGGCGAAGCACTCGCCGGTGATGATCGGCATGTCCGACCGCAACGAAGACGATCTGAACCAATTCAGCCGCCGGAGCATCCCGGACATTATGGACGCGGCCATCAAAGGCACGAATCAAGCCTACCAAGAAGCGGCCCGCCCGAGCGCGGATCTACTGCTGCCGAGCGTGAGCGAGCACACGGTGGGTCAACTGATGCAGATGCTCATGCTGGCGACGGTGGTGGAGGGCCGCCTGAGCAACATCAACCCCTACGGCCAACCGGGGGTGGAGGCGTACAAGAAGAATATGATGGCGAACCTGAAGGCGGTCCCGAACCTGCCCAAGGGCGAGGTCGCGGACGCGGTGAAGGGTAAGTAGGCCCTTCATCCCACGGAGTTCAGAGTCCATGGGCGGCGAATGGGGCAACCAATTCGGGATGATGAAACTCGCCGACTTCAAAGTCGGGAAAACGTTACACCCCGTGAGTTGGGAATTGCTCGATAAAAAGTATCGCAATAGCTCCGAGAGGTTCCTCGCGACATACCGCGAGTTCAAGCAGCGTGCCTTGCCTACAGATGAGCTATTCCATTACGATTCGGAACAATCCGAATGGGAACGAGGATTCGGTAGTGAAGGGTATGCACTTGTGCGCGATGGGGAATTGGTCGATACGCTGGTGATTAAGATAAGCTGATAAAGAGTCCGTACGAGAAGCTGTTATGACCACTCAACTGCAAGCCGTGGTCAATGCCGCGCTTCAACTCCCCGAGGCCGAGCGCGGGGAGTTGGCGGATCGACTCTTGGACACGCTCCAAGAACTTCCCGATTTCCATGAAGAGTGGGATGATGAGATCCGACGTCGCTTGGAAGGCTACCGAAGCGGCAAGTCGGTTCCGGTGCCGCACGATGAATCCATGAAATTCATCATGGACGACAGCGATGATCAAGCCCATTGATCACGACCGTGCCGCCAGCGGTCCAGCATCAATATCTCGCAGATCGGGAATGCCATGCCCTCGCCGTTCCCCGGAATGAACCCGTACTTCGAGAAAGCCGGCCGCTGGCGCGGGTTCCACATGCGTTTCTTGGTCAAACTCCAAGACCAGATCGCCGCGAACCTCGCGCCAGGGTATTTCATCGAAGCGGAAGAGGGTTTGACAATCGATGTCGAACCGGATGATGCCCCCCGATTTCAGAGACCGCGGCCGAAGAGCATCGTCGCGGATCTGGCCCTGCGAGGACGTGCCAAAAACGGTGGCGATCTGGCCGTCGCCGAACCGCCCATTTCCAATCGGTTAAAATCCGTACTCGCCCGACTCCCCGAGTTCGTCCTCGTCCCGCACCGCTGGCTCCAAGTCCGCGACAAATACTCGAAACGAGTCGTCACGATTATCGAGCTTCTGAGCCCCGCGAACAAGGCTCTGGGCAAAGATCGCGGCGCCTACCTCGACAAGCGCGAGGCCATCTTCAGCAGCGATGCGCACTTCGTCGAAATCGACCTGCTCCGCGGCGGCGAGCCGATGCCCTTCGAGGGGTGCCCCGCGTCCGATTACCGGATCGCCGTCAGCCGGGTGCTGCAGCGGCCGACCGTCGAAATCTGGCCGTTCGGCCTGCGCGATCCGATCCCGATCGTCCCGGTGCCGCTGAAGGTGACCGATCCGGAATTGCCCATCGATTTGAAAGCGGTACTCGATTCGGTCTACGATGGGGGCCGATCCGAATTGACGATTTACGACGATCCCCCCGAACCGCCACTCTCCCGTTCGGATGGCGCATGGGCGAAGAAGATCCTTCGGTAACGTCGAACGGCCCAATCGGCTAAGATAATCCCACCGCCATCGACCCCGGCGGGGTAATCCGGCGTAATGGTGAGTGGGCCTGCGGTCGGGCGTGAGCTAAGCTGTTGGTGTTGGGTTCCGCCGGCGACGATTAGGGGTCCGCATGCACGCCTCGCCGATTCGCCTCGGGTTCGCTCTCGCCCTCCTGGCTTGGGCCGCGTCCCCGGTCGCCGCGCAATTCAGCAAGCCGAAGGTCAAAATCGCCGACGCCAAGGTCGGCTTGCCCGCGTCCAAGTTCACCGGCGAACGCGACGACGGCGGCGCGGCGGCGCGCGTCTGCAAGACCGGCCTCTGGGCGCCCGTCTCGTTCCGGCTCGAAATCCTCGGCGAGACCGACAAGCCGCTGCAAGTCGAAATCACGGCCTACGACAGCGACGACGCCAAGACCGTCATCCGTTGGCCCCTCGGTTCGCCGGTGCTAAACGACGCCCCGACCGGGGCCGACGATAAATTCCGGCCGAAGGGCACGTTCGTCGAAGCCGGCGAACTCTTCGCCAAGAACGGCGTCCCCCTCGTGCGGCCGGGTGGTCAAGGCGGCAAAGTCACACTGCAGATTTTCACGAACGAACCCGACACCAGTCCGTCGTCGGTCTCCGACCTCACGACGCTCGAGAACGTCCGGCTCCGCGACACCTCGGTCTATGTCATCTTGTCGATCGGTTCCAAACTCGGCGGTTTCGACCTGCCCGGCGAGCCGAATCGCGGCGACCGGCAGCTCCGCAACGGCCGGATCGAAACGGCCGCGATCACGAGCGTGGAAGAACTCCCCGACCAATGGTTCGGATACGACACCGCCGACCTCGTCGTCCTCGCCACCGGCGGAGCGAGCGAAGGCTTCTTGACCAAGCTCTTCCAAAACAACTTTTACAAACCGAAGCGGGATGCCCTGCGTGAATTCGTCGCCCGCGGCGGCCGGCTCGTTGTCAGCCTCGGGAAGAATTTCGACGACCTCAATGTCGAGGCATTCAAAGCGTTCCTGCCGCTGACCTTTTCGAGCGAGCAAGTCGAAGCGGTCCCGCTGACCTTCACCGGGGCCAATCGCAGCGGCATCGAAACCGAGTTGAAATACCCGGTCCGCATCAAACGGGACGCCGAGGGGAACCCGCAGAAGGACAAAGACGGGAATCTGATTCCGCCCGCCCCGGCCGGCAACTTCCGCATCGTGAAGCTGCGGCCGAAGCCGGGGACCGCAGCACCGTATTGCCTCAGCCCCGAGATGGTCAAAAACCCCCGCGCCGCCTTCGAGGGGGGCGCCTTGCCGTTGGTCGTGCAAGTGCCCGTGGGCCTGGGGCGCATCACGGTCGTCGCCTTCGACCTCGACGCGTCCCCCTTCCGCGATCTCGAGAAACGTCCGGAGTTTTGGGACTGGCTCGTCCGCAAAGCGGGCTCGGAGCGCGCGGCCGTGCCGCCGGAAAAGTACGACCTGAGCAACCTGGCCCCCGGCGTCAACCCGACCGCCTCCGAAGACGGCATCACCTTCGCCCTGCGCCAAAACGTCGACACCTTCGACGGCGTGCCCGTGATTTCCTTCGGTTGGGTCGCGCTGTTCATCGTCCTCTACACCCTGTTGATCGGCCCGGTCGAATACCTGTTCTTGAAGAAGATCCTCGGTCGGCTCGAGCTGACGTGGATCACCTTCCCGATCATCGTGCTCACGGTCAGCGCCGCCGCGTACTTCACGGCGTACGAGATCAAGGGCAAAGACCTGCGGGTGAACAAAATCGACGTGGTCGACGTCGACATCGGCGGCAACCGGGTCTACGGGCAATCGTGGTTCACCGTGTTCAGCCCGCGCATCGACAACTACACCGTCGGCATCGAACCGAAAGAGCCGTGGGGCTACGGCTCGCCTGATCCCGAGATCAAAACCAAACCGGCCGCGGTCGTCGATTGGATGGGCGGCAGCCGCGTCGGCCAAGGGGGCGGCATCGGCGGCGGCTACCGCAACTACCAGTACCGCATCGACCCCAAAGGCGGCACGGATCAAGCCGGCGCCACGGCCAACGGGCTTGCCAATGTCCCCGTGCAAGTCTGGTCGACCAAAACCTTCACCGCGAATTGGTCCGGGTATCTCGACGTCAAAAATCCTCCCGTCACCTCGACCGTGGCTCACCTGCCCAGCGCCCCGCTCGGCGCCTCGGGAACGATCACCATCCATCTACCGCTGCCCGAAGTCGAAGAAGCCATCGCGTACTTTGCCGGCAAGCCGTACAAGCTCGACAAAGGCATCGGCACCGGCATCCCCGTGAAGTTCAACCCCGGCAGCATGGCGGTCGCCGGCGACTGGGAGCGGGCCGCGCTCGCCCCGGATTCCAAGTTCTACGCCAACGGCGAACCCGAGGGGAACTACAACAGCCGCGGCTCGGCGAAGAAATCGACGCCCGAAATCCCCGGTGGCCCACTGGCTATGTGGAGTGTGCTCTTCCACGAAGCGGGCATCCAGAAAGACTCAGCCGGTCGCAGTCTGCAAAATTCCACGCTCCGCCGGCTCGATCAATCGTGGCGCCTGAGCGAAGCGAACACCGAAGAAGTGATCGTGCTGCTGAAGTTGGCCAAGGTCAGCGGGAACGCCGAAAACGCGATGACCAATCCCGAGAGCGCCAGCCCGAGCACCCTCTGGTTGAAGGCGCTGCCGGGCAGCGGCCCAAGGCCGGTTGTGCCCGGCACACTCCAGCAAGAGACCTACATCCGCATATACATCCCCGTGAAGGGGATCGGGAAGTGATTTCTTGTAGGGCGGGTGGAGTCTTCGGAACCCGCCGTCTTGGAAACCGGCCATCGGCTGGTTCCGAAGACTCTACCCGCCCTACTGGATATGCAATTGTTTGGGAACGAATTCATGCCTGCGTCATTTCAATTGCGGAACCTCACCGTCGAAGAAGTCTTCGACGAGTTCCGCATGGCGTGTAATAGCCAAGACCTCATTCCCAATTCGGAGATTCACCGCATTGACATGGCGACGTCGCTGATTGAATTGGCGACTCTTTGCGGCGATAGCGATGATTTGGAAGATTTCCTCGTGTGGTTCGAGTATCACTTTTCGCTTCCCGATCGTTGGGCGCAGACTTGGGACGCGACCCATTCTGTCTGCGATATCTGCGCCGATGTAGCGGGACGGATTGAAGTACCCGTTTCCGAATCAGTTACCATTTTGGGGCGTCCTTGTGAAACGGCCGGCATGTATCGAATGATGAAACAATTGTTGATGGAAGCGGGCGGAAACACCGGTGGAATGGCTCCTTCAAGCCCTATCCGCACTTACCTGCGACACTATTCAAAAGTCTTCGCCCGAGTGCGCTTGGCGCGGCGAGGCCGATTACCCGCACTCCACACCAACCCCGTGGGCATCGGTTGCGTCTGCTGCGTGGCGACAGGAGTCGTTCTGGGAGTGACGGCGCTCGTCTTGTCCTCGGGTTCCTGGCTAGCAGCGTGGTCTATCCTACTGCTATCGATTCTGACCGGTGCTGTAGTCGAACGATTGACGACACACGGGGAAGAGCGCGACGCCGTTCATTTCCCCGGTATCGTAACTTTCCGAGATTTCATTCACGCCGCGTTCGACCGCCCCGCGACAAAACCTACATCCGCATTTACATCCCAGTGAAGCCCATCGGCAAATAGGATCAATCCATGTCCGACGATTCCATGATCGAATGCCGCGACCTGACCAAGAAATACGGCGATCTCTACGCCCTCGACCGGCTGACGCTGAAGCTTAATAAAGGCGATTGCTTCGGATTCATCGGGCCGAACGGCGCCGGCAAGACCACGACCATGCGCATCTTGGCGACGCTGCTCAACCCGAGCTGGGGGGAGGCGAGCGTGTGCGGCTACAGCATCTACACGGGATCGAAGGAAATCCGCCGCAGCATCGGCTACATGCCCGACTTCTTCGGCGTGTACGACGATATGAAGGTGACGGAATACTTGGAGTTCTTCGCCGCGGCTTACCGAATCAAGGGGGCCGACCGCCGCAAGAAGTGCGACCAGGTGCTTGAACTCGTCGACCTCGGCTACAAGCGCGATGCGCTCGTGACCAGCCTGAGCCGCGGGATGACGCAGCGGCTCGGCTTGGCCCGCGTGCTGCTCCACGAACCGCAGGTGCTGTTGCTCGACGAACCGGCTTCGGGCCTCGACCCTCGCGCCCGCATCGAAATGCGCGAACTCATCAAAGAACTGCGCGGCATGAACAAGACCATTATGGTATCATCGCACATCCTTCCGGAACTTGCCGACATCTGCAATAAGATCGGCATCATCGAACGCGGCAAACTCATCTTCAACGGCACCGTCGAAGAAGCCATCGCCAAGGTGCGCACGAAACGCGTGTACATCGTCTCCGTCGGCCCGGAGATGAACGAGGTCGCGGCGAAGAAACTGGAACAATACCTCGAGGTCGAGTCGGTCGATGTCACCAAGGAAGCCGGGACGATCCGCGTGACCTTGAAGGACGGCGAAGGCGACGGCTGCTTCATCCCCGAGCGCCTGATCGCCGAGAAGTTCAAATTGATGACCTTCAACGAAGAACAAATCAACTTGGAAGACGTGTTCATGGGGATCACGAAGGGCATCACCAATTAACATTTCGGATTTGGGATTTCGGATTTCGGATTGCAAACAGTCCCCGTCCGGGGTGCCGAGTCCGTTTCTTCAAATCCGAAATCCCAAATCCGGAATCCGAAATTGAGCACGCGCTTCATCTGCGGGAATTGCGGCGGCAAAGCGACCGTCCCGCCGGGGTACCTCAAGGCCAAGGTGCGTTGCGAGCACTGCGGCTACTACGCCGACGTGCCGGCCGCGATGCGGGCCGCGCCGGAGGTCGTGCCCGAGTTGGAAACGCCGTTCGACGAACCGGCCGCGCCGAAGAAGCCGCCGGTCCGCGCGCGCTTGGCCGAGACCTTCGGGGAAGACGAGCCGCCGCCGGAGCCGCAGAAGGGCCGGGCGCGGGCCGTGATCGCCCGGCCGCAGCGCGATCCGCACGACCACCGCCCCGAATTCGAAGAGCAAACCGGCGTCGGCCTGCCGCTGCTCGCGGGGGACGATGTCGAACACGAAGGCCCCACCACCACGCCCTACGCGGTCCCTGGTACCGGGCTGAAGCCCTGCCCCAAGTGCCGTGGCGACCTCCCGCTTGACGCGACGTTCTGCGTCCATTGCGGCTGGGAACTCGTCGGCAAGAAGAAAGCGAAAGCCCAGCGAGAGTTCGAGCCCATCGACAAAACGTGGCACGAAGGGTGGTCGCCCGCGTTCCGATTGCAACTGTTCATCGCGCTGCAATTCGCCAACATCGCCTTGCTGGCGTTCGGCACGGTCGCCACGGGGCAATCATTTTCGGACGCCGGGCACATCGGCACGACGGTCTTCATGAACTTGATCAACGCCGCGCTGCAAGCGTTCATCCTCGGCAGCTTCGAGACCCTGCGCGTCGTCCGCGATCCGGGCGGCAAATGCGCAATCTTCAAGACCCGGCGCTACGTCTTCTTCAAGATGCCGGAGTTCAAAATCCAGTGGAAGCTTAGCTCCGGCATTGGCATCTTAGCGTCGCACAATCCGGGGCCAATCGCGTATCTCATCTGCTTATATCTACTGGCGATGGGCTGCCTGCCAGGGATTCTGTTCTTCGTGTTCGTCATCCGGCCCGAGCGATTCAGCGCCGCGCTCTGCAACGAGTACGGCGGCACCGACGAAACGATCTTCCCGTGCAAAAACCGCCTTCAAGCCGAAGACGTCGCCCGCACCATCGCCGAGGCGAGTGGCCTGCGGTACCACAATATCCTTTGAACCATCACTTCGCCGACTTCGCAACCGTCGACAGGATCCGGAGCAGATTTTCGAAATCGACCGGCTTGACCAAGTGGTGGTCGAAGCCCGCTTCCCGCGAACGCTGCCGGTCCGATTCTTGTCCGTAGCCCGTCAGGGCGATCAACGGCGTGGTCGCGAGTTGCGGCGCGAGTCGCATCCGCCGGGCGACTTCGTAGCCGTCCATCTTCGGCAAGCCGATATCGAGCAGAACGGCCTCGGGGCGGAAGCCGAGGGCCGCCGTCAACCCGGTCGGCCCGTCGTGGGCCATCTGCACCTCGTGCCCGACGGTTTGGAGCAACATCGCCAAACTCTCGGCCGAATCGACGTTGTCGTCCACGACCAAAATCCGCAGGGCACGCCCGGCGGTCGGCAAATTCTTTGGCGCGGACGGGGGCAACGGGACGGGGGTTCCCAGAATGGGCAACCGGACGACGAACTCGCTCCCTTGCCCCATGGCGCTAAAGGCTTCGACCTTGCCCCGGTGCATTTCCACAAGGCGCTGCACCAGGGCCAGCCCGATGCCCAAACCGCCTTGGGCGCGGTCGAGCGAGCGCTCGGCCTGCGTGAACAAGTCGAAGACGCGCGGCAGCAATTCGGGGGCGATGCCCACGCCGGTGTCGCGCACGCGGATCACGGCTTCGTCGCCCTCTTGCGATGCCGTCAGCCAAACGCGGCCGCCCTCTTCGGTGTACTTCGCGGCGTTGGTCAACAGGTTCACGATGACCTGCTCCAGCCGGCCGGCATCGCCGAATAGCCAGATCGGTTCGTCGGGAACGGACACCGTCAGCTCGTGCCGGCGCTGCTCGAGTATCGGCGAGGCCGTCTCGACGGCGCGCTCGACGATGCCGGCGACGGCGACGCGATCTTGCCGCAAATGGACCCGCCCCGTCGTGATGCGCGACACCTCCATGAGGTCGTCGACCAAGCGCGTCATCTGGGCCAGTTGCCGTTCGATCATCGTCCGGGCCTGCAATTGCAGCGGATCTTCGCGGGCTTGCAACCGCAGCAGGTGGACGGCGTT
>JANXTU010000061.1 GCA_025352235.1 Fimbriiglobus sp.
ACTTGACGAGGCTCTGCAGGAGATGGCGCGGGTTCTGCTTGTCGACGGTCGAGCCACGGAAGCGGCCGTCGCTCTTGCGGTTCTCCTTCAGCACCGCCTCGTTGTGATCGAGCATGCCTTGGGCCCGAAGGAAGATATCGTTATCGACGATGCGCAGATCGGGGCGGTGCCGGGTGAACTGCACGAGGTCTTCGGGGGGGGCATTCGACTTGCTTGATCTTGCCCGTCGTCGGATCGGTGACGTTGGTCTTCTTGCCCCAGATCCAGAGACCGACGTATTTTTGGTTCCGGAGCACGCGGACCACGGCGCACGTGTGCCAGCCCGCCGTTTTCGAGCGGTGGTCTTTCGGCGCGCCGAGGCGACCGAGTTCGCGGGCGATCCCGAGTACCGACCGGCCATCCAGCACGAACCAGCGGAAGACACGCCGGATCCAGTTGGCGTGTTCGTCGCGGACGAAGATGCGCATCCGCGGCTTCGGGCGTCGGCCCTGCCGCGCCGTCTCGGAACCCGGGATCGGGTCGGTGCGGTAGCCGAGGCGCCAGTCGCCGACGGAGTTGTCGTTGAGCACGGCGTCCTCCTGCCCGCGCAGGACGGCTTCGCGGAGCTGCTTGAGGAATTCGCCGTGCATCCACGAGCGGAACATGGCCATCAGCTGCCAGCCGTCCCGGGCGGAATCGACCCCCTCCGACGTGCTGATGATGCGGATCCGGCAGCCGTAGACGAGTTCGGTGATCACCGAGGACGAGATGACGTAAGACCGCGCGAGGCGGGAGAGACTTTCGAAGTACAGGATTTGGAAGTCGCCCCGCCGTGCCGCAGCCAGCATCTGCTGCAGCCCGTTACGATCGGGCCGCGATCCCGAAACGGCGTGATCGGCGTACTCGAACTCCGCTCGGCTGTGCTGGATTTGTGCTGGAAAGGATGCCCGATGACGCCAAACAACCGCAAAGGACCAGCACGAACACCAAGATCGCAAGTGCTGTAGCCTTCAGGAGCTGCGGCGCAAATGACTCTACGGCAAGGGGTTCCGAAAACGGCTGGGAGCGAATCCCCTCTTCTCCATTGGTGTCCGTGTATGACAAATGCCCCCGGAACGCCGGGGGCTTTTGTCATTTGGTCGATCCTGCTGAAATCAGCCTTTCGGCACCGGGACGATGATGGCCGGTTGTTTCGGATCGTCGACTTTGGCCGGTTCTTGGCCGGCCTTCGGCGGGCTGCGGAACGACGACAAATCGTGGCGGCGGATGGAGATCCCGTTGCCGTTGGGCCCCGGTCCCATGGTGTAGACGCCGAATTTGCCCGTCGTTGTTTCCGCGAGGTACAACGCCGATTGCCCCTGCGTGATGTAACCCGTCGTCATCATGAAGTGGACATCCTGCTTCGGGGCGACTTCGAATTCCGCGACGAGGTCGACCTCGGCCCAGCCGATGATTTTCCCCTGCGATTTGTCGATGACCGTGGCGAGCAACTTGCCCGATTTGTAATCCAGCATCCACACGCCGTCGGTTTGGATCTTCGCGCTGATGCTCACGGCCCCGGTGGCCATGACGTAATCTTGGTAGCGGTCGTTCGACGCGGCCCGCAGCGGTTGCGGATTCCCTTGGAACACCAACATCGCCAAGCAACCGAGGCCGACGCCGGCGAACAAGAGTAGTCCGTAGAAACACTTCGCCATGATTGCGACCTCGCCGGAGGGTGGAATACCCGAGAGTCGCGGACGATAGCAACCCCGGCGGGCCTGTCCAGCGGAATTGGAATTCGGGGGTGTGGCAAAGATTCTTGGAGTCGTCATTCCAGCGTGAACCCACATACCCTATCGTGGAATGACGTCCGACTTTCGGAACGACCTAGCGCGGCAAGGAGTTACGTCCGATTTCAGGTGCCTCCCCGGGCTTGGATTCACAAGTCATTCCCCCGTGGCTCCAAGAATCGTTGTCATACCCGATCCGCCGCCGCGGTCTTCAAAAGGGGTTCTTGATGTCTTGGACATGATCCCACTTGATGCCGGTGCTTTCGGTGGCCCGCAGGCGCGCCGCCGAGCTGCGGGCGTTGAGAACCAAATCCTTCGCACTGCCCCATGGCGGATTCGTTCGGGTCAGCAGTAAACAATCGGTTCCACCGAGAAGCCGGCACTTCTCGCCGTATTCGAGCCATGGCGGGAAGCCGAGATCGGCGAAGTGCTTGCCGACTCTCTTCCAATCTGCGGTGGTCGCTTTCGTCTTGCAGGCGTGGTAGGTGCAGGCGAAATCGACCGAGCGAACCATCAGCAGTTGGAGGAAGAAGCCGGACAGCGTGTCGGATTGGAGTTGCCAATCTTCGGGTTTCTCCCCTGCTTCGCTGTCGGTGGTTCCGTAGTAAACGGGCGGGTCGTCGAGATGGGCGTCGGCGACGCGAAAGGCCCATTCGCAGCAGTTTTGGTATTCGGTTTTGAAGACGATTAAGCCCTTCTTCGTGGCCCGCGCCGGCCAGACTGCGAGTTCCTTCGGCCAGACCATGTGGCTCCAGAAGATGCGCGGCTTCAATCGATAGGGATTGCCCGGGAGTTGATACCACTCCCGGAGAGCGAGCGGCAACGCGAAGCCCAGTCGTTTCTCGGCGCGGTTCAGCGTCGCCGTCGCGACAATCGCGGCGCCGGTGCGCGGGATCTTCCAAGCCTTTTGGAATTCGGTCATCAAACTCCAGCGGTCTTCGCGGGCGGCGAGTCGCTCGGCGAACGTACCATAGTCGACGGATTTCACGACCGGGCTCCTTGGATACATTGAAGCGTATCGGTAATCGTTTCGAGGGGGAGATGATTCGTGGATCGGGACGAAGAACTGGCGGTACTGCTCGGCGCGCTTTCGGATCAACACCGGCAGCGCGGGAGCGCCGATGTCGACGCGGTCGCCCGGCGGCGCCCGGATTTGGCGGGGGAACTCCGCGAATTATGGGCCGTCGCGCAGTTCGCCGAATTGATTCAGCGACCGCCCATCACGATCCACCGCCCGACGCAACCGACGGTCGAATCCGCGCCGCCGGCACTCCCGCGCGACTTCGGGGACTTCACGCTACTGAGCGAACTCGGCCGCGGCGGCATGGGGGTCGTCTACCGGGCCCGGCAAAAATCGTTGAATCGGATCGTCGCGCTCAAAATGATCCGCGAGGCGCACCTCGCCAGCGCCGACGACGGCGCGCGCTTCCAAGCCGAAGCTGCGGCGGCGGCCCGACTGCACCACCCGAACATCGTGACCGTGTACGAAGTCGGCGCGCACGAGGGCCAAGCTTACTTCTGCATGGAGTACGTCCCGGGGCCAACGCTCGCGCAGCGGGTCGATACCGAAGGGCCACTGCCGAATCGCGAGGCGGCGCGGATCGTCGCGATCATCGCGCAGGCCGTCCAGCACGCCCACGAAGAGGGCGTCCTCCACCGCGACTTGAAACCGAGCAACATCTTGATGAGTTCGGATTCGGGTTCCGATTCGGGCAGCGGCGGACTCACCCCCAAAGTAACCGACTTCGGCTTGGCGAAGCAATTCGATTCGACCGAATCGCTGACGCGGACCGGTGCCGTCGTCGGCACGCCGAGTTACATGTCGCCGGAGCAGGCGGGGAGCCGCAAGGACCTGACGCCGGCGGCGGATGTCTATTCGCTCGGGGCAATCCTGTACGAATTGCTGACGGGCCGGCCGCCGTTTCAAACCTCGCACCCGCTCGACACCCTGCTGTTGGTGTTGGAGCAAGATCCGATTCCGCCGCGGGATTTGAACCCGTCGGTGGATCGCGATCTCGAGTTGATCTGCTTGAAGTGTTTGCAGAAGCCGCCGGAGTTGCGTTATTCGAGCGCCGGTGGATTGGCGAAAGATTTGGAAGCTTACCAAGCCGGTGATCGCCTCAGCATCGCGCACGGTAGCCTCGGGTCGTTCGTGTCGCGGTTACTGCGTGAGACGCACCACGCGGCGGTGCTCGAAAACTGGGGTCTGCTCTGGATGTGGCACAGTGCGGCGATCTTCGTCTTGTGCATCGTGACCCAAATCATGGCGTGGTCGCACATCACCTCGCACTTGTACTATCTCGCGTTTTGGGGCGCGGGACTGCTGACGTGGGGGACGATCTTCTGGCGGTTGCGGCGCCGGGGCGGGCCGGTGCTGTTCGTCGAACGGCAGATCGCGCACGCTTGGGCCGGGGGGACCGTCGCGAGCGTTGGCTTGTTCTTGATCGAGGTCGTGCAAGGTCTACCGAGCTTGACGCTCTCGCCGGTCCTCGCGGTCGTGGCCGCGATGGTCTTCTTCTTCAAAGCCGGCACGCTATCCGGCCAATTCTACATCTGGGTCGGGGCGTACTTGGCCACGGCCATCGGCATGGCGGCGCTGCCGCAGGTCGGCCATCTGATGTTCGGCGTCGTCTCCGCGCTGTCGTTCTTTTTGCCGGGTTTGAAATACTACCGCCAACGCAAACGGGGCGAACGGGGCGCCAAAGGGTAAGATACCGGCAACTTCCCCCTCCGAGATTCCCATGCGGCATCTTCTCGCTATCGCCGTACTCGCCACGTCGGTCTCGGCCGACGAACTTCCGGTCACTTCGAAGCCGAGCCTGTTTCCGACCTTGGTGAACCCGAATTGTTCCCACTGCGTCGACGAAGCGAAGCGCCGCAAGGACGAACTCAAACCGTCCGAGCCGGCGCTCTGTTGGATCCGCGGTTACTCCGACGGCGGGGCGATCCCCGTCCGCTTTTTCCTGAGCAAGTACCGTGTCATCTCGGACAGCTACGGCGTCTTCGTCTACGACCCGGACGCCGGGTTCATCCGCGGGTTCGCCCCCAACTACAACTTCGTCGTGCAGGGTTGGCACAACGGCATCCTGACGATGCGAGATTCCACCGACGGCACGGTCTTCTCGGCCCTCAGCGGCCTCGGTCTGGAAGGGCCTCGGAAGGGCACGCGCCTGCCGGTCGTGCCGACCCTCGCCAGCACGTGGAGCGAGGCGATGGCCCGCAACCCCAACGCGGTCGCCTACGAAATGCACGACAAATTCAAGCCCGTGGAACTGCCGACGGAGGCGAATCTCGACTCGGTGAAGACGCGCCCGACGAAAATCGACGCGCGACTGAACGCGGATGAACCGGTACTCGGCGTCCGCATAGGCGCGATTGCCAAGGCCTATCCGGTCAAGGGTTCGCCGAGATTGAAGACGGATCATCTCGGCGACACGGACATCGTGCTTTTCGGCGGCTCCGCTTATAAGCCCGTGGCGAGCCAACCCCGGAAGTGGAAGGGCCCGAAGCCGGACAAGAACGGCGTCTCGCCAGCCGACGCCGGGCAACCCCTGCCGGATGGCAAAGTCGTCCTGGGTCGGACGCTGACCTTCCTCGAGAAGAACGGCGCGATCGCGGACGCCGAAACCAGCACCACGTGGGGCATCGACGGCCGCGGCATCGACGGCGAACTGAAAGGTTGGACTCTCGAATGGATCGATAGCGTGGCTTGCAAATGGTTCGCGTGGTCGGCGGAGTACCCGCAGACGCAAGTCGACGAGAAGCCCAAGCCGAGCGCGAACGACAAAGTCAAAATGATCGCGGGTAAGGCCGAGTTCCTCCGATTATTGCCCAAGCCGTTCGGCGTCGTTCGGGCCGTCGATGCGAAAGCGCACACGGTCACGCTGCTGCTCGACGGCGAAAAGTTGGCCAAGGTGTGGAATGTCGAACCGGACGCCGAGGTGAAGATCGCAGGCTGGTGGGGCCGGCTCGAACAACTCAAAGCCGGGGACAAAGTCTGGGTCTGGTTGAAACTCGACCGCAACAAAAACCCGATCTCGGTAGCGATGATCGCGGATGCCGCGAGCGCCGCCGAAATCCGGTTCGACCCGCTGGCCAAGGCGAAACCCGAGACCGTTGCGGTCGATCCATCGGCTCAAAAGCAATGGCTGCGCAAACTCTGGATTGCCGAAGGGATGCCCGGCTCCCTCGCCTTCGTCCACAATTTCAGCGGGGAACTCGACCTACTCCTCGATCACGAAGCGATGCGTTGGGGGCGGTCCCTGAAAGCCGGCGACGCCGTGGAACTACAGGGCGAGACGCCGATTCCAGCCATCGTGAAGTCGGTATCGCCTTGGCGGGAACGGACGCAGCTGCGCTTGGTCGTGGGCGAATTGCAAGCGAGCGAACTGAAAGCGGGACAGCGCATCCGTTTGAAAATCGCGACGCCCGATAAGGAGGTGGACGAGTCACCATACCCGCCCGACCTCGGCCGCGAACGGACGAAGGAGGAGCGCGTCGAATGGTTCTTGGCGAGTATTTATTGCTCGTGCCGCATCGGCAAAGACACCTGCACCGGCATGTTCTACACGCTCGCCAGTTGCAATCCGAACGGCTGCGGAATGCCCAACTTCACCCGCGATGAGATCCGCGATTTCATCGGCAAGGGGAAGTCCGACAAGGAAATCTGGGATACGCTGTTGAAAGATCGCGGCCCGCTCATGCTCAAAGCGCACCTGTTACCGTAAAGTCGTTCCACCGGAGAATCCCGTGATCCGTTCCGAAACTTCGAGTGTCCCCCACCGCGCGACCTTCACCAACGGGGCGGTGCAGGCCGCCGCCGACGTGCCCGAGGCGAAAGGGGGGCGCGGGAATGGCTTCGGCCCCCACGAACTGGTGGAGGCGGCGCTGGCGACTTGCCTGGCCATCACGTGCGAAATGTACGCCGAGAAACACGCGATTCCCTTGGAATCGGTCGCGGTCGAAGTCCGATTGGATCGCGGGAGTCCGCCCGACGTCCTGTTGATTTACACGCTGGAATTTCGGGGTACCCTCAGCGACGACCAGCGCAGCGCACTGAGGTCGGCGGCGTCTCGGTGCCCGGTGCAAAAGACGTTGACGGGCGGGTTGGTTTGCCGGGCGGAGGAGTGAGCTGATGGCGAAGATCCGCGAGAGCGGCATGCCGGACGAGGCCTACTGGGAGACGTTCTTCAACCCGGGATGCATCGTCGGGAAACTCGATTGCAACGGCCCGATCGACGTCGTCGAATTCGGCTGCGGCTACGGGTTGTTCACGATCCCCGCCGCCGAACTCGTGAGCGGCACCATCTACGCCCTCGACATCGATCCCGCCATGATCGTCGCCACCGGAGAACGCGCCCTGGCTGCGGGCGTTCGCAACGTCGCGGCCGAAGAACGGGACTTCATCGCCGACGGTTGCGGTCGGCCCGACGGTAGCGTCGGGTACGCGATGCTATTCAACATCCTGCACGTCGAAGACCCGGTGGCGTTGCTCCGGGAAGCCTATCGCGCATTGGTCCCCGGTGGCCGACTCGGGGCCATCCACTGGAAGCACGACCCGGCAACGCCGCGCGGCCCGGCGCTCGCGATCCGCCCGCCGCTCGACCAGTGCCGTCGATGGGCCGAAGAAGCCGGCTTCGAGTTCGTCCGGGGCGAAGACCTTTGCTGCTGTTCTTGGCACTGGGGCATGGTGCTGCAAAGACCCGGGATCACACCTTTGTGATGCCGGGCTCAACGCAGCTTCGCGCCTCTTATTACTTCGCCGCCGCCCATTTCTCGCGGATGAAGGCGATCCCCTTCGTGTACACTTCGTCCGGTGAGGGGAACAGATCCCGCCAGACGCGAGTCGCGGCGGCCAAATCCGGGAGTGCCCGGCCGAAGGCTTCGATGACGCACCAGCCGTCGTAGCCGGTGCTGCGGATGGCTTGGAAGGCTTCGTCCCAGCGGACTTGGCCGGTGCCGGGGGTGCCGCGGTCGTTCTCCGAAATGTGGACGTGGGCGAACACGTCCTGGCACGCGGCGATCCCGGCGGCTTGGGACTTCTCTTCGATGTGGGCGTGGAAGGTGTCGTACATGCAGCGGAAGTTCGGGTGATCGACCGCCTTCACCAGCGCCCGCGCGTCGGCCGCGGTCGTCAGGAAGTAGCACTCGAAGCGGTTGAGATATTCGATGGCGAGCGTCAACTTCGCCTGCGCCGCGAACTCGGCCGCCTTCCGCAGCACTTCGACGGCGTGCCCCTTCTCAACGGCGGTCGGCCCGGCGCCGCTGAACACGCCCAACGGCGAGTGGTACGGCCCGCACATCGCCACGCTGCCGAGGATTTGGTTCATCTCGATGGCCCACTTCAACCGCTCCACGGCCGCATGGCGGATGCTCGCGTCGGGGCTGATCGGGTTCGTATCCGGGTTCATCACGGTGACCGTCGAGCAGGCCAAACCCTGTCGATCCAGCTCGGCGCGGATCATTTTGTAATGTTCGGCGGTGCCGTCGAATAATGGCAGCTCGACGCCGTCGAAACCAGCGGCTTTGATTTTGGCGAGGATGGGAAACTCGGCCTCGGTGACGAAGCCGGTCCACAAAAGCAGGTTCATGCCGATTTTCACGGGACACTCCGAAAGCCGTAGGGAAGGGTGTGGGGCATTGTCCGCGTCGCGGAGAAGCCCGGCAAGGTGTGCGAAAGGCGAAGATCACCCGATCCGATCCAAGTCGCGCAACCGCCGGTCGGCGTCAAAGGTCGGTGCGGGCAGAGCCTCGGCCAACGCGAGCGCGTCCGCTTCGCTCAGATTCAATTTCGCCGCGCCGGTGCCGCGGAAGACCGGCAGCTTATTTTTCATCGCGATGATCTCCCGGCGTGTCCGCCCTTTCGGGCTGTCGGGCCAGCGGCCGGGGTGTTCGGTGAAGTCGAAGAAGACCGGCGCGATGGCCCGGATGTACTTCCAGTAGCCGGGGTTGTCGGTTTGAATGACGAACAATCCGCCCGGCACCAGCGACCGGTGCGCATTGGCCAAGAACCCCGGCGTGATGAGCCGCTTGTGAACCAGGGCCGGATCGTAATACGGTTGCGGATGGTAGCAAAGGATTTCGGAAACGCTCCCCGGTGGCACGAATTGCTCGAGGAGTTCCGAGCCGCCGAGCACGGCGAACTTCAAGTTCGGCAGGCCGCGCTGGTTCCCGCGTTTGCGGGCGTACCGGATGACCACGGGGAGAATGTCGATGCCCAAATGATCGTGCGTCGGCCGGGCGAGGGCGCTGGCGATGAGCGCCCGGCCGTTGCCGCAGCCGACATCGAGGACGACCGGCGCCGCGCGGCCGAACAGCGCCGGCCAGTCGAGCCGACCTTCGGCCGGCATCGCTTTCAGCGCGGTCTGAGTCCACAACAAAGGATCGACGGTCGCGCCGGGGAACGGCACGCCGAATTCGCGGTCGGGGTCGGCAGGGGGCATTTGGGAAGTATACGGAACGGTCGTGGGGCGTGCCGAAGTGCTTTCCGACGAGTTACCCCCACCCTCCATCGGAAAGCGACGAAATCGTCGGAAAGCAAAATTCGTTTCGGAATGACTAGCGCCGGTAACGACTTGCGACGAGGCTAGAAATTGGGGTCGGCCGGAACGACTCGAGGATCCGTGGAATGATCGATTGTCGAGCCGGGGAATTCGAGGACTTCCGTCCGCATCCACTCCGGCGGATTGAGCCAGTTGTCAATCGGTCTCCGAGACCACTTCCCCCCCGGCCCGCGTGACGAGCTTGCGGAGGGTCCGAGCATCCATCGTGTCCCGCAGAAAAGCGACGTGCCCGTCGCAGAAGACGACGTGAGCCCCTCCCGTGTGGAAGCTGAAGATTTCCTCGTTCGGACCGCAGTTGTTGGTTCCCCACGGACAGGACGGGGGACCACCCATCGGCCAACGGTTGTTGTTGATGCCCTTTGAAATGCCATACGCACAATCCGGCTCGGCCCACCGGTGGATTTGCCGGAGCCCCCCAAGCGGGTCGGGGTAAGGCATGGTCATCGTCTCGTTCCGCCCAACATCCTCCCCGATGGCGATGGTGTTACTCGTGCCGTCAGTGATGGAGAGAACCGATTGCTTCCCGAGGATGAGGCCGCCGTCGGCCCGGGTGAACTTGTTTCGATCCCCGGTCACCGGGTCCACGTCCACGTAGTACACGGGGCCGTAGTCGGTGCATCCGTACCCCTGGGAGTCTTTAGGCTCGGGGCGCAGCGGGTTACTCGGACAGATGAGGAGGGTGAGAACCGTTTTCGCCGCGGCCTGGTTGCCGGGGGTGGCGTTGTAAGCCTTGGTCAGGTCGAACTGGCGGTAGGCGTTGTCTTGCTCGATATAGGGGAGGAGCAGGGTGAACGTGGAGTGCAGCTCAAACGCTACGGACGCAGGGGTTGTAGCATAGTTCGTCCCTTGACCGCTCGACGGCAGGTAACCATTCGTACTCTCGTAGTTGTGCAGGCCGATGCCAAACTGGCGGAGGTGGTTCTGACACTTGGTGCGGGCGGCGGCCTCGCGGATCTTCTGGACGGCCGGGAGGAGGAGCCCAATCAGGATGGCGATGATGGCGATGACGACGAGCAGTTCGATGAGCGTGAAGGCGGTGCGGCGATTAGACACGTTGGCACTCTTGAAGGTATTGCTCTGACATATGCCCTGCAGACAAGGTATTAGGTTTGACAAGTCGGCTGATGGGAAGTCCCGAGATTATTCCGGAGAAGAAGGTGAGGGGGACAAGTACTTCACTGACGAACCACCCTACATGTCCCGGTTGGACCGTGACGGCGGAGGCCCGCCGGGACAAGCCGTACAAGCCCGATGGCATCCTGCAAGCGACCGTGCAAATCGGTCGGGAGCTCGCGATCCGCTTCTTCACCTTCGCGGGGCATTCGGCGACCAGAGCTTGCTTTTCGATTTCGACTTTGACCGCCCCCCATTCGCGCCGCAGCGGGGCTTCCATCACGGGCCGGAGCAGCGTGAGGATGTCGTCCTTGCCCGTGTAGTGGGCGCCGAGTTGGCTGCGCTTGTCTGGGTTCAAGATGCGCTCGAAGAGCGTGCCGAAGATCGACGACTCGACGTTCGACCAATCGTGCTTCGCCGACTCGACCAAGTTCGCCATTTCCGCAGTATCGAGGTCGATGACTTCGGCATCGGCGAAGAGGCCGCCGTTGAAGTGGAGGATCTCTTCGCTTCCGAAAAAGCCGCCCTTCGCCATCTTCGCGAAGAGGTCGGCGAGCAGTTGCGAGAGCTTCCGCGAGTTCGCGGTACTGCGAAAGTTGGCGGAAAGCATCGACGAGGTTCTTCTTCTTCCCCTTGTACTCCCAACCCGAAATGATCCTTCTTCCAGACGTCGGCGAAGCTTTGCCCGCCGCCGTCCTTTTGCACACTGTATTCAAATGTATGCAAAGTGCCCTTCGGGTCGGCTTCGGCCCAAAGCATGCGGCAGAGGTCGAGGACGTCATGTGGTGAGTCTACCGTTTGCCAGTTGCAAAATCTCCGCAATTCGATCAAGCCCCCGCCGTGCGGCCCAGCAGGGTAAAGCGGAAGGTCGAGCCTTTGCCCGGCTCGCTTTCGACAACGACGGCGCCGCCGTGGGCTTCGACGAAGGTTTTGACGATGGCCAGCCCCAGGCCGAGGCCGCCTTCTTTGTCCGGGTCGGTTTCCAGCTTGTCGAAGATTTTCGTGATGAGGTCGGCGGAGATGCCCTCGCCGTTGTCGGCGACCCAGCATTCGACCGCGTCCGCATCCCCGAGATGGGCGCCGATGACCACCTCGCCGCGGGGCGTGTATTTGATGGCGTTGGCGATGAGGTTTTGGAAAATCCGGGTCAGCAAGCCGGCGTCGGCGAAGGCTTTCAATTCTTCCGGGACGCCGTTCACGAGGCGCGTGCTCGACGTTCCCGCCACGGCTTGGAGGTCGTGGGTGAGGCCCTCGACCAGCGACCACAAATCGAGTTCCCGGCACTCCGGCCGGACGCCGCCGTTCATTTGAACGTGGGCGCTTTCTTTCAATACTTTTTCGACCAGAGCCGAAATCTGGCGGACGTTGCGCTGGAGCGATTTCAACATTTTCACCGAGCCGGGTTCCGTATCCGGGCGGATGAATTTGAGTTCGAGCACTTTGGCCGACAGCCCGATGGCGTTCAACGGCGTGCGGAGATCGTGGGCGACGAAGGCCAAGTATTCCTCGCGGCGGTGCTGGACTTCGAGCGCTTGCCGGACGGCGAAGGTCTGCACGGCCAAGCCGATGGCGCCGTCGAAGACGCGGTTGAGGATGTGGAAGGCCCGGCCGATTAATCCTAAGCCGTGGCGCTCGGCGAGATCGTGGATGCAGCCGCGCAGGATGTTGTACTCGGCCACCACTTCGACGATGTCGAAGCCGTCGACGAAGCGCTGCCGACCGTGCTCCGGCGGCGTGGATTCGATGAGTTGATCGGAAATGGATGCGTCGAGCGCTCGTCGAAAGGCGACTGCGAGCTCGTCGATGAACGCGGGGATATGATCGTTCAACGTCGGCGTGTCGAGGCACTTGGCGGAAGGGAGTTCGCAGATCTGCCGGCGCCAATCGGCCAGCAAGGTCTCCCGCTCGCGCCCGATCAAATCGGCCAATTTGGTCAAATTCTCGGCAGCCATCCCAAACCCCGGTACTCGCGTAAGCTAGAAACATTATACGGAGCGGCACCGAGAAACCTTCTTGTGGCCGCTGGCATCGGACTGGCAAAGAGGCGGGATGTTTGCTCGTCTTGGACCGATGCTGTGAGAGCGGGGTCGTCTGCGAACGACATCGAGAATTCGGGTGCATCCGGAAAGGTTGTCGCAGCCTGGGCCGCGCGGGAATAGATTGAGGGAAAGGACTCGACCGAGGTTCCCGCGATGCACATTCTTTTGGCCAATCCGCGCGGCTTCTGCGCCGGGGTGAACATGGCCATCGACGCGCTCGAAAAGGCCATCCAATTCTTCGGCACGCCGATCTACGCCTATCACGAAATCGTGCACAACCGGCCCATCGTCGAACTCTACACGGCGAAGGGGGTCGTCTTCGTCGATTCCATCTCCGAGGTCCCCGAAGGCGGCACGGTGCTCTACAGCGCGCACGGTGTTTCGCCGGAGATCCGCGAACAATCTATAGCCCGGAAGTTGCGGGCCATCGACGCCACCTGTCCCTTGGTCACGAAGGTTCACATGGAGGCGATCAAGTACGCGAAGGAGGGGTACACCATCGTGCTCATCGGCCACGAGGGGCACGACGAAGTCATCGGCACGATGGGCGAAGCCCCGGCCGCGATGGTCTTGATCGAGAACGCCGGCGACGTCGCGAGCATGGTCGTCCCCGCCGATGCGAAGATCGCGTTCCTCACGCAGACGACGCTGAGCGTCGACGAGACCAAGGGGATTATCGCGGCGCTGAAAGCGAAATACCCGCAGATCGTCGGGCCGGGCAAAGACGACATTTGTTACGCCACGCAGAACCGCCAAGAAGCCGTCACGGAACTGGTCCCCGAGGTCGACATCGTCATCGTGCTGGGGAGTCAGAACAGCTCCAATAGCAACCGACTCGCGGAGATCGCCCTGCAGAAAGGCCGGCGGGCGCACCTGATCGACCGCGTCGAGGAAATGCGGGAGGACTGGTTCCGCCCCGGCGACACGGTGCTCGTCACGGCCGGGGCGAGCGCGCCCGAAGAGCACGTGCAAGATTGCATCGCGTTCCTTCGGGATCGCTTCGCCGCGACCGTCGAGAACCGCGTCATCCGCGAGGAGCACGTCAAGTTCCCGCTGCCCCGCGAACTGCGGGTGCTGGCGAACGCCTGATGGCCCTCAAACGCCCCTACCGGCTGCGGCCGATCCACCGGAAGATGGCGTTCGAGACCTTCGAGCGCAGCGTACCGTGGCGCGCCGGCTGGAAACGAGAATATTACGGCGGTTCGGCCCACGTTCGCCCGTCGTATGCCACGTGCATCTTCGAACTCGAACTCGGGTCGCGGGTCGAAGCCACGGGTGTTGAAATCCGGCCCGTCCGCCCCTTCGACTGCCCGGAGTTGCTCGCTGCTTTTTTGGACGCCTTCCGGTATGCCCCGGACTATTGCGGCTACCCGATGGCGGCTTACCGCAAAGCGGCGCGGGACTACTTCGAGGGATTTTTCGGCGAGAAGCGCGGCGAGTGGTGCCCCAACGCTTCCTGCGTCGCGCTCGACGGGGATCGCATCGCCGCGGCGGCCCTCGTGAAAATCCGGGAGGGCGGTCCGCTCCTCGATTGCCTGTATTCCCGGCCGGACCGATTTCGCAACGGTCTGGCGACGGCTGCGGCCACCTTCGCCGTCAACCGTTTGGCGGCGGCGGGGCACCGGACGCTCAAGAGCTGCGCCTCGCTGGCGAACGAATCGAGCAACGCCTGGCACGCCCGGTTCGGATTCGTGGAACTGCCGAACTGGATGACGGCGCAATCGCGGTATTTGAACGCGCTGCGCGAACTCGAGCGCCGTAAAAAGTGGGGGCGGATTACCCTGGCCGAGGAAGCCGCCGCCGCAGTGGAGATCGCGGCGCTCGAACGCGAGTACGACCGGATCCGCGCGATCAAAGAGATCGATTTCAAGAAGGCGATGCCCCTGTTGGATTGAAACGTATGGCCGTCGAGTTGTCGATTTCCCACGCTCTCATCGCCGCCGAGGCGACCGGGCCACGCACGTTGGCTAAGTCGGAGGGGTTCCCCTTCGCTTGGGAGGAGGCCGCGCGGCTCGCGGTTGTGCGCTTCGGCCAGAAACCGACGGACACCGCGGTGACATCGGGCCTCTTTGCGCTACCCGTCGGCCGGGAGCACGTCGCCGTGGTGCGGGTCGCGGGGTTGCCCTCCGGCGACCTCGGCTTCCGCTTCCTCGTCCTCGGCAAGCCGCTCTACGATCTTCTCGGCGACCCTTTCGCCATCGACGACCGATTCCCCGTCGATTGGGTGCAACGCGGCGAGTCCCCGGCCTTGGCATGGCCCCCGGAACCACTGCCGCCGCGGAACGTCGAGGCGATCCGCGAGATTCTCAAAACTGCGGACGGGCCTTTCTTGTACGGGAGCACGCAAGCCCTCCTCGACGGCGGGCGGATTTGCTTGAAGCACACGGATTCGACCGAGACAATCCTGCGGACGATCTGGCAATTGCTACCGATCAAGAGCCGGTGCGAAATTTGGCCCGCGACGTTGGCTTTTTCCGACGAACTCGGCTTCCAAATTTGGGCGATGCCGGATCCGCCGGCGATGCTGCCGGCGGGGACGCTGAGCGAGGAGCAAGCCAAAGATTACCCGGAAGGTCGTTACGAGTGGGCGTTGCAAATCGCCGTCGAAGCGGGCGACCAAGCCGAGATGGATCGCCTCTTCGCCCGCCGTTCGAGCCGGGAAACCCTGCGCCTCGCGGCGATGATGCTCGCCGGGGCGGTGCTGATCGCCGTCGGCGTCAAATTGATGGCGTGGTTGTAGGTAACGGGAAAAAGCTACGGAGCGCCCACGCAGAGGGCCACGGCACCCGAAACCGAATCGAGTTGGACCAGTGTGACGACTCCGAGGCGACGGACAAATCTCGCGAGGGCAACCGATTTGGTTTGGAAGGAGTCTGCACCCGAGTTCTTGAGGAGCCCGTTCGTAGCATTCGCCGGGAGTTCTGTGAACCAAGGGAACGAAGAATAACGGGATTTCCAATCCGTGATCGGCACGACCAAGCGCAGAGGCAGTCGGCCGATTGAATCCAAGCTCACTACCAATGCCGGGCGAATCTTGCGGATCTCCGAACCGACCGCCGGGTCGAAATCGACCAGCCAGATTTCACCGCGGTTCGGTATTTGAGCTGCGCCCATGCAAATCCCCTTCGCGATAGGCATTGAACTCCGTCAAATTGGTGTCGCTGGTGTAGTCATCGAACGCGCGTTCCGCCGCCGCGGCAAGGATTTCGTCGCGCTGCTCCGGTGCGAGCTCGCGCAATCTCGCTGCGGTCCATTCTCTCGTTTCCGGTTCGAGCATTGCCGTGGACATCACCGGCCCTCCGCATTGGGAATGCAGGTATCTTACCAGTGCGGAATCGCTACCGCTACCAAAGCATTGTTTCTCGCCCGATCGGTTGTTTCGCACCGCCATCTTCGGTATCGTCACCTCTTCGCCTATCCCGGATGGAAGCCGATGCTCGATCATGTTCCGACGCCTGTTGAGCCGCGCGACCCCGGCACCGAACGGCGGAACGCCCGGGTCGGACTGATCCTATTCGCGGTGTACCTCGCCTTTTACGCCGGCTTCGTGCTCGTGAACGCCTTCGCACCATCGGCGATGGACACCGTCCTACCGGGCGGTTTGAATGCCGCCGTCGTCTCCGGATTCGCGCTGATCCTCGGCGCGTTCGTCATCGCCTTGCTCTACGCCCGCCTCTGCCGGAAGCCGCACGGGGCCTCGAAATGATCCCCGATCCCTCGGCGCTGGCCATCGCCGTCTTCGCGTCGTTCGTGCTCTTCACCCTCGCGCTCAGTTTCTACCTCGGCCGCAAGACGCGCAGCGCCGCCGGGTACTACACCGCCGGCGGCGGGGTGCCGTGGTTCGTCAACGGTGTCGCCTTCGCCGGCGATTATCTTTCCGCCGCGTCATTCCTGGGCATCTGCGGGATGATCTCCTTCTACGGCTACGATGGCTTCCTCTACTCCATCGGCTTCCTCGGCGGTTGGGTCGTGGCGCTCTTGGTGATCGCCGAACCGCTCAAACGCCTCGGCAAGTACACCTTCGCCGACGCACTCGACAAAGCCTTCAACTCGCGCGGCATCAAGCTCACCGCCGCGATCAGCACGCTCGTCGTCAGCGTCTTCTACCTCATCCCACAGATGGTCGGCGCGGGGGTGCTCATCCGCCCGCTGCTCGGTTTCCCGCATTGGGCCGGGGTCTGCATCGTCGGGGCGGTGGTCACGCTGATCGTCGCCACGGCCGGCATGGCGAGCACGACGTGGGTGCAGTTCATCAAAGGCGGTTTGCTGGTGCTGTTCGCCGCCGGATTGACGGTGATGATCCTCCAGCGCGGGTTGAAGGCGGACGCCAGCGCCGAAAGCTTGCAACCGCAGACGGTCACGATCCGACCCGACGGTAAGAAATTGATCAACGGCCTTCCCCAAGGCCGGGGCGAAGGTGAGACCGACCTGCGCCCCGTGGGGCACATTTCGAAGCTGCCGCATGGCGCCTCGGAGACCGGCCCGCTGAACCCGGTCGAGTTCCTCGGCACCCTGCGCGATAGCGAAGTGGTGCTTTGGACGGCGAAGACCGTCACGGCCGACGATGGCACGAAGACCACGACCTACACGCCGAAGCCGACCTCCGGGGCCGATGTGCTGCGCCCCGGCAACAGTCCGACGTTCAAAGGCATTCAGGGCGACTCGATCCCGGCAAAACTCAATTTCGTCTCGCTGATGCTGGCGCTGTTCTGCGGCACCGCGAGCCTGCCGCATATCCTCATCCGCTACTACACCGTGAAGGACGCCGCCGCGGCGCGGAAGAGCACCGTCGTCGGCATCGCCACCATCGGCGGCTTCTACATCCTCACGCTATTTTTGGGCCTCGGGGCGATGACCGGCGGCAACCTTGACGTGACGAATTCCAACATGGCCGCCCCGCTGCTCGCCAAGAGCTTCGGCACGTGGCCGTTCGCGCTGATCTCCGCAGTCGCCTTTACCACCGTGCTGGGCACCGTTAGCGGGTTGATCGTCGCCGCGAGCGGGGCCATCGTCCACGACCTACTCGGCGGCACGCTGAAACTGACCCTCACCGACGGCGCGAAGGTCCGCATCGGCAAGCTCTCATCCATCGGCGTCGGGTTGATCGCCGTGGCGCTCGGGATCGTCTTCGAGAAGATGAACGTGAACTTCCTCGTCGGCTGGGCGTTCAGCGTCGCGGCCTCGGCGAACCTGCCGGCGCTCGTGATGCTGCTTTTTTGGAAGCGCACGACGGCGAGCGGAATCATCGCGTCGATCACCGTCGGCATGCTCACGTCGCTCGGGTGGATTCTGCTCAGCGGCGACACCTTCAAAGATGTCTACGGCCTGCCGGCGGAGCAATCCCCCGTGCCGTTCAGCCAACCGGGGATCGCGACGATCCCGCTGAGCTTCGCCGTGCTGGTGGCGGTGTCGCTAATGGGCCGGCGGAAGGGGGCGCCCTGATCCTACCGAACCTGACACGCGCCGACGAGCCACCGGGCTTGTCCCGGTGGGTTTGGGATGGCGGGTGCCCACCGGGACAAGCCCGGTGGCTCGTGATGGAATTTCTTCCGACGTTCGACAGCAAGAGTCGCCATGAGCATCTTCGCCATCCTCACCGCAGTCGTCCTCTGGGTCGGGCACGCCTGCCTCTGGACGACGCTGCTCAACATCGTCTATTCGCAGTCGCTGTCGAAGGGCTTCCTCAAGCCGTGGAGGCTCTTCACGGCCGTCGTCCTCGCCACATTCGCCGCGTGGCTGGTGTACGCGCTCACGAAAGATTTCGCCGACATCCCATGGGCAATGCGCGTCTACTCGGGGATCTGTCTCATTATGGGCGGATGGTTTTTCCCCGTCGTCACCCTCGCCCGCAACCTGCGGCCGAAGCCGAAGTGCCTCCTGAGCGCACGCACGGAAACCCTCGACCTGTGGAAACAACTCGGCCCCGTCGTTCGCGGCAATGGCAAATGGAGTTGGCTCACCCGGTTGCCCGGTAACTGCGTCTTCAAAGTCGATGTCACCGAGTTGTCACTCAAGTTGCCGCGGCTCCCGGCGAACCTCGACGGGCTGTCGATTCTGTTGCTGTCCGACCTGCACTTCCACGGCACGCCGTCGAAGATTTGGTTCGATGCGATCATCGACCGGTTGCTGGAGTTCCCAAAGCCCGACATCGTCGCGCTCGGCGGAGACTATGTCGACAGCGACGAGCATCGGGCTTGGATCGTTCCGATCCTCGGGCGCTTGCCGTGGAACGACGTCGGCGTGGCGATTCTTGGCAATCACGATGCGTATCACGACCCGGAGCGAACGCGGCGAGAACTGGAGACGTGCGGATATGCCGTACTCGGCGAGCGTTCGCACGAAATCACCATCCGCGGGGAACGCTGCGTCTTCACCGGAAACGAGGCCCCGTGGTTCCCGGCGCCGACGACCGTGCCCGAGGGCGGCTTCCGCATCGGCGTCAGCCATTCCCCCGACCAATTCCGCTGGGCACAAAAACAGGGCTTCGACCTTATCCTTTGCGGCCACGTTCATGGCGGGCAAATTCGCGTGCCGATCATCGGTTCGATCTTCGTCCCGAGCCGGTACGGCCGCCGCTACGACATGGGAGTATTCGAGAACAATGGCACCGTGATGGTCGTCGGGCGTGGGCTCAGCGGCAAGGAGCCGCTGCGATTCCGTTGCCACCCGCAGGTGATCCGGATGGTGTTGCGTGGAGCTTCATTACAAGTCGTTATCTGAGCAAGGGCGTCACAACCATCAGGCATACACAGAATAGGACACTATCGCCGATTACCTTGCCATGATTGGTTAGCCGCAAGCACGCTTTCTTCAACAGGCGTTTGCGCTATCCACCAACGAATGCCAACAATCGACCATACGAGGATGCAAACAGTAATCAGGATGAAGCTTGGGCGAACACCAAAAACACGCGGGCCCCTACGTCGTGCAACCATTGCTGCACGCGAACGGATGGGTACGTCGTTAGTTTTGACCGGCCGACGAGATGTTTGGACCTCTGCGCCACGCTCAATTTGCTTCACATCGGGAACGTAGTCTTGAAAGATCGTGGTTGTAGAAATCCCTTGACCTTCGATAGCAAAGTCGGGGACAGTAGTGCCTGCTCGCAACTCTTTGCCACAATGCGGGCAAGTGGATAATTCCAGAGAGACAACCATTTCATCTTCGCTCATTCCATTTCTCTTCGCATGGTGTGGTGGGGCGTGCAAGATAGTATCATCTGGCCCAGATTCGTCACTTTTTGAATTCGAGGCGTGGCCCATTCCACACCCATCGTCCTTCATTGGCATACCTTTTCAAAAACCTTTCAATCTCAACGATGTCAATGTCGAAGCTGACTGTATTGCGAGATAAATCTAACGCGCATACCAATCCTGCAAGGCCACCCGCCGCATTGACCGACGGGCCACCGGAGTCTCCAGGATTCACTGGCTTTTGCGACTCCAGTAGCATCGCATCGACCGTATTCAATTGGCCCGCACTCACTGCGGTAAGCTTCTGCGAATTGCGGCCGCGAACCTCACCGGAGGACATTCGCCAAAGTGTACCTAAAAACTCGGGGTATTCGACGCCAGAGGAACCCGCCGAATAGAGCATAGATCCGGTCGCAGCCGGCTGAGTCGCTAAGGGAATTGGCACTACATTTGGAGGGAGCGATGGCAATTCGAGGAGTGCGAGATCTTTACTGGAATCGCGATAGACCACTCTCGCCTTAATCCCAAAACTCTTGATGTTGTCCTTATAGTATTTCGGACGCGAGATCAATTCCCCATTCGGTTCGTATCGTGGGAAAAAGACTATCGCCGAACTGCGATCGGTAACGACATGATAATTGGTGAGAACTAAGCGTCGCGGGCCGTGGACGAGCACGCCGCTGCCGCCACCGAGAGGTTGGTAAGAACTGGTCCCGTCAGTGATAAGCACAAAAACTGTCGATTTTAACAAGGTTTTGTAGACGTCCTCTCCCGATAGTGCAGAACCAGTTAATGTCTCTGACATTAGAGTTTCATCTTGTGACCCAAGTTCACTTGCTCGTTGAGGTGGTCGAGAGGTCTTGTAAACTATAAAGCCAACGACGCCGAAACCCAGAAGCAAAGTTACGCACAGCATTGCCATCGGACCAACCATGCTTTGACGAGCGCGCATGCTACGAACGCGGCCTTTGGCGCGAATTGGCATACCATCGTCCTTCGGCGTACGTCCCATTGTTTAGCAACCGTAGCGGGTCAACAGCGCATTCTCGTTTGAGAAAACGATGCTACCACACTTGGAGTGTCGAACGCGGAAGAAACCAGAAAAAGCCGTTCCTTTTCCAGGATAGTTTCCATGTGCCAGAAGAGAGGTTGGTCAACGCAACCGAGCAGCAGAGGGATGCTATTAATCGTGCCGTCGGGCTTCGGTGGGATCGAGCTTCGCCGCACGCCACGCCGGATCGATGGTCGTCGGGCGCGGCCTCAGCGGCAAGGAGCCGCTGCAACCCGCAGGTGATCCGGATCGTGCTGTGGGGCGCCTGACCGGCCGGAGCCACTTTATTTCAGCGACTTCAAAAACGCCTCGAAGTCCTTCTTGTGCTTCTCGACGATGACACCGGGGCCGCTGAGGCGGACGTGCGTGGTTTCGTCGGGGGTTTCGATCACGACCCAGATCGCGCGGTAGTCGGCCAGCAACATCTCTTTCGATTTCGGATCTTGCGGACGCTCTTTGAACTTCCACGTGCCACTCACATCGAGCGTGGCGACTTTGGCTTTGCCGATGACCAGGGTGCCGACTTTGGACGCTTCCTCGATCGTCATGCCGTCCGGCGCCACGAATGTCGCTTTCCAACGTTCGACGTTCTTGGCGTTGTCCGGCGACGATTCGGGGAAGATGGCGACTTCGGCGTCGGCGTAATCCTTGTCGCCGGAGGCGAGCTTGAATTGGAACGACCGCAGCCGGTTGGCCGGTTTCTCGGACTTCCAATCCGCGGGTGCTGTCGCGGCGAGGCCGCTCAGCTTCACGGGAGTACCTTTATCTTCGGCGACGGCGAACGATGCGATCAACAGCGAGCAAGCGATACTGCGGGCGAACATGGTGGATTCTCGCGATGGGTTGAACGAAACGGTATCGGTTCGTTCAACAGTAGCGTGCGGAGCTGTCGCTGTCACTTGCAAGGCTCGCGCAGACGGACCGATTTGTCCGATTCGCCCAACTCGCGTCGAGCCGCCGAGACGAACAGCATCGGAAATCGATAGAATTCGGCCAAGTACTCGCCTTTGTAACGACGCGGCTCGGCGTGAGATCCTATGAAGCACCTCGCGAAAGCGATACTCCACGTCGCGGCGACCGCCTGCATCTCGCCGGCGTTGTTGCTGTACTGGCTCAGCGCGGCCATCATCGGCAAGGATCGCGCCCTTGAAGGTTCGTCGCAATCGTTCGCACTGCTGCCGGGATTGCCAGGAGTTTTCCTTCGTCGGGCGTTCCTCGCACGAGTACTCGCCCGTTGTCATCCGTCGGCCGAAATCGGTTTCGGCACGCTCTTTTCTCAAACCGGTGCTATCCTCGACGAGAATGTCTACGTCGGGCCACGCTGTCATTTGGGCTGGGTTCATCTGGAACGGGACGTCCTCCTTGCGGCCGGGGTGCACATTGCCAGCGGCGGGCAGACGCACGCGTTCCACGATCCGACGAGGCCGATCCGCGAACAAGGCGGCGAACGCCGGATGGTGACCGTCGGGGCTGGGGCGTGGATCGGCAGCGCCGCCATCATCCTAGCCGATGTGGGGAAGGGGACCGTCGTCGGCGCCGGCTCGGTGGTCACGAAGCCCTTGCCCGATAATGTAGTCGCGATGGGCGTCCCCGCGCGTGTGATCCGACCGCGATTCCCCGAACCTGCCCCGGAGCCGTCGAAGCAATGAATCCCTTAGTGAACCAAGACCACACGCACACCGATAAATTGTCGGTGCTCATCCCCGTTTACAACGAAGAGAAGACGGCGTCGGAGATCATCACGCGCGTCCTCGCCCTCGGGGCCGTGGTCAAGGAAATCATCATCGTCGACGACGGCTCGACCGACCGCACCGCGGAGATTCTGCGAGCCCGCGTCGCGAACGAACCGAAGTGCCATTTCCACGCCATGCCGAAGAACGGCGGCAAAACCTCGGCGATCCGCAAGGCGCTCGAACTCGCCACCGGCGAGATCATCATCATCCAAGACGCGGATTTGGAATACGACCCCGCCGAGATCCCGGATGTGATCGCCCCGATTCTCAATGGCTTCGCCGACGTCGCCTTCGGCAGCCGGTTCCTCGTCCGCAAAGCGGCGCGGGTGCTCTACTTCCGCCACTACCTCGCCAACATGCTCCTCACGTTCCTCTCGAACCTGCTGACCAACCGCAACATGACGGATATCGAAACCTGCTACAAATCGTTCCGGGCCGAGGTCATCAAGCCTTTGAAATTGACGAGCAAGGGCTTCGGGATGGAAGTCGAAATCACGGCGCTGATTTGCAAAACGAAGGCCCGTACTTACGAGGTGCCGATTTCTTACTACGGCCGCTCCTACGAGGAAGGCAAGAAGATCGACTTCATGGACGGCGTCGCGGCGCTTTGGTACATCGGCTACTACAACTTGGTGAAGCCATGGTTCGGCTCGGCGAGGCGCTACGTCCGCGAAGTGAACGTGGCCCTCGAGAAGCGCGCGGCGGTGGAAGTGTCCGCCTAAGGCGGGACCAAGATCGTCCAAAGGGAGTCTAAGCGTTTCTAAAATGGCCCTTTTGGACCGCGACTTGGACGAACAAGCGGGTCGTGAAGACGATGTTCTTCGCCGCGTGGAAGGTGCGGCTGACGCCGACGCAAGTGCGCGACGCCTACCGGGGCCGGTTCGGGATCGAGGCGAGCCATCGCCAATTGAACCAGTCCCGCGCGCGGACGTCGTCGCGGGATCCGCTGTACCGCTTCCTGCTCGTGGGCCTCGCGTTGTTTCTGCGGAACCTGTGGCAATGGCTGGTGAACGACGCCGGGCCATCGGACGCTGGGAGCCAGAAGAAGCGAGGGGCCGCGTCGATGCCCACGCGCCCACCCCGCTACCGCGATGTGCTGGACGACTGGGTCGAGCACCTGAGGCAACCGACGCAACGCCCGATAGCGCATGAGCCTGTATCACAAGGCAGATTAGAAAGCACTGAAGTTGGAAACTGGTCGCCACGTCAACAGGATCATTCCGCGGCGTAACGAAGCATCGACGGGAAAGAAAACCGACCCCCGGCCGAGCGTGGGCTGGAAAATATTCGGTGCCCCCCTCGGTTCGGGGAGGATGCCATCCTACGTGTCGACCAGTTTCCAACTGGTCGACAAGCGCTTGGACAAGCGCCAACCGTGTCTCGGAGACTCTGTGGTTCTTCTTGTCGCCACATCCAGCCGATGAGGATGCCATCCTACGTGGCGACCAGTTTCCAACTGGTCGACAAGCGATTGGACAAGCGCCAACCGTGTCTCGGATACGCTGGGGTTCTTCTTGTCGCGACATCCAGCCGATGAGGATGCCATCCTACGTGTCGACCAGTTTCCAACTGGTCGACAAGCGCTTGGACAAGCGCCAACCGTGTCTCGGATACGCTGGGGTTCTTGTTGTCGACCAGTTGGGTACTGGTCGCCACGTCAACAGGCTGGCCTCGTGGCGTACCGGAGCATCGACGGGAAAGAAAACCGACCCCCGGCCGAGCGTGGGCTGGAAAATATCCGGTGACCCCCTCGGTTCGATGAGGATGCCATCCTACGTGGCGACCAGTTTCCAACTGGTCGCCAAGCGCTTGGACAAGCGCCAACCGTGTCTCGGATACGCTGGGGTTCTTGTTGTCGACCAGTTGGAAACTGGTCGACACGTCAACAGGATCATTCCGCGGCGTAACGAAGCATCGACGGGAAAGAAAATCGACCCCCGCAGAGCGCTTGCTGAAAAATATCCGGTGACCCCCTCGGTTCGGGGCGTTTATTAATGTTCATCGGGGATCATCATTAATAATCACCCCTAACATAGGGGGTAAGGGGGAATTTATTCTTTAACGTTGGCACGGGGGGTCGTATCTTCCGCGATCCAGTACCGGTACGCCCGACCTTTTTCATCACCGCCCTCTTTGAGCCAGTCCGTCCGGTTGCCAGCTTCGAGAACTGAGTAAAAGCGGACGCGGTTCACCCGCACCGCCTCCGGCAGGCGCTCCCAGATTTCTTCTCTCGTCAACGCTTGTTCCCGGTTCGCGGGCAACAGCCTCCGAATCGCCAGCCGGAGGTCATCCTTGCGTCCGTCTTCGTGTTCGCGCTTCGCTTCGGCGCCGGCTCCGGTTGCTTGTTCCGAGCTCACGGCGCGGTACTCGTTCGTGGTCGGGTCGAGTTCGACGAGCCATTCGGCGGGTGACGGCCGGTTCGTTCACGCCAATTTCGCCAGCAGGTTCACCGTTTCGATGGCGGTCACGGCCGCTTCGAAGCCTTTGTTGCCGGCTTTGGCGCCGGCGCGGTGGATCGCTTGCTCGAGGGTTTCGCACGTCAGCACGCCGTAGATCACGGGCACGCCCGACTTCAAACCGGCGTTGAGGATGCCGTGGGTCGCGGCCCCGGCGACGTGGTCGTAATGGTCGGTCTCCCCGCGGATAATGCAGCCGAGGCAGATCACCGCGGCGTAGTTCCGGCTTTCCGCAAGACGCTGGGCGACCAACGGAATCTCGAACGAGCCGGGGACGCGGATCACATCCACCCGGTCGTCGGGGACGCCGTGACGGGCGAGCGCATCGCGGGCCCCGGCCAGCAGCGGATCGACCACGAAGGCGTTGAACCGGGCCGCGACGAGCGCAAACCGGCCGGCGGGAGTGCGGAAATCGCCTTCATACAGCATGGTCGGCTCGCGTATTGAGGGTGAGGGTCTGAGGTCGGGAATCCCGAGGTCGATACTCACGACAGCGTCAGTACCTTCAAGAACTCCGCGTTGGTTTTGTGCTTGCTCAGGTGTTTGCGCAAAAGGTCCACGGCTTCGACGGGGGGCATGTCCGAGAGGACTTTGTGCAGGATGTGAATCATCCGCAGTTCTTCCTCGGTGCGGAGCAGTTCTTCTTTCCGGGTGCCGGACTCGTTGACGTTGATGGCCGGGTAAACCCGGCGCTCGACCAAGCGGCGGTCGAGGTGGATTTCCATGTTCCCAGTGCCTTTGAATTCTTCGAAAATGACGTCGTCGAGCTTGCTGCCCGTGTGCACGAGTGCGGTCGCGAGGATCGTCAGCGAACCGCCCTCGATGAGGTTGCGGGCCGCGCCGAAGAATCGTTTGGGAATCTGCAGCGCCGTGGCATCGAGGCCGCCCGAGAGGAGTTTGCCGTTGCCGGGGAGTTCGTTGTTGTAAGCCCGCGCCAACCGGGTGATGCTATCGAGCAGGATCACGACGTCGACGCCGTATTCGACGAGGCGCTTCGCTTTTTCGAGGACCATCTCGGTCACTTGCACGTGCCGTTCGCTCGGCTCGTCGAAGGTCGAACTCACGACCTCGACCTTCGGCCCCTTCACCGTCCGGCTCATTTCGGTCACTTCTTCGGGCCGCTCGTCGATCAGCAGCACGATGACGTAACATTCCGGGTGGTTGCGGATGATCGAATTCGCCATCTGCTGGAGAAGGATCGTCTTGCCGGTGCGGGGCGGCGCGACGATGAGCCCGCGCTGGCCTTTGCCGATCGGACAGATGAGATCGATGATCCGCATGCTGAGATCGGCGGGATCGCTCTCCAGTTTCAGCCGCTTGTCCGGGTGGATTGCCGTCAGGTCTTGGAACAAGGCTTTTTGATGCAAAACTTCCGGGTCGTGGAGGTTGATCGCCTCGACGCGCAACAGGGCGAAGTACCGCTCGTTCTCCTTGGGAGGGCGGATTTGACCGGCGACCACCGACCCGGTGCGCAGGCCGAAGCGGCGGATCTGGCTCGGCGAAATGTAGATGTCGTCCGGGCAGGGCAAGTAGTTGTAGTCCGGGCTGCGGAGGAAGCCGAAGCCGTCGGGGAGGACTTCGAGCGTCCCTTCGCCGAACATCAGCCCGTTCTGCTTCACCCGCTCTTTGAGGATGCGAAAGATTAAGTCCTGCTTTTTCAGGCCGATCCATTCGTCGCGCGGGATATCGTCGTCGCTCGCCCCGGCTTGCAATTGGGCGAGGGTCATCTGCTGCAACTGCGTGATGTACGTGTTGCCGCGCTTGATTTCCTCGAACCGGGAGTTGGTCTCGGCGTCGAAGCCGCGCTCGTTGGGGTCGATCACCCGTTCGACCGGGGCGGGCTTGGGTGGCTCGATTTCTCGCGACGGCGAGGTCGGGTTTTCCAGCGGAGTTGGGTTTTCCAGCGGAGTTGGGTCTTCGAGCGGGGTCGGCTCCTCGGTGGGCTGTTCCTCGGTCGCGGGCTGCGGCTTCGCCTTGGCTTTCGCCGAGGGTCTGCGAACGGGTGTCGGTTCCGGCACTTCGTCAGTCATCTCGGCATTCCTTTTCATCGATCCAACCCCAGTCCTTCAAGAGTCGAGCCACCGTCGCCCGCAATCCGGATTCCGTCCCGTCGTTTCGAATCACCGCGTTCGCCCATTCGATTTTCGCCGCCGCCGGCCATTGAGCCGCTTCGCGCCGGGCCAGTTCCACCTCGTCCCACCCACTGCGTTCCCGCACCCGAGTCCGGCGTTGCGCTTCCGGCGCATCGAGGTAGACGATGCGGTCGCAGAAGTCGCCCCAGTTCGCTTCCAAAAGCATCGCGGCATCGAGCACGATAAAACGCACCGCCGCATCGTCCGCCGTCTTCGCCATCTCCACCCGCGCCAGCGTGCCGATGGCCGGGAAGACAACTCCTTCAAGAAACTCTCGCTCCGAGGGATCGGCGAAGACGATCGAGCCGATGACCTTCCGATTCGGGGCACCATCCGGCAGCAGAATTCGATTCCCCCAGCGCGCCACCAATCGATCCAAGACCTCCGGGAGTGCGAGTGCCCCGTGGCCGAGGCGGTCGCAGTCGATGGCGAACCCGCCCCGCTCCGCGAAGGCCCGTGCCGCCGTCGATTTGCCCGCGCCGATGGCCCCGATGAGCCCGAGCACGGGGAGCCGGGCGGGGGTCATGGGCCATTTCCGTTCGACGATTCGGCCTGAACCACTTGGGCGAGCGGCTGTTCAGCGTCGAAATCGACCCGGTCGCGGAAGTATTCGCGCAGATCCGAGAGGGTTCGATGCACGGTATCCGCTTGGATTCTTTCCATCTCAAACCTCCTCCCCATCGAGCCAGTTCGGGCCGCACGATACATCGACTTTCAGCGGCACCTTCAATGCCATCGCGCCGGTCATTTCCCCGCGCACCAAGTCCGCCAGCGCCGGCGCCTCCGCCGGGGGCACTTCAAACACGAGTTCGTCGTGCACGCTCAGCAGCATCTTCGCTTCCAATTTCTCAGCAGTCATCCGCGAGTGCACCCGCAACATCGCCAGTTTGATGAGGTCGGCGGCGCTGCCTTGGATCTCCATGTTGATCGCTTCGCGCTCCGCTTGGTTGCGCTGCCGGTACGTCGAACGCGGCCGGATGCTGCCGGGGCCAAAGGTGCGCCGCCGGCCCAGAATCGTCGACACGTATTCGTTTGCCCGGGCCTGCGCCAGCAGTTCGTCTTGGTACTGTTGCACCGTCGGATAGCGCGCGAAGTAGTCGTCGATGAACGTCGCGGCTTCTTTCTTGGTGATGCTCAACCCGATGGCCAAGCCGACGGCGCTGATGCCGTAGATGACGCCGAAGTTGACCGTCTTCGCCACGCGGCGCTGATCCTTCGTCACTTCGGCGTCCGGCACTTTGAAGACCTGCGCCGCGACGCTGGTATGAATGTCGCGATCGGCGTGGAACGCGGCCACCATATTTGCGTCGTCGCAGAAGTGGGCCAAGAACCGGAGTTCGATTTGCGAGTAGTCGGCCGTGAGAATTTGCCAGCCATCGCGGGCGATGAACGCCTGGCGGATCTGCCGGCCCTGCTCGCGCCGCGTCGGGATGTTTTGCAAGTTCGGGTCGGACGAACTCAGCCGGCCGGTGAACGTCACGGTCTGGTTGAACGACGTGTGCACCCGCCCCGTGTCCGGGTTTGCGATCGCCGGCAGGGCATCGACGTAGGTACTCTTCAACTTGGCGACTTGCCGGTGCTCGATCAACCTCCGGGGCAGTTCGTGCCCCAGCGCGGCGAGGCGTTCGAGACTCTCTTGGTCGGTACTGGCATCCCCGGTCGTGCCGGTGCGCTTCTGGATCGGCAGGTTCAATTCGTCGAACAAGATCGTCCGAAGTTGCGGCAGCGAGCCGATGTTGAACGCGCGCCCGGCGAGCCGGTAGATGTCGGCTTCGATGCCGGCGAGTTGCCCGCCCATCTCTTCGGACAGCAGTTTCAACTTTGGCACGTCGATCCGGATGCCGTTGAATTCCATTTCGGCGAGGACGTCGATCAACGGCAGCTCGAGTTCGTCGTAGAGCTTGCGGAGGCCGGACGGTTCGAGTTGCGGTTCGAGGAAATCGGCGAGGCGCAATGCGGCGTCGGCGTCTTCCCCGGCGTACGCGCATACCTTGTCCGTCGGCACGGCGTCCATCGTGATTTGCTTCTTGCCGTTCTTGCCGATCAGCGATTCGATGGGGACGTTGCGGTGTTTGAAGTAGCGCAGCGCCAGGTCGTCGAGGTTGTGCAGCCGCTCACCGGCGTGCAGCAAATAGTCGGCGATCATCGAATCGCCGGTAATCCCAACCAGGCGAACGCCGACCCGCCGGAAGACGAGCAGATCGTACTTGATGTTTTGATTCACCTTGCCGACGGACGGGTCTTCGAGCAGCGGCTTCAGTGACAGCAGCGTGTCCGTGGCGTCGAGCAGCGCCGACCCTTTCGGCCCACGCAGCGGGAGGTAGCAGGCCTCTTCCGCTTTCCACGCCACGGCAATGCCGACGATCTCGGCCCGCATCGGATCGAGGGACGTCGTTTCGAGATCGATGGCGAAGCGCTTCTGCCGTCGGAGTTCCGCGAGGACGACGGCAAAGGTTTCGGGCGTATCAACGAGTCGGTAATTCCCGACCCAACCGTCGTCGATAATCGCGACCGCTTCGGACGTCGCGCCGTTGTTGTCGATGAGGTCGAAGAGCGACGGCTGCCCCGGCCGCGGCTTTCGCATCTTCGACGGTTCGTCCGGAGCGACCGCCGTCGGAGCCGGCGCCGCGACCAACTCGGCATTCCGCGCTGCGCCGGCTTTGGTCAGCGTGGCCCGCACGCGGTTGGCGAAGCCGCGGAACCCGAAGTTTTGGAACAATTCGAGCAGCTCTTGCCCGTGCCAATCGCGGCGGCGCCAGCCTTCCCAATCGAACGGGATCGGCGCGTCGGTGCGCAGCGTCACGAGCTTCCGGCAGAGTTCAATCGTCCCGTCGGTCGATGCTTTCCGCACCGATTCGCGCAACTTCGGGCCACCGAGGTAGTCGATGTTCTCGATGATCTTTTCGAGGGTGCCGTATTCCTTCAGCCACTTGCTCGCGGTCTTCGCCCCGCAGCCCGGGACGCCGGGGATATTGTCGACCGAGTCGCCGACGAGGGTCTGGTAGTCGATCACCTGATTCGGCCGGATGCCCCAATCGGCGAGCAGTCCGGCCGCGTCGAGGATTTCCCCCTTGCGGAGATTCTGGATCTTCACGCGGTCGCTCAGCAACTGCCGGCAGTCTTTGTCGCTCGAGCAGAGAAAGACTTCGCAACCGCGTTCGTCGGCTTGCCGGGCGAGCGTGGCGATGATGTCGTCGGCCTCGAAGCCGGGCAGCTTCAACACCGGCACGCCCATGGCATTCAGCACGAGGTCGATCATCGGCAATTGCGCGACTAAGTCATCCGGCGGCGGGTCGCGGTGGGCTTTGTATTCGACGTACAAATCGTTGCGGAAGGTCGGGTCTTTGGTGTCGAAGGTCGCCAGCAGGTAGGTCGCGCCTCGGTCGTACAGGTCCATGATCGCCCGGGTCACGCCGAAGACGGCGTTCGTCGCCCGGCCATCCGGAGAGTTCATCGGCGGCATGCCGTGGAACATCTGGAAGACGAGCCCGTGCGTGTCGATCAGGTAGACGCGCTCGGCGGCCGACTGCGATGGTGAAGGATCCACGCGACCTGCCGGGGGCTGGGGGTGGAGGGACCGGGTTGTTTCGGATCTCGCTCGACTCGGGCGGGGTCGAGACAGGCCGGGAGCGGGACGGTCGAGCGAGAATACGCGCAGATAATGCACAATCAATGTACGGGCGCGGTGCGAATGGTGTCAAGGGGGGGCGGGTATCGCGCGGTCACAGATTCAGGGCCTTCGGTTGGATCGGCTCGTCGAAGGTGTTGTTTCCCGTACGCTTCGCCGGGTCGCATCGGTGCCCGCGAGTTCGGAACTGATTTCGCAGCGGGCTACGAATGCCGGACGATCTCACGGCCGCCTTGACTTTGGCAACGCAGGGCGGTTTAGGGTGCGCTCTCGGCGAAAGCAGCGATCCGACGGATCACAACGACCGGCTCCGTATCGTGGACCCCGTATTCGACGTACAGCGGAATCACGGACACCCGGCGGAGGTCATGTGCAGCTTGGCAAAGTGGTAGAGCGGTTCTCCCTCTTCACGCGGATCGAGTTGGAGCCGACGCAGGATCGTTCGGAAAGCACCCACGACATCCGCAGCGGGCCGGTCGAATGCGATAGCCCGAAGCTGGGGACCGGCGAGTCCGAGCATATCGACTCGGAACCGAGGTTTTGCCGCGCCGTTGGTCTGAGCCATTCAACCGGCCCCCTTTTTGGAATCGATCCGGTCACGATCCGCTTTCCAGATGTCCAAGTCCCGTTCCAGTTCGGCCAGCACATCCTCGGCCGGGGTGCGCGGCAGGTCGTCATCCAGATACTGCATGAGATCTTCGACGGTGAACAACTTCTTCTGTTCGTCGTAGAAGGCGGCCAACTCCTCCGGAGTGATCTCCGGCTGCGGGACCGCGGTTTCTTCGTCCATGTCTCGTTCCTCCGAATGGATTGCACACCGATCCAATTCTACCCGCCCGTCGATCCCGCACCATCGCTTCACTTCGGCAACGGGACTTGCCCTTTGCCCATGAGGTAGGCCATGAGGTCCCGGACTTCGTCCGGTTTCAGGGCGTCGAACAGCCCTTCGGGCATCACCGAGTTCTGCGTCGGTTTGCGCTTCTCGATGTCCAACACCGGGATCGCGAGTTCCTCGTTCACGGTCCGCACCGTCACGGCTTGCGCGCTTTCCTTCTTAACAATGCCCGTGACGACGCGGCCGTCGAGCAGTTGGAACTCGTGCATCTTGTACTCGTTGGCCACGACCGCGCTCGGATCGACGACGTTCTCAAGTAAATAATCGAGGTTGCTGCGCTGGGCCCCGGTGAGTTCCGGTCCGACGGCTTGCCCCTCGCCGAAGAGCTTGTGACAGGTCGCGCAGTTGCGGGTGAAGATCGCCCGGCCGTTCGCGGCGTTGCCGGACTTCAGGGTGTCGGGCGTCAGCAGTTCCTTGTACTTCTTGATCTGCACCGTCCGGGTGGCGCTGGCCGGTTTCACCTCGCCCCAGACGGAGGCCAGCTTCGCCAACACGGCTTTGTCCTTCAGCGCCGTGATCTGCCGGGCGGTGAAGGCGGTGATGTCGGCTTTGGGAATGCTCCCCTTCTCGACCGCGTCGAGAAGGTCGGAGGCGGTGCCGACCCGCGCGGCCAGCGTCTGCACGGCGTCGGCCTTCTCCTCGGCCGTGAGCTTCGGGTAGACCTTCAGGATGGCGTCGGCGGTCTTGGCGTCCGGATAAGCGGCGAGGGCGCGGAGGGCGGCGGCGCGGACTTTCTCGTCGTCGAGGGCTTTCAGCAGTAGCGGGGCAAGACCTCCCGTTTTGGCCCCAGCGAGCAAGCGGATGGCGGAAGTGCGGGCCTCGGCCGATTCGCCCTTTTGCAAGATGCGCTCCTTCATCTGCTTGATTTTGGTCGGGTCTCCGAACTTCACGCTCAGGGCATCGCCCAGCTCGCGCGCCTCCGCCGATTGCCCGACGATGTAATTGACCGTCTCCCATTTGGGCAGCGGTTTCGCGGTCGCTCGGTCGGCATAGGCGTCGGTCAATCCCTTAAGGATGTCCAACTTCAACTGTTGGTCGGGCCGGTCGAGCCAGCGGGTGAGTTGGAACAACGCATCGGCGTCATCTTTGTGAGGGAGCAGCACATAGCGACGGATGAAGTTCTGGCGCACGAGGGGAATCTTGATCGCTTCGAGTTGATCGAGCATCTTGGCGGGGTTCGCGGCCACGAGCGGTTCGATGGCGAACCATGTCAGCCAAGCCAGGTTGGCGTCGTCGGTCGGCTTCGAGACGAGGGTCGGATAGAGGTCGAATTTCGCTTCGAGCGGTAATCGCTGGAAGATCGACGCGAGTTCCAACCGGTAGCCGACGGGTTCGATCATCTTCAGCAACTTGGCGTATTTTGAGATGGCCTCCGGGCTTCCGACTTCGCAGCCGAAGCGCACGTGCCAGAAGCCGAAGTGATCCTCGTTCGCGATTTTCGCGTAGCTCTCCTTCGCAATCGTACCGACCGCGGCGAGCGCCCACACCCGGCGCTCGTAGTTGCGCAGAATTGGCTTGTCTTGGTCCCACATGTAGCCGAGGATCGCCTTCGCCACATCTTCCCCGCCGACGCCGCGCTCTTGCAAGATGCGCCGTGCCTGCCGGCCGAGCCATTCATTCTGCGAGTAAAGCGCGACCACGAGTTCGCTCGTCGTCATCGTCGCCACATCGCCCTTCCACGGCTTGCACTCGCCGTACACGGTGCGGTAAATCCGCCCGTTGCTCGCATCCACCACCTGGTAGTTGTGGCACTCTCCGGTGTCGCTCCAGTCGCTTGTGTATAGCCCGCCGTCGGGGCCGACCTTCACGCAGACGCCGCGGAACCACGGGTCGTTGGCGAACTGGAAGTCGGGCCGGCGGACCCCCTTCATGCCGGTCTTGGTCCGTTCGAGACCGTCGTTGTTCAGCCGGTTGCCGTGGATGTTGCAGGTGAAGAGCGTGTTGCGATACTCCGCCGGGAAGTTGGTCCCGAGGTAGATCGCCGCGCCGCTGTGGGCGTGCCCGCCGCCGGCATCGTCGTGTTCTTTCTTCAGCGCCCCGGTCTTCTGATCGGCGCGGCTGTCGGTCCAGGCGCCGCTGCCCCAGTGCTTGTAATCGACGGCGCTCGTCATGTGGCCGTAGACGTTCGGATTCGGGTCGGTGCCGTACATACGCTGGTAGTGCCCACCGGGGACGACGTGCCAGAGGTGGTCGATGACGCAGTTCGTGATGAACATCTCGCCGTGTTCGTCGAAGTCGAGGCCCCACGGGTTGGTGGTTCCGTTGGCGACGACCTCGAACACCTTCTTCGTCGGGTGGAAGCGCCAGACGCCG
>JANXTU010000087.1 GCA_025352235.1 Fimbriiglobus sp.
GGCGACACCAAGCAGGTTTACCTCCTGACCGCGACGCCGGTGAACAACCGCCTCACCGACATCCAGCATTTGCTCGAACTTTTTTCGCGGAACAAGGCCGACCACTTCAAGAGCATCGGCATCAACTCGCTGCCGGGGCACATTCGCAAACTCGACAAAGCGCTCAACGCCGACCCCGCGGCCGAACTCGACACGCGCGCCGTCGGTGAGGTGCTGAAGAAGGATGTCCTGTTCGAAACGCTCATCGTCCAGCGGAGCCGGACGTTCGTCCGCGAAAGCCAACGGCTCCACGGCGGGAAGCAGACCGTCTTCCCGGAGCGCGAACCGCCGAAGGTCGCCGGGTACAACGCCCGCAAGACCTACGGCAAGTTGCTGAAAATGGTCGAGGATGCCTTCGAGAAGGAGAAACCTCTCTTCGCGCTGGCTATCTACAACCCCTACGACTACTGGAAAGAAGGCGTCGCCAAGCCAGACGAATTCACCGTCGGCCGGGCCGGGCAGATTATCGCGCTGATCCGCACGCAGTTCCTCAAGCGGTTCGAAAGTTCGTCGTACGCCTTCGAGCAATCGTGCAATCGGATGCTCAAGAAACTCCTCGCCTTCGCCGAGCGCTACGCTGTGAGCGCTGCGCAAAAGCGCCGACTCGACGGTTGGCTCAAAGATCACAAAGACATCATCGGCTACGTCGGCCAGCGCCAGCTCGAACTCTTCCCGGACCCGGATGCCGAGGAGGAGGCCGACGAAGACTTCATCACCGACGAAATGCGTGAAGCGGTCGAACTTGCCGACGAAGAGAATCTCAACCTCTCCGAGATGTTTGCCGACACCCTCGCCGACCTGGTCCAGATCGGAGCGTTCCTCGAAGAACTCCAGAAGTTCAAAGTCAAAGACGACGACAAACTGAACTCGCTCATCAAGCTGCTGAAGACCGACAAGGTGCTGAAGTCGAATAAGGTGCTCATCTTCACCGAGTTCGGCGAAACAGCCCGCTACTTGAAGCAACACCTCGACGCCGCCGGCATCGCGGGGGTCGCGCAGGTCGATGGCAGCAGTTCGGCCAATGCCCGCGGGCAGATCATCACGCGCTTCGCCCCGTACTACAACGGCTCGTCGAGCGCCGAACTCGGCGATACTGAAATCCGCGTGCTGATCTCGACCGACGTACTTTCCGAAGGCTTGAACCTCCAGGACGCCACCCGGCTGATCAACTACGACCTCCACTGGAACCCCGTGCGGCTTATGCAGCGGATTGGCCGGGTCGATCGCCGGTTGAACCCCGACGTGGAAAAGCGCCTGGTCGCCGACCACCCGGAGCAGAAGGATCTCCGGGGCAAAGTCGCCTACTGGAACTTCCTGCCGCCCGAGGAACTCAATTCGCTCCTGAGCCTCTACGCCAAGGTGACCCACAAGACGCTGCGGATCTCCAAGACTTTCGGCATCGAAGGAAAGAAGCTGCTGCACCCGGATGACGATTACGAAGCGCTGCGCGATTTCAACAAAGAGTTCGAGCAAGGCCAAAGCGCCGCCGAGAAACTGGAGAACGAGTACGACCGGCTCGTCGTCGCCGACCCGGCGCTCCCCGAGCGACTCGCCAAACTCCCCGGCCGCGTCTTCAGCGGCAAGCGCCACCCCGCAGCGGGGACGACGGCCGTCTTCTTCTGCTACGCTCTCCCCGGCCATGACCCCGCCACCGACACCTGGACCGAAGATGCCGGCCGTGCCGCGTGGTACCTCTTCGACCTCGCCAGCGGCAAGATTGATGACGACCCGACGACGATTGCCGACGCAATCCGCTGTGGGCCCGAAACACCCCGATACTGCACGATCCCGCAGGTAACGCTGGCCGAAGTGCGCACCAAGATGGAAGCCCACATCAAGAAGGCGTATCTCAGGAGCGTGCAGGCCCCGGTCGGTATAGTGCCCGTGCTGAAGGCTTGGATGGAGCTGAACTGATGCCGAATCCGGACGCCATCCTGAAGGCCATCGGCCGCGTGAAGGATCAAGCCAGCTTCCTGCGGGAACTGCTCGGCGGTCCCGACGCCCTCAATTGGCCAATCCCGGATAAAGCCGATGCGGTTTCCGACCTCGGCTACGGTTGGACGGCGGACGACCTCCGCGCCGCCGGCATCGAAGGCAAACTCAAAGGCGACATCTACCAACTTCCGCTGGTCACCGGGCAGCCGTGGGGCATCTTCGTCGTCGAGTTCGCCGACGAGCGCGTCTACCGCAGCGTTCTTCGCAAGGTGCTGCGCGGCCTGATCCCGAGCCGGCGCCAAGATTCGACACTCCCCTCGTGGAAGCACGAAAACCTGCTCTTCCTCTGCGTCACCAAGAACTACAAGAACTTCACCTTCGCCCACTTCCGTGGCGACAACCCTGCGACGGCCCGACTCGCCACCTTCGGCTGGTCGCACGGCGACAGCCACCTCCGCACCCTCTGCGAACGCAACCTCCCGGCGCTCGCGTGGCCGGATTCCCCATCCGACACGCCGAAGTGGCTGAAGCAGTGGAGCGGCGCCTTCGACATCGAAGCTGTTACCGACATCTTCTTCAAGGAATACCAAATCGTTTTCGAGCTGGTCGAAGCCAAAGCCACTGCCGTCCCCAAGGGCGAGCGGCGACTTTACACCCAGCGGCTCTTCAACCGGCTGCTCTTCCTCTACTTCATCCAGAAGAAGGGCTGGCTCGAATTCGGCGGGAGCAAGAACTACCTCCGGGCAATGCTGACGGAAACGATTGCGAAGAAGGAGGACTTCCTCAACGAGCGGCTCTACTGGGCTTTCTTCTACGGCTTGAATACTGCTCAGGAAGATCACGCCGTCCACAGCGCGACCGAGTTGACAGAGCGCCGCGGCACCGTGCCCTTCCTCAACGGTGGACTCTTCGACCTCGAAGACAAATACGACGCGATGGACGCCGTCAAAATCCCCAACGCCTCTTTCGATTCCATCCTGAAACTCTTCGAGCGCTACAACTTTACCATCGCCGAATCCACGCCGCTGGATGTTGAAGTCGCCGTCGATCCCGAAATGCTTGGCAAAGTTTTCGAGGAACTCGTGACTGGACGGAGTGAATCGGGGAGTTTCTACACGCCAAGGGCCGTCGTCTCGTTCATGTGCCGCGAGGCTCTGAAGCATTACTTGACGAAAGTGGAACCGAATGCAGCCGCCGTCGCGGCGTTCGTCGATCGTGGCGACCCCTCGGAACTGACGAATGCCGAGGCCGTCCTAGATGCCCTTCGCACCGTCACCGTTTGCGATCCAGCCTGCGGCAGCGGGGCGTACCTCCTCGGCATGATGCAGGAACTCCTGCGACTCCGTGATATCCTCTTCGCAGTCCATGCAAAAGACCACGATTCCATCTACGAGCGCAAACTCGAAATCATCACGAAGAACCTCCACGGCGTCGATCTCGCTCCATTTGCCGTGAACATCGCCAAACTCCGCCTCTGGCTCAGCCTCTCCGTTGATTACATGGGTACCAAGCCGAAGCCGCTGCCGAACCTCGATTACAAAATCGAATGCGGCGATAGCCTCCAATCCCCCGACCCGACGAACACCCATGGGCTCGAAGAACAACTGCTGGCGAAGTACGGCGATCAACTGGCCGAGCTCAAAGCCGAGTACCTCAAAGCATCGGGCAAGGCGAAGAAGGGCTGGAGCGAGAAGATCGAAAAGGTGAACGCCCAGATCGCCAAGGAGATCCCTGTGAAGGAGGGCATCGTCGAATGGCGCGTCGCCTTCGCCGAGGTCTTCAAGAGCGGCGGCTTCGATGTCGTCCTCGGCAATCCGCCGTATGTGCGAAAAGAAGAGATTCTTGTCCATCTCAAGCCGATCCTGAAGAAGAACTTCGGTGATGCAATCACTGGCCGGTCGGATTTGTATTGCAGTTTCTACGCTCGTGGGCTGCAATTGCTACGCAAAAATGGCATGCACGTTTTTGTATGTTCCAACTCCTGGCTAGATGCGGGCTACGGTGCGCCACTACAAGAGTATATTCTGAAGAAGGCCGATGTGTGCGCCATATATGACTCTGCAATTGAGAAGCAGTTCTCGACCGCAGAAGTCAATACAATTATTTCAGTACTGAGAAAGAAAATTGGCGACAACATCGACCCGATCATGGCCGAGTTTGTGCAATTTAAGGCGCCGTTCATTTCCGCATCCGTGCCCGCAGGCTCGACTGTTACTCGCCTCTCGCAACCCGACCTGCGCAAAGCCGGTTCGGCAAATGGCGTTTACATCGGAAACAAATGGGGCGGTAAGTATTTGCGGGCGCCGGCGATTTACAAAAAGGTCTTCTCGGAATTCGCTGCAAAATTTGAACCGCTCTCGAAACTGGCCACGCTCGTCGGATACATCCATGACAATAGCACAGGCGATGATTGGCCAGTGAAGCCGCTCATTTGGACGATAAAGAGTGCCAAAACCATTCGCATGACGCCGAAATCTAAGGGTGTTGAGCAGATTGGTGTTTCAACCACGGGCAATTCTACGACATTCGCACCGATTCTCTTCGCGCGAACTTATGGCACACGCCATCTTGTTGTGCTTGCTGAGTCGCCGGTGCTAGGAAAAGAGTTCTACAAAATCATCCCGAAAGACAAGGCCAACATCGATAGCATCGCGATCCAACTAAATAGCACATTGGGAATGTTGCAACGCGAAATTCTTGGGATGTGTGGGCTGGGTGGCGGAGCAGTTAAGTTTGCTACAGATGATGTCGCGCAATTCGCAATCGTCCCCAAACTCAATTTGGCACCTCACGCTGATGTGATCTCGAGATTCTTCAGCCGGGAGATCCTCGATTTCGATAAAGATCTCCAAATGGAGGATCGCCGAATGATCGACGACATTCTGTTCGATTATCTCGGGCTGAACTCTACCGATCGAGCAGAAATCTACAGGGCTACTTTTGAATTGATCAATTCAAGACAAACCAAGTCGAACACCGTGTCGGCAAGTTAAACAATCCCGGCCGCGACGGCGCAAGAGCAAACGGAGTTGGAACTGCGGAGACGATGGCCGGGGAGAAGGTCGCGGTGCTGGAGGAGCAGGTGGACGACCTCGTAGCGGATCTATTCCGCCTAACGCTGGAGGAACACCGACTGATCGCGGCGGAGTGATTTTTTCCTTTTCAGAGAATGACCGATGTCTCTTTTTCGTCCGCCTAAATCCGTGCCACAGTCGGAGCTGCGCGCGATGAAGGGGCTTCAGCCACTCCACGATCCGGTCTTCTCTCACCTGATCGACCGCGCCGCCAAGGGCGGAGTGCCAGTCTACTACGGTGCGGTTCCTCGGGATGCAATCCGCCGCTTCGACACCGAGTACGATCCGAGATTGCATCCGGTCGGTCGTGCGGCGGTGGATGAACTAATGGAAGCTTGGCAGCGGGGAGAATTCACCAACGTCTGGGTCTACGAAGAGGGCGACGGCTTCGTCCTGTCGGACGACTACATTTGCTGGGCCGCCGCCGAGGAAGGTCAGCCGGATTTTCTCCCGTGCTGGATTCTCGGGATGCCGACACTCCCTTGCGTTGCGGATTTGCAAGGGCCGATCGAGGAATCGGAAGTCCCCGGCTTGCTGGGACTCGCATAGAGCGAAACGGAAGGCCGGCCGATCCGCGTAGAGCCGGTGAAGCGCCGGCTGATCTTGGTGAGTGTTAGTGAGTGCGAGGAAGGAAACGCTCAGGATGGGCTTCGATAACGAATCATGCAGGACCATCGGAGCATCAAATGATGAACGAACTCGAGTTGTCGGCGCGATTGCAAATTCTCATGGGGCAATTCCAGGCAATTGAGCAAACCTTGGAATTGGCCGTCATCGGGCCGATCCGAGGACGTACACGGCCAGTCCAAGGCGTCGCCGAATCGATTGGCAGTATGATCAAAGGCTTCGATTCGGCACTGGCAGAAGCACGTTCGTTGGGACTAGAACTGGGCGAAGAATGCTCGGTCCCGGACATCCTCGCCGCGTTGGAGCTGAGGCAGAAAGCGGGAGTCTGGGAATCGTTCTGCACCGAAGCGGAATCCCTGTTGACGGAATTGCTGGGGATCCGCGTCTCGATCGGGGTCGATTCGCCGACTTTGGTCGATTTCCGCGGGCGGGTGTCCACGATGCTCGGAGAGCTCGCCGGTGGGAACGATGTCGAAGCGTGGGAATTGCGAATAGCTCCGTACCGAGATTTTCGGACGTTGCTCTCCCAGCGGGATTCGCTGAGCGAAGACGAATCGGACACATTGACGGCTCGGGTCGAAGTCGCGCTCGGCCGGGCTCTCGTGAAGCCGAGCTTGTTCCCCCGCTTGGTGCTCGATGTAGCACCTCTTCCGGCATCGGCGGAAGTCGATTTGCCGATGGCGTCACCGGAACCGAAGCGTGAGGAACCCAAAGCTCGGGAATCGATCTCCGAGGAAAGCGTCGTCGAACTCGACCCAACCCCCGAGCCCGAGCCGACAGCAGTACCGCCAGTACACGTTGAAAAGCCGGCGGAAATCGAGAGGCCACGGCCAGTGTCCGTGGAAAGAGTCGAACCGCTGCCAGAGGTCTTTCGGACGTTCGATCTGTTCGCCGAGAAGTTCTGGTTGAATCCGATCAGCGGGTCATGCGAAGTAGCTCCTTGGGTGAGCCCGGATTTCGGCGACCGGCTCGAAGCGGCCGTTGATTTGGCAAGCCGAAGCGTCGCGGACGGGAATTGGGGCAAACTCGCGGAGTGGTCATTTCTGGCAACCGCGTTGGAAAAACTCGGCCGTCCGTCGGTGCGGACGCAAACCATTCACGATATGGCGACTGTGTACGCCGATCCGGCGAAAGTTTCGATCGGTCGAGATGCGAGCCGATGTGCCCGCTTGGAGGAGCCTGGAACAGCCAGTTCGGAATTGCAGTTGGGCTTGGTGTTGGAGGCACTCCGGCCTACGCACGACCAGTTGCCTTACGGAGAAGCCTTGTCCCGTCTGATCGAACGTGCGAATTTCAAGGATGTTTCGGTCGGGGCGGTCGTGTCCGGGTTGTTGAAACACCATGAGCAGTCCGATACGGAACCGACGGCGCAAATTCGGGCGGCGTTGAGTAAGGCGCCTCCGAAACCGATCGATTGGAAGGCGGAACTCGAGGCGCGTCGCACGCTCGTCCACAACGAGGTCAAGCGGATCACACAAAGCGGAACATCGGGGGCGATCAGCAAGTACACACACTGCAGGCGGGCTTGGATCAAATTTCTCGCAGAACATGTTCATGCATTGGCCAAGACTATGTATCCGGGGGAACCGGACTGGAATACCACCGAGACGGATCGGCGGATCGACCGCCTCACCCGGGAACACGCGAAGATCGCCGACGACGCCGAGGCGAAATTTGGCTCGCGGAAGTCGATGGACCGTGCCGTGGAAAAACTGCAAGAGGTCCTGCGCGAAGCCAACGATGCAATGAAGGAATGGAAGAAGCCCGCAGAGAAGAGCAGCGACGCGGCCAACGAACTCGCGGCAGACGCGCGGTTCCTGCTCACGGCTCCGATGCCGAGTGATCCGGTGGAGCGTCTTGCACGGCGTTTGCTGGAGCGGGTGTTGGATCCGAGTTCCGATCCTACAGCGAATCACCCACTCACGCTCAATGAGACCTTCTTCGCCGCTTACCCGAGTCTGTTAGATCTCCTCGACGAATCGATCGATCCCGCTGCTCCGCCCTTGGCCACCCAACTTAGTGGTCGGGCTGGCCCAGTCGCGGCCGCGCTGTTGTTCCCGCGCCCGACACCGCCGGGAGGGGTCAGTTGGCGCGAGATCGAGTCGTCGGCTCGTGATGAGCGCCGGTTTGATCGGGTCACGACCATCCGCGGCACTCTCCCGCTGGGCGATCAGCCGGCCGCGGCCCAGGACAAAACCCAACGGCTTGTAGCCAAGCACAATCGGATCGAACAGGGGCGGAAGACTTGGCGGAAACTCGAAGCTCTCGTGGTGCCGTCGCACAAATTCAATCGTGCGACATTCGAATGGGCGAAATCGGAGCATGCAGAAGACCGCGATCCAAAATTGGTGGAAGCATGGCTCGAGCGCGTCGCTGAACAATCCGCGAGCCAAGTCGCGATCGCTTTGCAAGCGTGGGAAGTGGAACTCGCAGATGACGCTGCCCGCCTCCGCGCACTGCGCGAAGGGGAATACGATTTCGCGATCCGTGGTCAAGCGAGTTCGAGCGCCGAATCGAGCCCGCTGCGCGAAACCTCGTGGCGCGTCGATGCAGCCAAAGAAATCCCGAATCCGCGCCGGACTTTGTTCGATCTATCCTCAACTTCCACCGTCGCGAAGAAATGGACGACCGATCTCGGAGAACGGGCCAACCGCCATAATACTCTTACGAGCCTACTCAACGAATTCACCAAATGGGTATTCGGGGAGTTGCGTGGCGCAGATGTGGTCAAAGAGCGAACTCGCTTCTCGATCGAGACCGACCGGCTGCGCCGTCACTTGATCCAGCCCTCGTACTTGCCCCAGTTGCACGCCGCCCGCAAGGTGGTCGTTGTTACCATTCCGGAGTCGCCCGCCGAGCGGGATTACCCCCGTAAAGTGTTCGATACGGCGAAAGAATACGGAGAGAATTCGATAGTCGTCCTGCTGTGTCCGGGAATGACCTCGTCGGTGCGGGATCAGGTTCGGGGGCTACTGCAGCGAGGCAAACTCTACGCTGGGACTATCGACGACCTCGACCTGTGCCGGTTACTCGATCCGAGGGGTATCACCAGCCCAATTGTCGGTTTGCTCGAAATCGTTCTCGAACAGCAACTTTGGAAAGCGCGCAATCCGTTCTCCGTTCCTGAAGGGAGCGAGATGCGCCTCGAGATGTATGTGGGTCGGGATGTCGAAGCGACTCAGCTTGCGACCACCTCGGACAAAACGCGGTTGTTCTCGGGTCGGAAACTCGGCAAAACGGCGCTCCTCCAGTACATCCGCCAAAAATGGGATTGCAGGGAACTGCCGAATGGGAGGCGGCTACGGGTCGTGTACGTCAGCATTGTCGGTGTGGATAAAGAGGATCTCTTCGCGAAGAAAGTCCTGAACCAGTTGCACCGAGACTTTCCTGGAGTAGCTCTGCCGCAGGCCCTTGCCGATCCGACAGGCATCATCGAGGCTCTGCGAATCCTCATGGAATCGAGGCCGGATGAGGACTTGCTGATCGTGTTGGATGAAGCCGACGATTTCGTATCCGCGCAGATCCAACTCGATAAGAAAAACCCGAGTACTGGACTCAGTTGGAAGCTCCGCGAGAGTTGCAAACTATACCCGGTACGCTACGTTTTCACTGGGTATCGATCCACGAGCACTTGGGATGGCGTGTGGTACAACTGGGGCGATGTTCTCGAATTGTCCCAATTGGGAACCGACGAGGCAGCGGGTTTGATCGCTCGGCCGCTCGCTAGGTTGGGAATAGACGCCAGCGAGCAAGCCGCCGAGATCGCCTTCCGTTGCGGCTACCAGCCCGCTGTATTGCTCCGTTTCGGTGAGCGTTTGGTCGAACGGATGGCCGAAGAAGGTTACCACGAAGGCGCCCGCGTCGGCCACGAGCTTGTCCAGGACACTTTCGAAGACGCCAAAGTGGCGACAGAAATCCAAGGGGTGGTGCGATCCAACTTCCAAGGCAACCCCTTCGGCCAAGCCATTTTCGTCGTCGTGCTCCAAGAGTCGGCGAAAGCTCCCGGACATTGGCTAAAGGGTTTGGACGCAGCGATTGTCGATGCGTTTCAAACCCACTCAGCCCCAGGCTCGGAACCCGTTTCAGGGAATGCAATCGCTTCGCAGTTACGCGACATGCAGCAGCGGAAATTGCTCCGGCATCGGCGGGCGAACGAGCAATCCGAATACCAGTTGAGCATACCCCATCACTTGCCGACCCTACTGTCCGACCTCGACTTCCCATCCGAAATCAAGGCGAATCTGAGGGCTTGGCGAGAGACTGACACGGCCGGGGAAACGACCCTGTCGGAAGGTCGCAGTCCAATCCACCGTAGCGACTTGGCCACGCTGCGCGAAATGCTCCGAGAGGATATGGCCGAGCTCGTCCCCGATGTCGTTGCGATCGGTTCGCTTTGGCCGGTCGCGCTGACCCACGAGCCGGGAGGGATCCCAGACCGACTTGAATTGGGGCGTGCCGGACGCAGCTGGAAAGAGGCCCGCGTGAGCGATTTGGAGCATGCGCTCTCACAACCGGTCACAGTCCGCCCACTCTTTTTGCTCGGTGGCATCGAATTGCTCCGAGAGGGCATAGCCCAGAAGAATCGATCCCCGTCTCGCGCTGAAGCATTCGGTCCTCACCGCATGAGCGACGGTCAAATCCGCTGGTGGTTCCAGCGCGTCTTGGGTGTCGAGTTTGCCAGTGAACACGTGTATGATGAAGTACACCTAGCGACGGCCGGCGTGCCCTTACTCGTCGGCGAATTTCAAAACTCGCTTTTGCCAGAAGGTGCACCCGAAGGCGGGGCTAGCCTCGGGGCCGAGCGCGTTGCTGCGGCTTCGGCCGCATACGCTGCGAGGCTGACAGATCGATCCTTCGCCAGGGCGGTTGGCGAACAACTCACGGATCGGGAACGCGCATTGATGAGGATGACTCGGTGCATCGGCGATTTCTTGGGGTCAACCGATTCCCCGATAGGTGAATTGCTCACGATCGAGTGGAATCCCACGAATTTCGGTTCTACTTGGGAGCGGGTGTTCCCCGGTCACTCTTTCCCAACTGCGTATCTCACCGAAGCCGATGATCCTATCGTCCTCGAAACTCTCACGATGACAGGGCTGGTACCCTCTGCCAAAACGATTGGGGAACCTCTGGCTCGGATTCAGAGTCTCAACGCAAAAGATCCGATCGTAACTCTCTTGGCCAACTTCGGGTGAACGCATGAGAATCATCGTGCGGCTGGCGGGCACGGCCTTGCCTTGGCGCTACAAGGATAGTGATCGGCTGGGCGATTGGATCGATTCGCGCCCTTGGACAGGATCTCCGACAGTCCGCGTCCTCAGAGTCGCGGATCGGACATCGCCGGAGCATTTGTTCGATGCGATTCGAGATGCCGTGACCGCTGCAGATAGAAATGCCACAGGCGTCGAGGTGACGACATTGGAGGCAACGGATGTGGACACCGATGGCTTTGGCGCGGCGGTGGCAAAGCACCTCGACATCTCCGCTACTCGACAAACTTTGGAACTCGCAATGGCATTCGGCCGAGCTTCAAAGATGGAGCGACCCACATTATGGCTCATTCCACCTCTCACTGGTACGAGGCCCCAAGTCATCGATGAAACCGAGCAATTTGTAGAGCTTGTCAAGAAATTGGAGCCTTCGGCTCGCTTCACCGTCCTCTTCACGGACACACCAATTGAGACTCTCACAGGTCGGCATTTTGATTTCACTACAGGAGGGCCCGCAATTGGCACTGACATTTTCACCGTTCTCGAAGACCACTTATGGGCACACTACATGCACCGTCGTGTTGCATGGGAAGTGGGCGGAAATTATTCGCTTGCAAAGCGGCTCTCGACCGCTGTAGAAGAAGCGAAGATCAGCCGAGGCGACGACAGCGGATTCGAGCATGTCTTAGGGCAGGAAGCACAAATTGCATATTCCGAACTTCCCCAATCGATGAAAGATGCTCTCCCCGGCGCTTTAACGGCGAAGGTTGGAGATTCTTCTCGACGCAATTCTGTTATGTCCACAATGTTTTGGAACCCTAGTCATTTCGGAGGCTTGGCACTCGTACCGTGGATCGCTCGATCGTTGCTCGCTCTCAACCCAGTTCGTCCCTTCGCAGATTCTCTTCGGGGGTCATTAGTCTGCTTGCCAATTTGCCAAGAACTCTTGACCGCTTGTTTTTTTCTTGAGACACATGTGCGCGGACAGATCCACTTACCACCATACCCTCCGGACAGTGCGAAATGCCGAGAAGCATGGGGGCGATTTACGAATTTCCCTGGATACCCAGCGATCCTGTATCCTTCCGGAAGTCCATCCGTCCCGACGAATCCATGGGCATTTGCTAGCCTAGGAGAGTTGTTGACCCACGAGATCGCTAAACCATTTGGGACTGATTGGCGTCACGATCTCAGACAACTACGAAATCATCTAGCGCATTGCCAGTACTCTGGCTGGGAGGCAGTGCGTCTCGCTCGGCATTTGGCGAGTCGAGTTTCAACATGAGCCAATTTTTTTACCGATCCCGGAGATGATCCTCGGCGTATTCTCCCAGTGCGCACTCAATCACATCGTCGAACGGCACAATTCTTTCCTCAGAAGAATTCAAAGGTTACATCGCCGTCGCGTTCCCGATGCGCGACATCAGCACTGCTGCCGAGCATTCGCGGAGGAAGGCCAGCGTTTTGATGGCCTGCATGAGGCGGCGTTCGGCTTGACCCAGGCTCTTCTCGACGTTCGCTCGCTCGCGGCTTTGGTGCGGAGTTTGGCACGCCCGCACGTCGAGCGCAGCGACGGCGAGCCAATTATGGACGATGCGGGTGATCGCTAGCTTTTCGAGCATGTTGGCGGTGGCGAAGCCCAACTCGTCTTGGAGCATCGCGACCCGGGCGTGAGTCGTTCGGACAACGACCGAATCGCTCCCTGCGACTTGACTGATGAGCCAGCAGCGGGCCGCGTACATCGGATTCCCCCAAAGCTTGATGTACTTCGGATCGGTGAGGTAGGGCTTGGCCTTTTCGAGCGCGGCCGCGTCGCCTTTCGCGGCCGCTTGCAGCGTCGCCCGGTCGGTTTCCGGCAGACCCTCGAAACTCGGTTCCATGAGGGGTGCTCGCCGATGGGCCTGATCCAACTGTTGGCCCAATCGTTCGAGCTCTTTCTTCGAGAAGGGAATGCCGGACATGTTGATCATCCTCCGAGTTCGCCGCCATTGGCGGTGGTGCATGTGGAATCCGCTCTGATGCGCGAAGACTGCAAACAGGTTCCCCAGGAATTCGCCGATCTCAAAAACATCTCGGACGGTAGCTCCAAAGGCTTCGCGGTCGGCCCGAGCTAAACCTGCGTCGATCCGTTTCACCACCCGCTCCGAATGATCCATCGAAGCCATCATCTCCCCGAACTCACCGCCGCCGAGATGTTCGGTCACGACGCGGCCGTTGACTCTCCGAGAGCGGCGGTAATAGCGGCTGTTCTTGATGTTGACCCAGGCCATCGAGATCCTCCGCGTTAGACGACGCACGCTTTGAGTGCCCCACTTCGTCGAACAATTCGCTACGATTTCTATGCTGTTGCGCCTACGCCTGAGAGTTGCCAGCATCCTGAGCCGAGAATTCGAGGATCACCGTCACTCCCCCACAACCAGTCGCTCCCGTTCCGATCGCCGCACTCGGGCCGACTATCTCCCAATCCGGACGGTCCATCAGACACCTGTCGGACGACCCACTGCCAGCGCCTTCCGCGGTTCGGCATCGCCCGCGCCTGTCGGGTGGCCAATGTCATCGAGCCGGGCCAGTGCGATCGGGAGCTTTAACCGCCGGATCCGCGCGAGGGCCGTAATCGCCTCGGTATACCGCTTCTGCGCCCGCGACACTGCCCGGTCGAGGTACTCCCGCTCTTTGATCTCTGTAGGAGGGCAGACGGACTGCCGAATTTCGAGCAGGTGTACTGCCAACCAGCCGTTTAGCACCCGGTGGATGAGCAGCTTTTCTAATATCGATTCGCCCTCACCGCCGAGCTCTCGCCCCAGCCCCTGCATCTTCTCTTCGATCGCCGCCTTCCAGACCACATCGCCTGCCGTGGCGTTGGCGATGAACTGCTTGGCGGCTTGCGCGCCGATATTGCCGATAGTCTCTACCCACTTACGGTCAACAATCAGAGAGCGGACTGCGGTCGCGGCCCGCGGATCGCCGGCTCGCGCCTTAGCGAACAGCTCAACCGCTTCCTCATCGCGTAAAGGCGCCTCGTACTTCACGAGCGGGCCAGGCTGTTTTGAGGACTCTTGAGGAGCTTCTAGCAGGTTTCTGAGGCCGTTTGTACCGCGTGCCATTCTCCATTCCCCCCGGTGGTGGTTGCGAAAGCCGAGGGAAACCAGGATGCCCTCGGCGACAACCTGGATGCGCTCGTTGGCTCCCCCGACCGCTGCGATGACGCCATCGATCGTGGCACGTTCGATGGCCGCGGCCTTCCGCCGGCAATCACGGCCCTCCCGCAGATGATCCTGCCGGCTGGCAAGTTCGTGGGCCAAGAGCAAGCCGAAGTTGCCTTGCGTAGCCAGGTACTCCTTCATCGGCTTCCCGTTCACGCGACGGTTGCGGTACAGGTACCACCGCCCTTGCCTGAGTTCCCAGCCCATCGGCACCTCCCTGATGTACTACGCCTCATGCGCCTGCCCCGATTCGCAGCCACGTTCCCCGAACACTTCGAAGATTTGGCAACTTGGCAGAACTGCGAAAACATGGGGAAAATATCACATCTTCTGTACCAAGTTCGCGCTCGTGTCAAGTTGCATTACACTCCCAAGTAGAGCCCGAATCGCGGCTTTGATCGGTTCGGGGAGCGTCGGCCACACGGCCACGAGCGCGGCAAGATCGGCGTCGGGAAGGCCCCCTTCGCTCTGTTCCTTGGTACACCCGGCGGTACACCCTGAGGGCGTGCTTGACGGAAAGTGCTTAGATTCGCGGGGATTAACGAGAAGCGAAGGGGGACTGTCGCTCCGGAGGTTGCGGGTTCGACCCCCGTCGCCCTCGTTCATGCGGATCGATGCGGGCCGGTGCTGAGAAGCGCCGGCCCCTGTCATTTCTAGGGGTTCGTTCGGGTTGTCACTTCCGCCCCCGAAAGCACCCGCAATGCACATCGGTGCATTGCGATGCGGCCGAATGCCCCCCGTTGGTACGCCCCGTGGTACGCCCGGTACGCCCCGTGGTACGCCCGGTACGCCCGGCGGTACGCCCGAATCGCCATCGGTGCCCGTCATGCGAAGGGGGATTTCAACGGGGATCGGCATCGACGGCACGAGGTTCGGCAATTTATTCACGGCCCCGGTCAAGTCGTGGAGGCGCCGGTGTGAGTAGCGGGCGGTCAGAAGCGGCGTGGAGTGCCCGGCCAATTCCTGCGCGGTGCGAAGATCGACCCCGTTGCGGCCCAACATGGTCAAGTAGGTATGGCGGAGCGCGTGAAAGTCGGCATACTCCGGTCCGTCCGGCCCTTCCACGGCGTAGGCGATGCCAGCGACTTCGAGATCGCGGCGGAGCATTTCCGCCCCGGTGCGCCCGCTGGACCACGTCCCGGCCCAAACCAGAGCGTCGGCGGGTTTCCCGGTGAGGTGATCGCGGATCGCATCGGCCACGTCGGCCGGAATCGGTTGCACCTTCGTCTTCCGCGACTTGTTGAACCGGGCGGCGAGCGTCACGGTGGCTTCGGTCCAATCGAAGTCGGCCGGGGTCAAGTTATTCTTTACGCGTTCAGGAGTGACACGTTTAGGCCTTACGCAGTTGCCATCTGCGGGAGATTGTACTTCGGATCGCAAACGTAGGCCCGGACGGCGTCGCGGACGATGCCGATTTTGGCTTCGTACCAGGTGATCCCCGAATGGAACCGATGCCATTCGAGCCGGACGAACGCCCGCAGGGCGAAGCCGATGTGGTTGCGTTGCGAACGGGCCAAGCGGGCTTGGCAACGCTCGACTTCGGTGCACTGTTTGAGGCCGCGGTGGTACTCCTCGATGGCCCACGCGCGACCGGCATACTCCACGCGGGTGACTTCGTCCATGCCGAGATCGTTGGTGATCCAGTGTTCCGTGTCGCCATCCGGGGCGACGATCCGGAACGCCTTCACCAACCCGAACCCTTCGACGTGGACAACCGTGCCCGACTCTGCGATCGGCTGCTCCGAGATCGACTTGTTCCCGGTGCGGTCGAGGTTCACCCGGCGGTTCGAGCGGACTTGCGTGAGGAAGTGCCAACCCTGATTCCGCACGGCTTTGAGGTTCTCCTTGCCCGAATACCAGGAGTCGAAGCAGACGTAGCGCGGCGCGAAGCCGCGGGCCTGGGCGGTGACGAGCATCTCGCGGAAATGCTCGTTCTTGTTCCGCTTCAGATCCTCGGCGGGGTCGACGAGCCGGTAGTCGGTGGGGTAGACCGAATCGCCGTCGCTCCAGGCGAGGGTGACGAGGTTGATGCCGCGGACGACACGCTTGTGTTTGCCCGACCAGAAGTGGCCGAGCAGGCCCATCTTGGCGGCGTAGGGCTTGTCGAGCACGGTGTCGTCGACGACGAGGATGCAGTCGGAACGGCGGACGAGCGGCCGGACTTCTTGCCAAAGCGTTTCGGGGTCGGGTTCGAGTCGGGCGAGCAGCCGGGAGAAGGCGTCGTGGGCCGGCGCCTTGGGGTCGGGCGGCTGGACGCGGGCCGCCTCGCAGGCGCTGGCGACCTTGGG
>JANXTU010000174.1 GCA_025352235.1 Fimbriiglobus sp.
GATGCCGGATGACGTGGAACTTGTCGTACACGATCTTCGCTTGCGGCGCATTCCGCGCGGCCGAATTGCGGAAGGCCTTCCACATGTCCATCACGACCAACCGAATGCCGGCCCTGATTGGAGTGGGGATCGAAGCGTAGAAGAGATCCATGGGGTCTGATCCCTCTGGTGCGCCCTTTTCCCTTTGCTAATCCCTTTTCCGATCCCGAGCTGAGTGGAACTGGTCTATAACCTGCGGCGTCCGGCTGGCATGAGCGGGGTTCCTGACATCCCACTCACCCGGCACGGACGCCGCGAAGCACGACTTGACCCGCTTGGCTCTCGCCTTGTCCACCCTGACCCAAGTCGCGGCCGCCCTGCGCGAACTCGACGATCTCGCGGCCGAGAGCCGGTCGTCCTTCGCGGCGATCATCGTGGAGTTCTTCGCGAGCGGGCCGTAATCCTCGCCGCGCGATTGTCGGAGCGAAGTCGCCAAATCATCCGGGATTGTCAGTGTCAACTCCATCGCTTTACCCCGTTTCAAATCGGCAACGGCACACGTATTTTATAATGCCGGTGGGAAAGTCGGTCCCAGAACTACTGCTTTCCGCGCCCCCACTTCTAAAACATCATCGGATCATACTCTCCCCGCAACCGGATCTCCTCGCCCATGAAGACTCGATTGTTCACGCCCGGCCCGACGCCCGTCCCCGAAGAGACGCTCCTCGAACTCGCCAAGCCCGTCGGTTACCACCGTTCCGGGGAAGCCAAGGCGATCCTCGCGGAAGTGACCGAAGACCTGAAGTACGTGTTCCAAACGGCGAACCCGGTCGTCACGCTGACGAGTTCCGGCACCGGTGGCATGGAAGCGGCCGTGTGCAGCACATTGGCCGCGGGAGATCGAGCGATCCTGCTCACGGCCGGCCGCTGGGGCGAACGCTGGAAGAGCGCGCTGAAAGCCTTCGGCATCGACACCGTCGTCGTCGAAGTTCCGTACGGGCAGGCCGTGACGCCGGAGCAACTCGCTGCGGCTTTGAAGGCCCACCCAGATGCAAAGTGCGTTTTCGCGACACTATCGGAAACCAGCACCGGCGTCGGGCACGACATCGAAGCGTTCGGGAAACTTGTCGCCGCGACGCCGGCGCTGCTGATCGTTGACGGCATCTCCGGCCTCGGGGCAATGGAGTGTCGGTGCGACGCTTGGGGCGTCGACATCATGGTCTGCGGTTCGCAGAAAGCGCTGATGCTGCCGCCGGGCTTGGCGTATGTGTCGGTCAGCCCGAAAGCCAAAGCTGTAATCGATGCGAATCCGCCGCGCGGATTTTACTTCGACCTGCGCCGGAGCTTGGCCAAGATCGCGGAAAGCGATACGCCCTTCACTCCGGCCAACACGCTCATCAAAGCTCAGCGCGTCAGCTTGAAACGCATCCGCGCCGAAGGGATCGAACAGTTGTGGGCCCGCCATGCGAAGGTGGCACTGGCTTGCCGTGCCGCCGTGGAAGCGATGGGCTTGAAATTGTTCGCCGCGCGGCCGAACAACGGGCTAACGGTGATCGCCGCACCGGCGGGCATCGACGGTTCCGCGATGCTGAAGTCGTTGGAAAAGAAGCACGGATTCAAACTCGCCGATGGCCAAGACCAAATGAAGGGCCAGATCTGGCGGCTCTCGCACATGGGCTATGTCGATGCCTTCGACGTCCTCGGGGCGATTGCGGCGCTCGAACTGGTGCTGGCGGACGCCGGCTTCGGGAAGGTCGGAGCCGGGGTGGCGGCCTTCCAGCAAAGTTACGCGGCGAAGTGAGCCGTCATTTCCCCAATCCGCCGGCTTGGATCTTCCGCAGAATGATTTGCTCGAAGGCGAAGTCGCGGTGCGGCGCGGGGCCGGCGGGGATCCACTGCCGCTCGGCCGAGCGCGGCCCCGAAATCACTTCGGACGTCCGATCCCCCGAAGCCACGTCCCGAAAAATCGGCGTCGAACTCCCCGCTTGCGATGGCCGCGGGTTGTCTTCGATTTCCTTATAGACTTCGATGGAGACGCGGTAGCCACCGCGTTCTCCGGCCCAAATTCGGGCGATCGCATAATGGCGGATCGTCTGGAACATCGCCAGCAAACGCTGCCGGGTATCGGGCGAGCCGGACTTCCACGGTTGCTCGAAACCGGGGGCGATCTGCGGCAAGGTCTCGATAACGCCCGAATAGCGCGACGCCGGTTTGATCGGGAAATAATCGTCGAGTGCATCGAGCGTGCGGTTGTAAATTTCTTCGTACCCCTCCGGCGTCGGTTGCCCCGGCGCCAGCAAAACGGGGTTTTCGGCTCCGCCCGGCGCGGCTTGCAACAACGCCGGGTTGTCGAGCGGAGGCCGGCTCGCGCAGCCCAGCCCGCCGAGGACCACCAGTCCGACCGCCCCCGCCGCCCGCGTTCGCCAATTCATTCGGTGGCCCCGCCCATTCCCCCTCCGCCAATCGCACGGGTTATGCCCTCCGGTGGGAACGCCGTCAAGATGGGCTGAGCGTGGGGACGCAGAGACCAATTTCGGAGTGTTGTGGAGTCGGGCTCATCCGAAACGACCCCGGCAGATCCGCCTTGAAACCGACCCCGGCCGCCCGCAATCATACGGCATGATCGAGATCGTGCTCCATGTGCCCGACCCGCAGTCGTGGGATCCGGTTTTTCTCTCGGGCGATAGCCACGACTTGGGACGGTGGCTCTCCATCGGCGCTCGTTGCAGCCGGTTCTCGGACGGCACGCACCGAATTTCTCTCCCGGTGGAGCGTCCTGGAGAACGCATCCGATTCTTGGCGACGCGCGGCCACTGGCGGGACGCCGAAGTCGGCGAGTGGGGTCGGGAAACGCGGCCTCGCGAAATCGTACTTCAGCCGGACACCCGCTTCGAGCACCGCGTCGAAGGCTGGGGCCGCTCGAGCGTCCGATACCACGTCGATTTCGCCTCGGAATTCCTCCCGCATCCGCACACGTTGACGGTCTATCTGCCGCCGGGCTACGACCTTGAACCGGAGCGGCGTTACCCCGTCTTTTACCTGCACGATGGTCAAAATCTATTCGATTCGCACACTTCGTATGTGGGTTATCCCTGGGGCTGCGACGAAATCGCCGAGCGAGTGATCCGACTCGGCGAAGTCGAGCCGCTCATCATCGTCGGCATCGCCAATTCCCCGGATCGGCTGAAAGAATACGGCCCGCGCCGCAGTGCGGTCCCGGATGATTTGTCACGCAATTACGGCCGCTTCCTCGCCGAGGAGGTCGTGCCGTTCATCAACGGCACCTACCGCACGCGGTTCGATTTCGACTCGACCGGCGTCGGCGGGTCGTCGATGGGCGGGCTGATTTCTCTGCATTTGTGCAAGTGGTATCCGAATCTCTTCGGACGCTGCGCGGCGCTCTCACCGTCGCTCTGGTGGGATCAAGAAGCCTTTGCCAGCGGCATTCAGTCGGCGCCGCGGTGGGCGAAGCACTGCCGGGTTTGGCTCGACATGGGGGCGAACGAAGGCGGTTCCGAGGCCGGTCGCCAAGGGATGCTCCGGCGGGCGCGCGGGTTGTCGGAACAACTCCACCGGCTCGGGACAGATCACCGCTATTATGAAGATCCGCAAGGTTCCCACAACGAATCGAGCTGGGGGG
>JANXTU010000207.1 GCA_025352235.1 Fimbriiglobus sp.
TGGTCGAGATAGACGCTGTTGCTCTTGGGCTTCACAGGTACTGGACCTCTTCGAGGATGCGCGTTTCAATTTTTGGTTTGAGAGATCCTTTCATTGCCAAATCGATTTTGACACCGAGTCGGTCGGAAATTGTGAGTTCCAGCTCCACGAGGGTGAATAACGAAACATACGCATCTGGTCGGAACGTCACGAGCACGTCCAAATCGCTGTCATCCCGATTATCACCGCGGACTCGCGAGCCGAACAGGCCCAGTTCGGCGACGCCGAATTTCTCGGCCAATTCCGGCAGCATCGCCTTCAACTGCGCCCGGTATTCGTCGATGGTGCGGGTCATATCTCCACCACCTCGATTTGTTTGTTGGTGTAGATGCAGAGCTCCCCTGCGATCTCCAAACTCGCCTTCACGATCTCGCCGGGGGTCATCGCGGTGTGTTTCATCAAAGCCCTGGCGGCCGAGAGTGCGTAGGGGCCACCCGAGCCGATGGCGAGCACGCCGTCAGTCGGTTGGATCACGTCGCCGGTGCCGCTGAGCAGCAGCAGGTGCTCTTTGTCCATGACGATCAGCATCGCCTCCAAGCGGCGGAGCATGCGGTCCATCCGCCAGTCTTTGGCGAGTTCCGCCGCGGCGCGGGGCACCGAGCCTTGGTGATCCCGCAGTTTGGCCTCGAAACGTTCCAAAAGTGCAAAGGCGTCGGCGGCGGCCCCGGCGAACCCGGCGACGACCTTCCCGTCGTAGAGGGCGCGGATTTTCTTCGCGTCGCTCTTCATGACGATATTGCCGAGTGTCACTTGGCCGTCGCCACCGATGGCCCCGCCGGCGGGGGTACGAATCGCGAGGATTGTCGTCGAACGGATCCGCTCCATGCAAATGCTCCGGGCCGACGGGCGAATAGAACTACTGTCGCCGGGCTCGGTTCATGATAGACCGATCCGGTGAAAGAGTAGATTGGATCGGTCGAACCGCGTCGATTTCGACTGCACGGCTTCCGATATCGGCTAGAATGAACCGTGGTGACCGTTCGACCTTGAACCTTGCAACCGTCGGAGGAGCTTTTGCGATGCGTACGATCACGCGTTTTTCGTGGCTGGCCCTGTTGGTTGTGGGTCTAGCCGCGCCGGTCGCCGAAGCCGGGAAAGCCGGCGGGAGTAGCGAAGCCGCCAAACCGCAAGACGGCGTCATGCACGTCGACGACAAAGCCGGCGTCTTCACGGCCGGCGGTGTGGATACCGCCACGGCGAAGTTCGACGGCGTGACGTTCAAAGCCCGCACGCACTTCACCGTCGTGACCCGCAGCAGCGTGCCGGAGTCGAAGAAAAAAGATTTGGACGCCACCAAAGGCGACAAAGGCAAAGCGAGCGCGTTCTTCAGCGATTGGGCCCACGAGTTGGCCAAAGCCAAGGGCGAGGTCGGCGTCTTCGTGCTGGCTTACGTCGAAGGCGATAAGTTCTTCGTCAAGGCGATCACGGACAAAACCAGCGATGTCCACCGGCACTTCGGCGATTCGGACGCGACCCAACTCGAAGGCAAATTGATCGAATCGTTCCGCTCGGCCAAGGGCAAAACGGGGGACGAAGCCAAGAAAGCCCGCGACGCCGGGTTGCTCGAATCGACTACATTCGTCATCGACCAACTGAAAGACACGAGTCTCCCCGCCGATACCAAACTCCACTCCGATACTAAGAAAGAGAGCGGCGGCATGAGCATCCTCGGCTGGGTCTGCATCGCGGGCGTCGTCATCCTCGGCATTTGGCTCGTCATCGCCGTCATCCGTATGTTGACCGGCGGCGTCAACGGCTACGGCGGCGGTTACGGTGGGGGAGGCGGCGGAGGCGGAGGCGGCGGCATGGGTTTCATGGGCGGCCTCATGGGTGGCATGTTCGGAGCGATGGCCGGTATGTACCTCTACGATCAGTTCACCGGCGGCCACCATTACAACGACAACTACGGTAGCGGCAGCGATAACGGCGGCGGTGGCGACAACTACGGCGGATCGCAAGACACGGGCGAAGGCAACTTCGACGGCGGCTCTGAGGGCACCGGCGGCGGCGACTGGGGCGATTCTGGTGGTGGAGGTGGAGACACCGGCGGCGGCGGAGACTGGGGCGGTGACTCCGGCGGCGGCGATTCCGGTGGGGGTGGAGACTGGGGTGGCGGTGGCGGCGACATGGGCGGCGGCGGAGACTGGTAAGCAGAAGTGCGGAGTGAGGAATTCGGAGTGCGGAGTGGCAGATCATGATCGGCGATTCCGCACTCCGCATTGGTACGAGAGGTAGCCCGCTCGCCCTGTGGCAAGCGCGCTACCTCGATTCGCTTTTGGCCCCCTTCACCGACCCGCGGCCGCGCGAACTGGTGCTGATCGAAACCACCGGCGACCGCGATCAAGCCTCGGCCCTTTCCGCGATGGGCGGCTTCGGCGTCTTCACCAAAGCGATTCAAAACGCGCTGTTGGAAGACCGGGCCGATATCGCCGTGCACAGTTTGAAAGATCTGCCCACCCTCGAAACAATCGGCGTGCACCTCGTGGCGACACCGCCGCGTGGCCCGACCGGCGACGCGTTCCTCTCCCGCAAGTATTCCAAATTCGACGACCTTCCGCGCGGGGCCACCGTCGGCACCAGCAGCCTGCGCCGTCGGGCGATGCTGGCCAACCGCCGGCCCGATTTGAAACTCGTCGATCTCCGCGGCAACGTCGATACCCGCCTGCGCAAACTCGACGAACAAGACCTCGACGCCATCGTTCTTGCCGAAGCCGGCCTCGTCCGCTTGGACTTGGCCGACCGAATCACGGAACGGCTCGACCCCGAGTGGATGCTGCCCGCCGTCGGTCAGGGGGCCATCGGTTTGGAATGCAGGACGGACGACGCGGAATCTCGCTACCTCGCCGAAGGCGTCACCGACCCGGACACCTGGGTTCGGGTCACGGCGGAGCGGGCGATGCTCGCGGCGCTGGGCGGCGGTTGCTTGGTCCCTATTGGCGCGACTTCCACGACTGTGGAGGGAGTGTTGACGATCCGAGGCATGGTGTTGACGGCCGACGGCCGACGGCGCATCAGCGCGACGCATCGGGGTTCGACATCGGCGCCGCTGGCCGTGGGTCAGGAACTCGCCGCGATGCTGCTAGACGAAGGCGCCGCGGAGTTGCTGAAAGCTTGATCGTTGTGGCGACACGTTTCTTAACGTGTCGGAGAAATCACGATCCCCGACACGTTAAGAAACGTGTCGCCACGTTTTTCGAGGTCCGCCCCGTGAACGAACGCGTCGTCGAATACTTCCGGCAATTCCAAGATCGCCTCGCGGCGGCGGTGTCGGCCGCCGATCGCGGGACGGCCTTCCGCGAAGATTCTTGGATTCGCGCCGAAGGGGGCGGGGGGCGGTCGCGGGTCATCGAGAACGGCGCCGTCTTCGAGAAAGCCGGGGTCAACTTCTCCGAGGTGTTCGGCGAATTGACCCCCGAGTTCGCCAAGCAACTTCCCGGCGATGGGCTGAGCTTCCGCGCTACCGGCGTCAGTTGGGTGCTCCACCCGCGCAACCCGTACGTGCCGACGGTCCACGGTAACTTCCGCTTTCTCGAACACGGGTCGAAGTCGTGGTTCGGCGGCGGGGCCGACCTCACGCCGTACTACCCGTTCCGCGAGGATGTCCTCCACTTCCACAAATCGTGGAAGGAGGTTGTGAATCGGTTCGCGCCGATGACCGATTACGACAAGATGAAAGCGGAGTGCGACAAGTACTTTTACCTACCGCACCGCCACGAGGCCCGGGGCGTCGGGGGCATCTTCTTCGATTATTTCGACGGCGGCGATTTGGAAAAGGCGTTCGAGTTCGTCCGCGAAGCCTCGGGGGCCTTCCCCGCCGCGTACCTGCCCATCGTCGAGCGCCGCAAAGACATGCCGTTCACCGTGCGCGAACGGGAGTTTCAAGAATACCGCCGGGGGCGTTACGTCGAATTCAACCTGATCTACGATCGCGGCACGCTCTTCGGGTTGAAGACGAACGGCCGCATCGAGAGCATCTTGATGAGCCTGCCACCGACGGTGCGGTACAAGTACGACTGGCGCGCCGAATCGGGGAGCCCCGAGGCGGCGCTGACGGACTACTGGTTGAAGCCGCAAGCATGGGCCGACGCGGACCTCAGCGGATGACGACGTTGGAGCCGTAGGCTGCGCGGAATTGATTTTGAATATCGCGGGCCGCAGTGCTCGTGGCCGGGCCGACGCGGATGCGCGTGTTGACGAAGTCGCAGACGTTCCTCGCGGCCTTTTCTTCGTAGGTCGCCCCGGGGTACTGATCGTCGATTAAGTGATAGATCGTTTCGTTGCTGCGGTTGAGATCCAAGAATCGCTGCACGGTAATGTTTAGCGTTGCCCGGCCCGAGATCAATTCTTCGACCCACTGCTCTTTCATCGCGATGCGATCGGTCAAGTTCACGATGGTCGCGTCGAGCTGCGCGTTCGAAGCCGGTGTGGATGCCACAATCTCGCGGTGCGATTCGTAATCGTGGAAGTCGTCGTAGGCCGCGTTCAATCCGCCCGGGTAGGTCAGTGCGGCCGCGGCGACGATCGCCCCGACGCTGGCGGGGATGACTGCGAGACGTGGCAGGCGGAACAAGTGACGGATCACGGCGAACTCCTCGAGAAAAAACGATGCGACATCCGCGGCACGCCGGGGATGATGTCGGAAACCGACGGTGGCAGAGTCCCCGGCGGTGGGAATCGGACGAGCGGGTGCCGGGATACTCGATCCGCGCTCTCGGGCGCGAGGACTTCGGATCTAGGATCGATCCGAACATCGGGAGGGTTTCGCTCGTCTTCGATATAAGGACTCGCAAATCCCGTCCCGGTTCCATGAATTTGGCGTGAATGTTCTCAAGTCATTCCTCTTCAACGATTTAAAAATTGAGTCGAATCCTTCTCGGTGGTAACACTGCCCGATTTCAAGGCATTTCCCGCTTCCAATTCTCATTTGTACTCGGCCGATCTTTCTCTCCGCTGGGAATGTGTTGACTCCGAGAACCGTCCGGGGCGGAGTCGAGTACAACGGTGGTACGTTCGAGTTTGCCGACGGCGCAAAAAGGGACCTATGACGCCAGCCAGTACTATTCGTTGGGCCAGCGTAACCACGCTCCGCATCGCGGCGTACGCGGTCATCGTCGCGGCGGGGTCGTGGTACCTGCTCGGCCAACTCGCCTCGGTGCTGCGGCCGCTGTTGCTCGCGGCGTTTTTGGGATACGTCCTCATGCCGTACTACAACCGGCTCCGCAAGCACGTGCCGGTGCCCGTGGCGATCGTGCTCTTGGCCGGATCGACCACGTTGGTTCTGCTCGGGTTGGCGGCCGTCGTCACGGGCAACTTGATCGACCTGACCACGCAAGGGCCGGAGTTGCGGGACAAAGTCATCGAATGGATCCGCCGCTTCGGCGATTGGGTCTACGCGCTGCCGATGGTCGGCGCGAAGCCGGCCGGGGCGAAGGCGCCGGAAGAACTCGTGGCCGACAACATCGCCTTCGGGGTGTTGAAACTGCTCGATTTCGTCCGCGTCGGTCTGCCCGAAGCGCTCGCTGCGGGGCTGTACCTGCTGTTCCTCCTGCTCGAATCGACGCGTTTCCCGGAGCGTGTGCGGAAGGCCTACCCGCCCGAGCGCGCCGAAAAGATCCTCGACATCTTCGGCCGCATCAACGCGGCGATCATCAGCTATTTGAAGGCGAAGGTGAAGTCGAGCCTGCTGCTCGCGGTCCCCGTGGGACTAATGCTGGCGGCGTTCGGCGTACCGTTCGCGCTGCTGTGGGCCGTGTTGACCTTCGTCTGCAATTTCATCCCGTACATCGGCACGGTCGTGGCCTACACGCTGCCGGTGGTCTTCGCATTCGTCCAGTTCGACGTCGGCTGGCTCGCCATCACCTTGGCGGCATTGCTGCTCGCGTTCCACATCGTTTCGGCGACGCTGATCGAACCGATTTGGATCGGCCGGGCCATCGGCCTGAGCCCGCTCGTGATCCTCGCGGCGCTATCGATGTGGGGCCTGCTCTGGGGCTTGCCCGGGATGTTCCTCGCCGTGCCGCTGACGGTGGTCTTGAAGATTATCTTCGAGAACATCGACATCACCAGGCCCGTGGCGCGGATGCTGAGCGGGGAATAGTTCCATTTCGGATTTGGGATTGCGGATTTCGGATTTGACGATGGGTGTCATCCCAAATCCGAAATGGCGTCATCGTTTCCGGAACACGTCCATCATGAAGTTGTCGGTCGGGCAGAACTGATCCGTCAGAATGGTCTTTTTGCCTTTGGCCAGCATCCCTTCGAAGGTCGAGCGCCGCACGATGTGCGTGTTCGGTTCCCGGTTCGTTTGCTTCAATACCGCTTCGCGGAGTTTCGCCCCGTCGAGTGGAGTATCCGACGCGTACAGCACGATGACGCTGCGGTTGGATTTCTCCGGGTGGTCGTCGTCGAAGAAATCGACCGGGAAGACCATCTCGACGTGTTGGAAACTTTGTTGGAGGGTGTGCGCCGCGGCCTTCCAGAGCTTGCCACTCTCGATGAGGTCGATCACCGTCACCAAATAGACCCCGTTCGCCGTCAGCGTCTTCTTGACCGAGTCGTTGAATTCTTTCGTCATCAAGTGCGACGGCACCGAGAGGTCGTTCACGGCGTCGAGCGTCACGAGGTCGTACGTATTCGGTTGCGACTTCTCCGCGACGAACTGCCGGCCGTCCATGTGGATCGAACGGATCTTCCATTCGTCGAGCAACCCGAGCTGCTCTTTAGCGACTTTCGTCACGCCGGGATCGATTTCGACGACGTCGACCGCCGCCGTGGGCACCAGCACGCGGGCGCAGCGCGGGAAGGTGTAGCCGCCGCCGCCGATGACGAGCACGCTCTGCCGGTCCGGGTTCTTCTCTTTCAAGAGCCGGAGCATTTCCAATTGGAAGTGTTCGTGTTTGTAATGCAGGAACGTCGGATCCTGCATGTTCACTTGCGAGTGCCGGAGGTTGTCGAGAATCATGTCGCGGTAGTACTGCTTTTGCGGATCGAAGTTCAACCCGACGACCGCGTGGAACGGCTCCGACGGCGGCACGAAGACCACCGCCGGGTTGGCGTTGGTCACGCGGATGGTGTAGTAGTTGGTCTCGATCAGCGAATTCACGACGAGATCGTCCGGGCCGGCCGGCGCATTGCGATTGTGCTTAAAATTCAGCACGAAGCCGCCGAACACCGCCCCGAGCGTCGCGCTCAAGGCGTACAGGATTACCCCCGATTGCAGGATCATCGGCACGGTGCTGCTTTTGGTTCCCCCGCCGGCCGAGGCCACGGTCCGATTCACGGCCACGAATGGCAATACGAAGCAGGGCAGCGCCGCCGCCAGCAAGATGGTGTTGTTGACGCCCAACGACGAAATCAGCACGTACCCGGTGGCAAAGGTGCCGGCGATGGCCCCGGCAATGCTCCACGCATACACCGTCCCCGAAGTGCGGCCCACCGAGCCGACATTCGGCACGGCCATGCGGATGACCTGCGGGGAGATCAATCCGAGGCAGAACATCGGCAGGAAAAAGAGCGAGAAGGTCCAAGCGAGGACGCGCTCGATGATGCCGAGTTCCGAGAAGGACGCCGAGCGCGACTCGCCCGGTTCGGTGGGCAGGCCGAACAGGGTCACGTTCTGCAGCACGATGAAGCCGAGGATCACGAGGACGCCGGTCAGGCCGCAGCAGATGAGGCTCCACCCGAGGAAATGCGCCGGCCGGCTCGGTTGCGGGGATCGGCTGCCGCGATCGGCGAGCCGGCCGCCGGCGAAGTTGCCGAGCGCCGTCCCCGCGAGCATCACGCCGATGACGCCGGTCCACGTGAACAGCGACACCCCGAGGACAGGGGCCAGCAACCGCACCGCCGTCAGCTCCAAGGTCATCCCGGCGAAACTGCACACGAAGACGATGGTGCAGGCGAGCATCAGCGACAGTGGTTTCGCAGTCGGGCTCGGCACCGGCGCGGGGACCGGCGTTGATTCCTCCACCGGCTTCGGCGGATTGTTCCGCACCACGGCGTAGACCGCCGCCGCCGTGACGACCAACAGCCCGGCCACCGCGGCGACGATCCAATTCAATTCCAAATTCGGGATCAATTCGAACCCGGTGACGTAGTTGCCCAGCAAGCAGCCGAGCGTACTGAGCGAGAACACGAGGCCGGAGACACTCCCCGCGCGACCGACGTCCGGCACGCAGATGCGGATGGCCATCGGCGTCAGCAGCGACAGCGTGAACCCGGCGGGGAAACAGAGGGCGAAGGCGAGGACGGGGATGCGGACGTCGAGTTCGAGGCCGCGGTAGACCCCGGTGCGCTCGAGGATTTCCGGGAAGGCGATCATCCAAAGCGCGGCGAGCGCTCCGGAGATTAAGAACCGCACGAGCCGGCCCGGCGTAGCCGCTCGATCCGCCAACCGACCGCCGATGGCGTTGCCGAAGGCGATCCCCGTGAGGAATGCCGCGATCACAACCGTCCAGGTCGACAGCGACGACCCGACGAAGGGCGACAGCAGTTTCCCGGCGACCAACTGCAGGACCAACAGCCCGGCGTTCGCCAAGAAGACCACGAGCCCGACCCCGGCCAGGCGTGCGGCGAAACCGGTCGCCGGCGGAGTGGACATCATCGGGGAACTCGGCAAGGGATGCGGGAAGAAGCTACTCGCCAAAGGTATGCTTGCCGGTGGCGTTCGGCTATGGAACGGGGGCAGCTCCCGCCGAGGGGGCGCGGAATCCCGCGACTCCCGTAAACTGATCTCAATTCGGCCCCTTCCGCCACGGGATTCCCATGACCACGCACGACCTCGTCCGCGAATTGCGCGAAGACAACGGCTCCAAAATCGTCCTGCTCGTTGCCGACGGCCTCGGCGGCCTGCCGCTGACGCCCGGCGGCAAGACCGAACTCGAAACCGCGAAGACCCCCAACCTCGACGCCTGCGCCGCCGTGGGCACCAGCGGCCTCAGCATCCCCGTACTCCCGGGGATCACGCCCGGCAGCGGCCCCGGCCACCTCGGCCTCTTCGGCTACGATCCGCTCGAGTTCCGCATCGGCCGGGGGATTCTCGAAGCCCTCGGCATCAACTTCAAAGTCGGCCCGAACGACGTCTGTATCCGCGGCAACTTCTGCACCCTCGGAGCCGACGGCAAAATCACCGACCGTCGCGCCGGCCGGCCGACGACCGAACGCTGCATCGAGATCGTCGAGAAACTGCGGAGCATCACGGTCACCGGCGCCGAGGTTTTCGTTGAACCGGTGAAGGAGCACCGCTTCGTGCTCGTCTTCCGGGGCGAGGAATTGGGCGACGCCGTGAACGACACCGACCCGCAGATCACGGGCGTACCGCCGCATTTGGCCCACGGCACCGATCGCGCCAGTCAGAAAACCGCCTTGGCCGTGAACGAATTCATCGCCAAAGCCAATGTCGTGTTGGCGGGTGAATTCCCGATCAACGGCGCCACCCTCCGCGGCTTCGCCAAGCAGCCCACCATCGCGTCGATGCAGAATCTCTACGGCCTGCGCAGCGCGGCCATCGCCGTCTACCCGATGTACAAGGGCCTCGCCCGGCTCGTCGGCATGGACATCTTGGAAGCCGGTGACACGCTGAGCGGCCAAATCGCGATGCTGCGGAAGTCGTGGAACGACTACGACTTTTTCTTCCTGCACTACAAGTACACCGACAGCACGGGCGAGGACGGCAACTTCCCCGCGAAGGTGCAGATGATCGAAAAGCTCGACGCGATCATCCCGGACATTCGCGCGCTGAACCCGGCGGCGTTCATCGTCACGGGGGATCACAGCACCCCGAGCAAGATGAAAAGCCACAGCTGGCACCCGGTGCCGACGGTCCTCGTCGCGGACAACTGCCGGACCGACGGCCTCACCGAGTTCAACGAAAGCGCCTGCCTCCGCGGCGGTTTGGGGCAGTTTGAAGCGAAGCACCTGATGCTACTGGCCATGGCCCACGCGGGTAGGTTTGGGAAGTACGGGGCGTGATGTGAAAATGTCGTAATCCCAACCGTAGGGTCGTCGGCTTACCCATTATGTCGAAATCGATGTTTCTGGACTGAGCCCAGTGCAAGGAAGGGAAGGGGTATTTGTCTTGCCTGGAACCCACCCTTTGGACTTGACTGGTCGAATTGTTGGCAACGGTAAAGTTCCAGTGAAGGGAGACAAGTAATGCGATACCTAAAAGTCAAATGGGATCATGACAACCCGACTGATCCTGCCCTGCTATACAGCGAATTGGACGTCGCTAGGTGGGAGGTTCGCAAGGTCGAAGTTTTCCTTGACGGCAGCAAGGGGTACGCCAGTTCGGACGAGTCCGCAAAGTCTACAGGGCTAGGATTAGAGCCCCTGCCGTTTTTGGAGGACATTGCTGCTGACCCTCAGTTCAAGCCCGTCGAAATTACCAAAGAGGAGTTCGAGACGGTGTGGACTGCAAGGAGATCTTCGGTGTGACGACCGCCCTTTTGCAGGCGTTGCTGTGATAACCTTTATCCACCGCGCCCCTTGTAGCAACTCGTCCCCGCACAAGCCCATCGGGTCGGCCAGGGCCACCGATTGCCAACGCGATGGGAAGGTTTTGCCGCCGGGGGTCTACCCGCTACTGATGACCGCGCCCGCCGACTGGGGTTCGACGGGACGCTTCGAGGGCGGTGGCTTGAGGCGGTCTTCGAGGTCGCGGCGTTTGGTTTCGAGGACGAGGATGCGGGCGTCGTCGGCCTCCGTTACTCCTCGTAACCCCCGGCGGCGAGGTCGATAGCTGGCTCGGCGACTGGCCAACGCATCCGATCGGTGAGAGCGGTCATCCAGCCGCTCAGCGCGTCTTCGAGCACGGCCCGCGTCAGCGGGGGATAGAGGACCCACCGGCAACCGAGGTCGAGCAGTGCGGCCGTCCAATCCGGGGCGTGCTCCTCGGGAATCTTCGTATCGCCCACGGCGATGATCGCGACTTCCGGGTGTTCCTGCGCCAGCAGGACGATCATCTCCGCGAGTTCGGCGCACACGTCGCGCCAGTCGAACTGGACGATGGCGAGGCTCGGCCGGCGGTCTTCAAACTGCCCGGCGAAGGCCCCGAGTTGGCGGACTTCGCGCAGCAGCCAGCGGTGGTCGTTCACCAATTCGCGCAGTTGATTCCCGAGCCAGTCGTCGGGGGCCAATACCACGATTTGCGGGGCTTTCACGGTGCCGCCTCCGGGGGCCAGACGATCCCGAGCGCTTCGATCCGGCGGGCGAGCCGGGTGCGGAAGATCCCCAACTTCGCCGCGGAGTCGGTTTGATGGCCCTTCGTTTCGTCCAAGGCGCGCAGGATCATCCGGCGTTCGACCGATTCCAAAACTGCATCGAGGCCGGGCGATGGCCTCGGGGTGGCGGCGCTCGATTCGATCAGGAAACACTCGCGGACGAACCGGGGGAGATGGGCCGGCTGAACCGGTGCCCCGGCGGCGCGGCGGAGGGCGTCGTGCCAGACGCTGGCCAATTCGTGGAAGTTGCCTGGCCACGAGTAGGCGCGCAGAACGCGGAGTAGGTTTTCGTCGGGCGCCGTCGGGGCCGGGGCGATGCGGGCGAGGAATCGGGGGAGTTCCGCGAGGCGTTCCCGCAGCGGGGGGATGCGCACTTCCAAAGTCGCCAAGTCGGTTTGAAATGCGGGCACGAGCGCGCCGGATGCCACCGACTCCGCGACGGGCACGGGGCTCCCCGCGATGAGGTGCGGGCCGGCGGGGCTTGCGCACCAGGCCGCGATGCGGGTTTGCAGATCGCGTGGCAACTGTGCCGGGTTCTTCAGATGGAGCGTTCCCGCGCTCCGCCCGGTGGCCAAGCCCCCTTTGCCGAAGAGCAGCCCTTCAATCAAGTACGGTTGCAGATCGGCGCATTCGACGGCGACGAAGCGCGCGTCGCGACCGGGGCCGGCACCGTGGAGCGCGCGGGCCAGGCTCTCTTTGCCGGTGCCCGCTTCGCCGATGAGCCACGTCGGCGCGCGGTGGTCCGCGGCCCAGCGCAATTGCGATTGCAGCCGACGGAGGACCGGGGTGGAATCGCCGAGAAGATCGAAGGTGAAATCCCGGGCGCGTTGGTGGCGGAGCGTCTCGAAGATCGCGGGGAGTTTCGCCGCGCCGCGCGGGGGCATCCGGCCGATGACGGCGATGGAACCGATCGCGCCGAGGATGCGGTCGCCGCGGCCGCGCAGGGGCAGGTACGAGACGTCCCACCAGGGCGGGCCGTGCTCGGCGCCGGGGGCGGGGCGGCGGACGCGGCCCGACTCCCCTCGCCACACTTCCGGCGGCGGGGCGAGCGTGGCCCAGAGCGGCGAGGCCGAGGTCCGCGTTGCGGAGAATCGGGTGCCGCGCAGTTTGGCGAAGGACATCCCGGTGAGCGTCTCCCAGGCCGGGTTGGCGTAGCGGAGGCGCCGTTGCCCGTTCAGCACGAAGATCGCCGTTTGCGAACGGCGGAACAGCGTGCGCCAGTTCGACGCGCGCGGCTTCGGACTCGGTTCGGGATTCGCGGGTTCGTTCGCCATGCCGCATCATCCTATCATGAGGTCATGGCCGAACCGACCCCCGCGCCCCCGATCCGCCCGGAACCCACGCACGCCGGCCGGATTCTCCGCCTGGCTTGGCCGGCGCTTTTGCAGCAGTACACCTTCTTTTTGATCCAGCAGTACGATCAATTCCTTGCCCGCCATTTTTCCGAAGAGCACCAAGCGGCGCTGACCACGGCGAACTACCTCTACTGGTTCACCAGCAGCTACTCGGTCATCGTCAGCGCGGGGGCGACGGCGCTCGTCGGCCGTTGTTTCGGGGCGAAGGACTACCCTTTGGCGAACCGCGCGACGGGGCAAGCGCTCGTCCTCGCCGTGCTGTTCGGGACGCTCGCCACCATCGCGGCGTTCGCCGGCCTGAGCGCGCTGATGGACGCGATCCGGCTGCGCGATAACTCTCCGCAGATCGCCGTCGAGTACCTCTATCCGCTCGCGGCGATCCTCGTGTTGCAGATGATCGAAACCGCCGGCATCGCTTGCCTCGTCGGCGCCGGGGACACCAAAACCGGCCTCGCGGTGCTCGTCGGTGTCGCCTGCGTCAACGTGCCCGTCGCGTGGATTTTGTCCGGCGGCGGTGGCCCGGCCCTCGACTTCGGCTTCACCGGTATCGCCATGGGGACCGCCGCGGCGCACTCCCTCGGCGGGTTGACGATCGTAGCGCTGTTACTCCGCGGCCGATCCGGGTTGAAGTTGAACCTCGCGCTGCTCGTCCCCGACCCGGAGATCCTGCGCCGGTTGCTGCGCGTCAGCTTCCCGGCGGCGGTCGACAGCTTGTCGATCGCCTGCTGCCAGCTCTGGTTCCTCAGCATCGTCAATCACCTCGGCACCGTCCCCGCGGCGGCGCACGGGATCGCGCTGCGTTGGGAAGCGCTCGGCTACTTGGCCGGGGCGGCCTTCGGCGCCGCGGCGTCATCGACCGTCAGCCAGAGCCTCGGACAGAAGCGGCCGGAACTCGCGTCGAAGTTCGGCTGGACCGCGTTCGGCCTCGGCGGCGGGTTGATGTCGGCGATGGGCGTCTTCTTCTTCCTGCTCGCGGGGCCGATGTGCGAACTGTACAGCCCCGGCAAGCCCCAAGTCGCCGAGTTCGCGGTGACGGCGTTGCGTACGATCGCCTTCGCCATGCCAGCGGTCGCCGCGTGGATCATCTTCACTGCGGGGCTGCGCGCCGCCGGGGACACCCGCGTGCTGGCGCTCTTCTCGTGGACCGGCTTCTTGGGGGTGCGCATCCCGCTGGCGCTCTGGCTCTCGCGGGACGCCGTCGATCTCGGGCCGCTCGGTACGGTCGCCGGGTACGGCTGGGGTTTGGCCGGCGCCTGGGTGGCGATGGTCTGCGACCTCTACTTCCGCGGCGCGCTCTTCGTCTGGCGCTGGTCGAGCGGCCGCTGGAAATCGGCGCGGGTGTGACCCGGACCATCCCGACATCGCGGTTTCTGCGGGTCTGGCAAATTTATTTTGGAACCGATGCCCAAACTCGACCCGGTTGGACGGAGACACACCGCCCCACCAATTCTTCCAACGGAATGTGTGACACCCCCCTTTGGAAGCAATTAAAAGAATTGGAACAATCGGAAGTCGAGTGAGAGCCTCGGCCGATTCACCAATCCGGACAACGACTTGCGACGATTAAACTCCGGCTGGCACCCGGTTGAAAATGCGACCGTGTTGGAAGAATCTCAGTTGGACGAATCGGCATTCGCGATGGCAGGACGGTTCGTCGGAGCTAAAAAGGCCTCCCCGGCGGAATGTCCATGCCTCTCTTTCCCGAAATCAACCGTTCTCGGATGACCCCTCGGCGGTTAGACTTCCCCCGTTCCCAACTCGTCGGAGTGCGGCCATGCTCATGGGGTTGTTAGCCGGGTTCGTGGCAATTTGCATATTTCTGGTAATCCTTCACCTATTCCAGTACCTCGGGCTGCGGATGCGCAACGAGGCCGCGGCCGAACGCGACCCGTATTTGGGCCGCAAGTTCGTCCTGCATTTGTTCCAGCACTTCGCCATCCTCCTCGTCCTCTCCGGCTTCACCATCTCCTCGATCGACGTGACCGATTCCGTGCTGTTGCCCTTCGGCAACAAGAACGCCGGTCCCGGTGGCTTCGGCGGCGGCCGCGGCGGTCTCATCTTCGACGAAGATTCCGACGACGCCTTCCGGAACACGACCCCGCCGCCCCAGCAATGGAACCCCAACGGCACCTTTCAGCCACCGCCGGCGAACGTACCCAAGCCGGCCAAGAACAGGTGGAACACCGCCCAACGCTTCGCCACCGGCCTGATTCTCAGCGGCTTGCTCCACGGCATGGTCGTCTTCACGATCTTGCTCCTCGGGACCAACAACCGGCAATTCCCCTCCGTCGGCCGGGCCTTCGGCCTCACGCGGCTGGTGATCGCCGGCATCATCCTCATGTGTTGCACGACGATCATCATCGTGTCGATTTTGCAGAAGGGGAGCACCGACTACCGCAGCGTGTCGCTCATTATCGGCTTCATCTTGGTTTGGGGGCCGACGGCGCTCGGGCACTTGCTCTGGATGCGCTGGACGATGAACCCGCCGAAGAAGAAGTATGCGGCGAAATCGAGCGGGCGGGAACGGATCGCCGAGGAAGACGAGGAAGACGAGGACGATGCCGACTACCGCCCCCGGCGCCGGGCGGACGATGAACCCGAGGAGCCGGCGACCAAGCGGGCCAAGCGGATTCCTAAATTGCCACTGCCGTCGGACGACCCGTCGCCGCGCCGCAACGCCATCACGGGCGAACTGGAATGATCGGCCGGATTCGGGGGGGACTGAACCGCCGGCCGCGACTAAACTGGCGTTACCGTTCACCCCCACCGAGGACCCGCACCGTGGCCCATACCCTCCCCGCATTGCCCTACGCCTTCGCCGCGCTCGAGCCCCACATCGACGCGGCCACGATGGAAATCCATAGCCAGAAGCACCACAAAGCCTACGTCGATAACTTGAACAAAGCCCTCACCGGCCACGCCGACCTCGAAGGCCAAGACATCGTCGCCCTGTTGCGCGACATCAAGAGCGTCCCCGAAGCGATCCGCCCGGCCGTCACCAACAACGGCGGCGGGCACCACAACCACACGCTGTTTTTCTCGATCATGTCGGCCGACGCCGGCGGCGAACCGACCGGCGCCATCGGCGACGAGATCAAAAAGCTCCACCCAGACTTCGCCCACTTCCGCGAGACGATCAAACAGAACGCCCTCACCCAGTTCGGCAGCGGCTGGAGCTGGCTCGTCTGGGATCCGGCGGCCGCGAGCTTGAAAGCCGTGAAGAAGCCGAATCAAGACAGCCCGCTGATGGACGGCCAAGTGCCGCTGCTCGGCATCGACGTCTGGGAACACGCCTACTACCTCAAGTATCAAAACAAGCGCCCGGACTACGTCGACGCCTGGTGGAACACGGTGAACTGGAAGAAGGTCGATGAGTTGTTCGCCGCGGCGAAAGCGGGGCGCTAGATTGCGGATTTGGGATTGCGGATTTCGGATTTTCAGAATTCGAGTTCCGCAATCCCCGATACCGATCTTGTTCTTCAATCCGAAATCCCAAATCCCAAATCCGAAATGGCCATGATTGACCTCCCCGCCGTCCAAACCGCGATTCGTGAGCAGGGCGCCGACGGTTGGCTCCTCTACGATTTCCGGCAACTTAACATCCTCGCGGCGCGCATCGCCGGGACGACCGAGGCGCACCGCTCGCGGCGCTGGGCCTACTTCATTCCCGCGACCGGGGAACCGAAGAAGCTCGTGCACCGCATCGAATCGGCGGCGCTCGAGCACCTGCCGGGGAACGACACGACCATTTACCTGCGCTGGCAAGAGTTCGAAAAAGGGATCGAATCGCTCGTGGACGGGGCGAAGACCATCGCCATGGAATACAGCCCCAAAAACGGCAACCCGTACATCTCGCGGGTCGACGGCGGCACGCTCGAACTCGTCCGGAGCTTCGGGGTCGAGGTCGTTTCGTCGGGGGATCTCATTCAACAATTCGAGGCGACTTGGAGCCCCGAGCAGTGGGCGATGCACCAAGAAGCCGCCCGGCACACCGATGCCGCGTACGGCGTCGCTTGGCAGTTCATCGCGTCCGAAATCCGGGACAAAAGCTTCACGACCGAGCTGGACGTGCAAGCGCGGATCCTGAAGCACTTCGCCGACACCGGCATGGTGACGGATCACCCGCCCATCGTGGGCGAAGGGCCGCACAGCGGCGACCCGCATTACGCCCCGACCGCCGCGACGAACAGCAAGATCGTGACCGGCAGTTTCGTGCTCGTCGATCTCTGGGCGAAGATGGACAAGCCGAACGCGGTCTACAGCGACCTGACGCGCACGTGCTACGTCGGCGAAGATGTGCCGGCGAAGATCAATAGCGTGTTCAAAATCGTGATCGCCGCGCGGGACGCCGGCATCGAACGGGTGAAGCGAGCCTACGCCAAAGGCGAACCGCTGCAGGGCTGGGAAGTGGACGCCGCGACCCGCGAGGTGATTGATAAGGCCGGGTTCGGCTTTGCGTTCACGCACCGCACCGGCCACAACATCGGCCAAGAAACCCACGGCAACGGTTGCCACATGGACAGTTTGGAAACCCGCGAAGAGCGCCGGGTGATGCCGCGGACCTGCTTCAGCATCGAACCCGGCATCTACCTGCCGGAGTTCGGCGTCCGCAGCGAAATCAACATCTACATCGACGAACACGGCGGCGTCCACGTCACGGGCGGCGCCCTCCAAACCGAGATCCGCCGGATCTTGGTGTGAGGGCGAATGCGTTAGTCGACGGCGGCGACTTCTCCCCCGGCCGGCGTGACCAGCGACCAAAAAATCGCTTCGCTGACCCGGCCCGACAGCATGCGGCCGCTCCCGTCCGCGAGGGTGATCAGCAGGCCATCCCGATGCGGAGAGTTCGGGACGGCGGGGTCGCATTCACTCGGTTTCGGGGCGAGTTGAAACAGAGTCGGGGTTTCGCCGTGGCTCCCCCGCAACACCTTGGCCATTGCCATCCCGGTCATTGGATTCGGGACCGGGTAAGTATCCCCGCTATCGATATCCGCGAATGAAGGGCGACGGATATTATCCCAATACGGATAGGTTCGACCGCTGCCGTCCCGAATCGGAATATCGAGGCGAAACGCCGGATGGGCGTAGTCGGCGCGAAATCCCCCGAATCCGCATTTGGCATAATGTTCGGTCCAAAGAATCGTGTTCGACGTACCGTCGCCGAAAGTCGATTCCATGGAAGCGCCCCGGCGGAACACCATGGCGTTGGCCGCGTAGCTCATGTTGCCTTGCAAGTCCGGTAGCGCAGCGAAACTGGGATCGGCGGGACTTTGATAGAATTTCTTGGAGTATCCGTCATCGCGCAAATCAACGGCGGAGAAAGGACCGAGAAGTTGATACGTCGTCAGAAACGGGGAATAGGACTGATCCACTACCTCCCCAAATGACTCAAAGTAAGCGAGTTTACCGCCATTCATATCGGCGTATTGGTGGCCCGCCAGTGAAATCTGCTTGAGGTTGTTCATGCTCTGCAGTCGAATCGCCGCGCTACGCACCTTTTGTACGGCGGGGAGCAGCAGCCCGATCATAATCGCCAGAATGCCCGCGACCACCAGTAGTTCTAGCAATGTCGACGCGTTGCGATGGCGTTGAGTCATCATTTTCGATCCTTCCTTGTTGTCGAATTGTACCATGGCATCCCGTGAGACGGGGACTACTCCTCAGCTTTTGGCTTTGGGGGAATTGTAACAGACACGCCATGAACGTCCGTTTCGTCCGGTGTGTTCAGCTTGGTGACGATGATTCTCACCTTCACAATGCAGTCTGTGTAACCGGCCGGAGGCAGCAATGGAGGTAGCGCCAGTGTGAAGTTCGGCGGAGCGGGTAGACTCGCTTCCGGAGTGAAATTCAGAGTCGGACCATTCAGGTTGAGGGGGGCACCGGCCGCGCGAGTCCAAACCACTTCAACGACGAGTTTGACGAAAGTATAGTCGTTCCTGTAGTTGTATTTCCCCACAGCGGTGATCTGAAGTTGTCCGTTGGCCCACACCAATGTCGGCGAGTTTTGGTTGTGTGTGATGACGGCTTTTTTTATGCCCAGCCCGAGGTTCGGGGGTACCGCGTACACGGGAACCTGAGAGTAAAGTGGCTGAGTGCAGATAAGGGTGAGGACTACAATCAGAATTTGATGGCTGAATCGCATGGTGTCTCCCCGGGGTGGTGTCTCCCCGAGGTGGTGTCTCCCCGAGGTGGTGTCTCCCCAGGATAGTTTGAAGATTTTACAATACTGCCTAATGCCCTGTCAATTGAATCCGATCGCGAACGGTAGATAATTTCCCATAATCACTGCCCACCGATCCAGCCGACGTAGAAGCTGAAGACTTGCTTCTGGTCGTTGGGGCCCTTCATGACTGGGAAGCCGAAGTCGAGGGCGATCGGCAGCGGGCCGAACGCGGGCACTTGCAAGCGCAGGCCGACCCCCACCGAGACGCGGTAGTTGTCCAAGCTCACGTTGCGCTCCACGGTGCCGTGGTCGACGAAGGTCACAAACCTTAGGCGCTCGTTGGCGACGAGCGGGATCTGGTATTCGATGGTGTTCAGGAATGCGAACGAGCCGCCGGTGTTGAGGGTGTTCTCGAACGGCCCGACGCCGCGGAATTGGAAGCCGCGCAAACTGCGGAAGCCGCCGCCGAAGAATCGTTCGTAGACCGGGGCGTCTTCGCTCGTGACGCTGACCTGCGAGCGCATGGCCAGCACGCCTTTCCAACCGCCGTCGCGGGCTTGGTGCAGCGTCCAGAATTTCGTGAGTTCGGCCGTGGCGATCGGGAACGATTTATCGCCGAGGATCTGCTCGAATCCAATGTCGAATACGCTCCCGCTCGCGGGCATGAGGTAGCTGTCGCGGGTGTCGCGGTTCAACCCGGCGCGCAGGCCGACTTGGAAGTGGCTGCCGGCGTCGCGGGCGATCCGGTCCGAGGCGAAGTACGGCACGCTGTTCACGCCGATCCCTTCGACGCGGGCCGAGCCCGAGGCCCGCCAAATCGGGCTGTCGTCGAAGCGGTAATCGACGGTGCTGCGGACCCCGTAGCGACCCTCGTTGTATTCGTTGTAGGCCCGGTCGGCGTAGTAAAAGCTCTCGGTCAAGCCGAAGCGGCTATCCATGAAATACGGGTCCCGCCACGTGAGTTCGTATCGCTGGAATTGCGTGCCTGGGGTCGCGTTGATGCGCAGTTCCTGGCCGCCGCCGCGGAACGCTTTGCCGCCGAGGAGGTCGTCGAAGAAATCGCGGCCGTCCTTGCCGGGGTAGCGCCAGATGTCGAAGTTACGCTGGTTGATCGAGAACGTCCCGTTGAGCCCGGCGTTCGAGTTCACCCCGACTTGCAAGCCGATTTGGCCCGTGCGCGTCTCTTTGACGGTGACGACGAGGTCTTTGTAGCTGCTGTCGAAGTTCGACGGCGCGATATCGATGCGCGGCGGGTCTTCCATGTCGAAGATGTTGAGCCGGGCGAGGTTTCCCTCGGCCTGCTTCAGCTTCGGGTATTCGAGCACCTGCCCCGGCTGGAGGTTCAACTGGTTGCGGATCACGCGCTCCTGCGTGATGTCGTTGCCTTTGACGGTGATCCGGCCGATGCGGTCCGGGCCTTTGTCCCCGGGTTCGAGCACTCTGTAGTGGACGTCGACTTGGTCTTCTTTCCCCTGCACTTGGAAGACCCCCGGCTCGACGACGACGCGGTGCCCGCCGTTGCCGTACAGCGTCGTGATGCGGTTCATGTCGGCCTGCACGATCGATTCGTCGTAGCGCTCGCCGAGCTTGATGGCCGTGACCTTCTTCAACCGCTCTTCGGTGAAGGCTTTGTTCCCGTCGATGACCAAGTTTCGCACGTTGTAGACCCGCCCTTCCACGATGTGGTAGACGATCTGCACGGTGCTGAGGTCGTTGGCCAGCGGCTGGACTTCCGGCTCGATGCGGCAATCGAGGTAGCCGAGCTTGTGGTAGTAGAACAAGAGCTGCTTGCGGTCGACGTCGAGGATCGCGGGTTGGAACTTCGGCGTCAGCACCGTCGAGAAGCCGAGCGCGGCGCCGCGGGCGTTGACCACCGTGCGGAGCCGGCCGTCTTTGGCCACGGCATTCCCTCGGAAGTCGACTTTGCCGATGCGCACCACCGGCCCTTCGACGATGTTGAAGACGACGCGTTCGTCGGACGGGCTTTCGCCTTCGATGAGGGTGCAGGTGGCGTAATACCGGCCGTCGTCGCGGAGTTTCTGGGTGATGGCCGCGGCCGCTTGGCGGTTGACCGCCGGGTTGAGCGGCGACCCGCGCCGGACGCGCGTCAACTCGAAGAGATTGTCGAAGCTGTAGTGATCGTTGCCGAGGAAGAGGATTTCTTTGACGGTGTTCTGGAGTTCGCGCACCTTCACGAAGACCGTGACTTGCCCGTCGGAGCCGATGGCGGTCTTCAATTCCACGCCGTTGGCGGCGAACCAACCCGAGGCGAGCAAGCGGGCCACGTCGTCGGTGGCGATCTGCTCGTCGTAGGGTTTGCCCTTCCGCAGGTTCATCTTCGCCAAAATATGGCCCGTCGAGCGGACCTTATTATCGACGGGGATAATGTCCGAAACGACCCGGCCGACGGGGGTATCTTCCGCGCGGGCGGCCGTCGCCCCATTCAATAGTGCCAACGACGCCACAAATAGCGGCAAGCCGAAACGGAGCGGGCGTCGCAAAAGCATCAGTCAATCCCCCGGAACTCGGCGCGGCGGTCTGCGCGGAGCGAC
>JANXTU010000229.1 GCA_025352235.1 Fimbriiglobus sp.
CGGACGCGTCGGGTTATGACGCGGGGCGACTTCCGGTCGAAAGCCGAGTTGCGGAACCGCCTGCTGGAGTTCATCGCGTACTTCAACCGGACGATGGCGAAGCCGTACAAATGGACGTACGCCGGTCGCCCGCTGAACGTGTGAACTTGGCGAATCCCCCGCGAGCGATACACGGTCATCGGGTCCGTGCGCGCGGCAATCCACGACCTTTATGCTTTGAAGCGCTGCTCGCGGACTTGGACGAACTCGCCAAGTTGGCCGCGGATGCGGTCAAGAACGGCCAAACCCCCGTTCGACAACAAGGGGACGATCCCGTCCTTCGTCCGGGGACGCTTCCCGATAAGAAATGACCGGAGGGTAGCATTCGCAAATATATCGTCATTGACCGCAACCGATTGGATACATAAGTCAATGTATTACTGGTATGCCCCAATCGAACCAAAGACTCCGGCCGTTACTATGCTGCGGCGTCTGACCAACATCTGTTTGCTTCCGTTGCTACTGATCCCATCGGTGTCGGCCAAGCATTGGCACGGTAGCGGAGAGTCGGCCGGCCACGATCTCTGTCCCCACTTTCATTCGACCTACGCCCACGATTCCCATTCGCACGATCATGGCGAGCACACGACCGCCGGTCATTCCCACGGCGATTTCGACCATCGGGACCCACCGGAAATCTCTGCTCCACCCCAGTCTGCGGACGATTTCGACCCGATTGCCGAACACGATCGCGACGCGATTTTCCTGAACGCGAATGCTAGTGAATTCGCCACCGTTCGGGTGGCTGACGTCGTGGACTCGAATTCACTCGTAGATTGTGCGAATCGGGTCGAATCCACTTTTTGCGGGATCCACCCAAATCCAGCCCGGGGATCGCTGCGCGCACATCGCCCCCCATTCAATTCCGGATACGCATGTCCCGTCTTCCTCCGGCAGCTCTCACTTCTCATTTAGTCGGTCGCTAGTAGTTCCAACACGCGTCTGCAAGCAGATCGAGTGGCCGCACAGTTCGGCCTCCGTCTTGTCTGTTCGACCGCACCCGAACAATCCCATTCGGCTCCGGCCCAGCGACGTTTCCGCCGCATCGGTTCGGACTCAAGTACCACACCATGGGCGACGGTCATGAAAAGCACGCGCGTTCTCAAGCCGTTCCTCGCGATCGCGTTGATCGCCGGCGCGGCATTCGCCGGGTACAGCACCCGCGAGCGTTGGTTGCCGCTGTTGAGCAAGCCCGTTTCCACCGCAGCGGTTGACACGGGCGGCGAGGAGGTCGCGCCGACGGGTAAGGTCATCGTCAACGACCGAGCCCAGCACAACCTCGGCTTGTCCGCGAAGCCCCTGAAGCCGCAGACGTATTGGAAGACGATCCAAGTACCCGGGATGGTAGTCGACCGGCCCGGCGTGAGCGACCGCGGCGTCGTAGCCCCCGTGACCGGGGTCGTCGTGAAGGTGAATCACGTCCCCGGCGACATCGTCCGTCCCGGCGATGCGCTTTTCACGCTGAAGATCCTGAGCGAATCGCTGCACTTGGCGCAGTCCGAATTGGCGAAGGCGACCCGAGACGTGGAACTGGCGAACGCAGAGCTGAAGTTGCTGGTGGCGGCGGCCGCCGCAGTGGCCGAAGCACGGATCATCGAAGTCGACAACCGGATCATCCGCCTCCAATCGACGATCAAAGCGTACCGCCAAGAATTGCTCAATCGCAGTTTGAGCCCGGAGATGATCGACGCGGCGGCGGCGGGCCAATTCGTCAACGAGATGATCATCGCCGTTCCTCCCAAACCCGCCGATCTCGTCAGCACGGCGGTCATCGCGGGATCGGGTTCGACATTCGAGGTCCAAGAACTCAAAGCCGAACTCGGGCAACAGGTGCAGGCGGGTCAACTCCTCTGCCTGCTCGCGAACCATCGGAAGCTCACGGTCGAAGGCCGCGCCTTCCGGGATGAGACGCCATTGATGGAGAAGAGCGTGCGCGAAAGTTGGCCGGTCGAAGTCGATTTCCAAGAAGACGCCGCGTCGGCGGACTGGGGAGAGATCAAACAAGAATTCCGCATCCGCTATCTCGCCAACACCATCGACCCCGTGAACCGGACTTTCGCATTTCAGATGCCGCTGGAAAATCCGTCGCGCATCGTGGACGACGGCGGTAAGAAACTGACCCTTTGGCGGTTCCGGCCGGGTCAGAAAGTGCGTCTACTTGTGCGTGTGGAAAAGCTCGACAACGTGTTCGTGCTGCCGGCCGATGCGGTGGCGCGCGAAGGGGCCGACGCGTTCGTGTTCACCCAAAACTCGAACACCTTCGAGCGGGTGGCGGTCCGGGTGTTGCTCCAAGACCGACGGGAGATCGTCTTGGCCAACGACGCTTCTCTGCCGGTGGGCAGCTACGTCGTCCAGGGCGGGGCCGCCCAGTTGAACCGCATGGTCAAAGCCGGTGGGGGCGGGGTTCCGAAGGGATACCACATCCATGCGGACGGCAGCCTCCACAAGAACGAAGACGAAGGGAAGTAAGGGACGCCATGCTCAACGCCGTCATCCGCCTCGCGCTCACCCACCGCACGCTCGTCTTGGCCGCGTGCCTCGTCGTACTCGTCTACGGCGGTTACCTGTCCACGACACTGCCCATCGACGTCTTCCCCGACCTCGACCGGCCCCGGGTCGTGATCCTCACGGAATGCCCCGGGCTCGCCCCGGAAGAGATCGAATCGCTCGTCACCCAGCCCGTCGAGATCGCGCTGCTTGGCGCCTCCGGCGTGGAGGCGGTGCGAAGCCAGTCGAGCCAGGGGATGAACGTCATCTACGTTGAATTCAGTTGGAAGACCGACGTGCGCTACGCGCGCCAAGTGGTCGCCGAGCGGTTGGCCACGGTGTCGATGCCGCCGGGCATCCGGCCGCAGATGACGCCACCGGCATCGATCATGGGGCAAATCTTGCACGTCGGCATCCACCGCCGCAAAGGGCCGCGGGGGGGTGACCTGGCGGCGGTCGGCCAGACCGGGCTGATGGCCGAGCGGACCGGCACCGTGGAAAAGTATTCCGTAACGGTGTGGCGACCCAAGGATCGCAACCGGCCCGAAGCCTGGGAGCGCGTCGAGGTCTCGAACGCGGCTTGGGAGGCCGGCCCGGCGGGCCGCAATGCGACGTTCGTCCACGGCGGGAGGTCGCACTCGGTGGCATTCCGCACCCCGCTGGAAGAGCGAATGGATTTGCGGACGACCGCCGATTGGCTGGTCCGACCGCGGCTCTTGCAATTGCCGGGGATCGCCGAAGTGATCGTGATGGGCGGCGACAAGAAAGAGTACCAAGTGCTCGTCGATCCCGCCAAATTGCAGGAATACAAGGTCTCCCTTCAAGATGTCGAGAGGGCGATCCTCGCCAACAACCTCAACGCGAGCGGCGGCTTCATCGAGGAAGGCCAGAACGAGCGACCGGTGCGCGTGATCGCCCGGCTCGGGCCGCTGCCCGAGAAAGTCGTGGCGGACCTGCGCAAAGTGGTGGTCAAGGTGAACCCCGATCGCTCGGTGCTGCTTGGCAACGTCGCCACCATCGAGGAAGGACCGGCCCCTAAACGCGGGGATGCGAGCATCGACGGCAGCCCCGGCGTCATCTTGACCATCGTCAAACAGCCGCACTGGGACACCCGCAAGCTGACCGATGAGGTCAAAGCGGCCTTGAAGGAGTCCGAAGCTTCCCTCCCCGCCGATGTCGTCATCCAAACCGAATTGTTCCAACTCAAGAGCTTCATCGACCGCGGCGTCTACTACGTAGAGGAGGCTCTCGTCATCGGGGCCGTCCTGGTCGTGATCGTCCTGTTCCTCTTCCTGCTGAATATCCGCACCACGTTCATCACGCTGACCGCCATCCCGCTTTCCCTGGTCGTCACAACGCTGGTCTTCCGGCTCATCGGGCTCATCACCGGCGAAGAGTTGTCGATCAACGTGATGACGCTCGGCGGCATCGCGGTGGCGATGGGCGAGTTGGTGGACGACGCCATCGTGGATGTGGAGAACATCCACCGGCGCCTGGGCGAAAACAACGCATCGCCCGTGCCGAAACCGGCAATCGTGGTGGTCTACCGAGCGAGCCGGGAAATCCGCTCGGCCATCGTCTTCGGGACCGCGGTCGTGATCCTCGCGTTCCTGCCGCTCTTCGCGCTGTCCGGCGTCGAAGGCCGGTTGTTCGTCCCGCTCGGCATCGCCTACATCGTGTCGATCCTCGCTTCGCTGGTCGTGTCGCTGACGGTCACGCCGGTGCTGTCGTACTACCTCATGCCCAAAACCGGTTCCGGCCACGGCCACCGCGACGGATTCCTCCTGCGCGGCTTGAAGTGGGTCGCTGGCTTCTTGATCCGCTTCAGCATGCGCCGGGCGGGCATCTTGCTCGTGCTGACGTGGATCGCGGTCGGGGTGAGCGGTTGGCAACTGTCGCGGCTCGGGGCCGACTTCCTCCCGAAGTTCGACGAGGGGAGCGTGCAGGTGAACGTCGGCCTGCCCGGTGGCTCGTCGCTGAAAGCCTCCAACGAGGTGTCGGTGTTCATCGACGAGCGGCTGAAGACAATGCAGAAGACGCCCGCCAATCCCGATGGGCCGATCTTGCACTTCACCCGGCGCACCGGGCGGGCCGAACGGGACGAACACGCCGAACCGGTGAACGTGGGCGAGTACATCCTGACCATGAACCCCGACGCCGGGATTCGCCGGGACGAATTCTTGAAGACGCTTTTGCTCGACCTCCGCTCGGCCGCGCCCGGTGTCGAGATCGAAACCGAGCAGCCGCTGTCGCACCTCATCAGCCACATGCTGTCCGGGGTGCGCTCGCAGATCGCGATCATTCTGCACGGGGACGACTTGGACAAACTTCGCGAGTTGGCGGGGCGAATCCGAGACGTGGTCGCAACCGTGCCGGGCGTGACCCCGCCGATCATCGACCCGCAAGAGCGGGTCGATGAAGTGCACGTGGTGCTGAGGCCCGACGACCTGGCCCATTTCGGCCTCAGCCGCGAGTTCGTCGCGCAGTTCGTCCAAACGGCCCTCAAGGGGGAAGCCGTATCGGTCGTGTTGGAGGGTCAGCGGCGATTCGACCTCATTGTGAAACTGAAGGAGCCGTACCGCTCGGACGCGTACAAGCTCGGCGAATTGCGGCTCGATCTGCCGGACGGACGGGGCCAGATCCGGCTCCGCGAAGTGGCCGACTTCCCGACGTCGGCCAGCGGCCCCAACCTCGTCAATCGGGAGAACGTGCGGCGCAAGCAAGTGGTGCGGTGCAACGTATCGGATCGCGATCTCGAAAGCGCCGTCGCCGAGATCGAAACGAAAGTGCGGGCCAAAGTGGCGATGCCGGAAGGATACACCGTGCAGTTTGGAGGGCAATTCGAGGCCCAACGGTCCGCGACCCGCCTCATCTCCATCTTGGCCGGGGTGTCGCTCGCGGGCATCTTCCTCGTCCTGATGATGCTCTACCCGTCGGTGCGGGTCACCCTGCAAATCCTCAACGCCATCCCGACGGCGTTCATCGGGGGCGTTCTGGCGCTGGTGATCACCGATCAAACGCTGACGGTGGCGAGCTTGGTCGGGTTCGTGTCGCTCGGCGGGATCTCCGTCCGCAACGGGATCCTGCTGGTGACGCACTACTTCCACCTGATGAAGGAGGAGGGGCAACCCTTCTCCCGAGAGACGGTGCTGCGGGGCAGCTTGGAACGGCTGGCCCCGGTGCTGATGACTGCCCTCACGGCCGGGATCGGGTTGGTCCCGCTGGTCGCGGGCGGCAAGAAACCGGGACTGGAGATCCTGTATCCGGTGGCCACGGTGATCCTCGGCGGATTGATGACCTCGACATTCTGCGAGTTCCTCATCCACCCCGGACTGTTCTGGAAGTTCTCCGGCAAGGACGCCGAGAGGCTGGTTCGCAGCGAAGGTTCCGATGCGGAACTGCTGCGGGCCGCGCAATGACGGTACGGATGCCCAACCTGTTTCCCCACTCGGAAGGACGGATGCGATGAAGTACGCGAAGTTGATGGGCCTCGGATTCTTGGTGGCGGCGCTGGCCGCGACCGGCTGCGAAACTAAAACGGAGCCGACCAAAGCCCCCGCTAAGAAATCGGGCGGCGACGGCGAACACAGCCACGGCAACGGTCCCACCGGAGGCGTCACGTTCGCCATCGGCGGCGAACACGTGGAACTGCGCGTGAACCACGACGACAAGACGATCGCAGTCTGCTTCCTCCAAGAGGTCAAGGACAGGAAAGAGAAGGAGTGGCCTCCGCTCCCCGTGGCCGCCACGGAGTTCACCCTGACGACGAAAGAGACGATGGTGAAAGAAGGGAAAGACAAAGGCAAAGTGGTGCCGCCGATGACGATCCAGTTGACGCCGAAGGACGCGAAGGACGGCAAGGCTTCGACCTTCTCCGGCACCGATGCGGGGATCGGCAATGTCGCCGACTTCTCGGGAATCGTCCTCGGTGAGCTTGGCGGCAAGCCCGCCAAGGGCGAGTTCAAGGAGTGACCTTCGTAGGGTCGATCCGACCGGCACCGATTGCGGTGCCGGTTCCGTTTTCAATCGAAGGTGAACAAAATGGCGGACGAGCGACGAATCCGAGCCCGTGGCGTCGTGTACGCGATTGCCGCGGCCGGCCTGTTCGGCGCCAGCACGACCATGTGCACGTCCACGACGAACACCACCGACACGGGCACACCGCGGACGATCCACCGGGGGAGCCGCACCGCCATCCGCACCGGCACGAGGCCCTGCGGCACTCGCACGCCCACTACCCCGACATCCACCACCGGCACGATCACTGATCGCAATCCATCCGGTATTAAATGTCGCACCTCGCCCACAAAGTGATCAATCCAGTCTTGATTTGATGAATCAGCAGATCATCGCTTCGTCGGCACTGGGGGAGCAAGAATCGGTGCTTCAGATGCAACATGTGGGGTATTGCCGATGAAAGTGAACAACCGGTACTGGGCGCGGTTGAAGTCGACGATTGCCGCCAAGTAATTTTGTTGGGCTTGGTTCAACGCTTGGATCGCTTGCAAGGGACGGAGCGCATCGAAAAGGTTCTTCGCGTCGACGACGTTCATCGTCCCTTCTTTGCTGATGCGGTAAAGTTCCGTCGCTTCCTTCACCGCGAGTTCGGCGTTGTCGAGCGAGTCGGATTTTGCCGCGGCGAGTTGGGCCGCTTCCACGATCTCCGCCGCGGCCCGGGCTTGGGCTTCCACCGCTGTGAAATGAGCCTGATTCAGGAGTGCGCGGCGTTCGGCCACGTCGGCCCGGTTCCCGAAGCCGAGGTTCTTTACTTCCCAGTAAAGCTGCACACTGAGCACGTTGCGGGCTTGGAAGTTTTGGAGGTCGTCGTTCAATCCGCCCCCGAAGCTGCCGACCTGGTCGGCGATCGTCAGCTTGGGGATCAACGGCGCGAATTTCTGCCGGCGTGCGGTTTCCCAACCGGCGGCGACCAATTCCCGGTTGGCGGCCAAGTCCGGGCGGTTATTAATGGCTTGCGCCACGAGTTCGTCGACTGTAGATTTCGGATCGATCAACGCCAAGGGTGCGACCGCCGGGTCGGTCGGCACCAATTTGACGTTCGGGGCGAGCAGGATCAATTTTCCGAGGCGGGCGCTCGCGGCCCCGATGCGGCCTTCCAACTCCACCCGTTCGGTTCGCCGCAAGAGTACTTCTGTTCTGGCCCGATTGACATCGCCCGCAGTGCGGTCGAGCTTCGCTTCTTTCGCGTTCTCCGCGGCGGTCAGCATGTCGGTGGCTTTTTTCAGGGTGTCCGCGTTGATCTCGTGAAGCGCATGAGCTTGAACCAAGTCGAGGTAGGCGATGACCGCATCGAGTTCGGCGCCCTGTGCGGTCGCCTGTTCTCGCAGTTGCGCGGCCGAAGTCAACCTCCGTGCGAGCAACGGTCCGTAGATAGCCTCTGCGATGTCGAGATTGAGTGCTACGCCCCCGCCGACGAACAAGTTGGCGCGCGACACGTTGAAGAGTTCCCCGCGTTGATTTTGCGTTTGCCCGTCGAATCGGTTGTAGGCCGCACCCGCGGTCAGGTTCGGAAGCCATTGCACGTTGGCGCGGGCGAGTCGGGCTTGCGATTGTTCCACCTGGGCGCGGGCGAACGCGATTGTCGGGCTGTTGGCATCGACCATCCGGATGACCATTGGCAGGTCGATCGGCAACGTTACGAGGTCACCGTACGCGGGGCGCGCGCGGCTCGGTGCGGGCGTCGTCGGCGGTTTGTCGGGGTCGACCTTCGGTTGGACTTCGGCGGAAGCTTGTCGGATGGGACTGCGGTCCGACGGCACCGGGGCCGCTGCTCGGGGAGAAACCGGTTTGGCCGAGGTTGTCGTGACGTCGGTGGAGTGCTGGATGCTGATGGGCGGGCGGGCGAGTTCCGGCCGCGAGGTCGCGCAGCCGGCCACGGCCAACGTCAGCGATGCGCCGAATACCGCGTACCGCTTCGTCCAGCGCTTCATGTTCGCATCCTTGCGGGTGAAAATTACCAATCGCTCGGGCCCGATTTCACGCTAGCCCCATCGCCGACTTCCAGTTGTCGCGCGATCACCACCTCTTCTTGTCCGGTCAATTCCGTCAGCAGGTCACGGTTGCTGCCGTCCGTCCCTTTGCGCTTCTCGATCATCGCCAACCGCACCGTTTTGCCATCCGTCACTTGAACGCGCACCGGCACTTGTTTCGTCTTGCCGTCTTGTACGAGCAAGATGTAACTGGTCCCGCTCCTCGAGTAGACCGCGGTACTCGGGAGCACGTGGGACTCGCCGAAGCCGCCGAGGGTGAGCTTGATCGTCCCCGTCATCCCCGCTAGGAGTTTCTTGGACTTCGACTCTTCCGGGGCAAAGGCCCGCACCGGCATCGTCTCGTTGGAACCTTTCGCTTGTCGATCCGATCCGCCTTTGCGGATGCAGTCCGCGAGGTGGCGGAATTCCGCTTCGTCGCCGTTGAACAGGTCGATTTCGACCCGCATCGTACGATCCGAGTTCTGGACGGTCGGCGCGAAGCGGGTCACACCGGCAGAAATCGAGACGCCGGGCAAGTCGTCCACCGTCACGATGGCCGGTGTATTCAGAGCGATCGACGGTGCGATGGAATCCGGAAACTTCGCGGTGACGGTGACAACATTCACCTTCGCTATCGAAATCAACGCATCGCTCGTCCCGGTGGAGGCATTTTGAACGAAGGAACCCGGATCGACCGTCCGGCGGACGACGACGCCATCGAACGGGGCTACGATCTTGGCGTAATCCGCGATCACCTTGGCCCGATCCAAGTCTTTGCGGGCGACGACAATCTGAGCCTTCTTCAGATCTATATCGGCTGCGGCCGCCTCGATCTTTGACTCCGATTCGGCATAATCGGCGCGGGCGCGCTCGACGTTCGCTTTCGTGGAGGTCACGATCGCCTCGCTCGAAAGGTAATCGCGTTCTTCCTCTTCGACGACGCTGCCGACGACCGAGCCCTTCGCGGCCAATTCTTGGAATCGCGCGAACTTGCGTTTCTTCAAATCGCGGGTTGCCGTGGCCCCTTCGACTTCGGCCAAGCGCTGCTTGATGGTCGCGGCCGACACATCCTTGGCCGCATTCGCATCCTTCAACTTCGCATCGGAGACCTTCAACTCTTGCTGGCGTTGCAGAATCATCGCGTCCATCCGGAACACGTCTTGCTCCGATTCCGGTACGTCAATAACGACGAGCACCTCGCCTTTCTTCACTTTGTCTCCGATGCCGCGAAGCACCGATTTGACGGTACCGGACGCGCGGGCACGCAAGTCGGCTTGAAAGAACGGCTCGACGGTGGCGATCTGGTCGACGGTGATCGCCACCGACGATTCCCGCTTCGGCTTCACCACCTTCACCGTGACCACCGAGGGGCCCGCCGGCGTGCCGGCCTTCGCCGCTTTGGCGTGGAGCGGGTTCGGAATCAAACCGGCGACGATGCCCGCGACCGCCGCGACGGCGAACGTCAGTAGCACCCCCACCGGCAGAATCATGCGCCAGCGATTTTTGCCCGACGGGTGGGCGTGTTCAGGCCGAGTGTCCATCGTGGGCTCCTTCTGCGGGGGCGGTTGTGAGGGGAACAGTCTCTTCGAGGTGATCCGGGCGGTGTTTATCGCGGATCAACAGCGTGAACAAAATCGGGACCACGAACAGCGTGAGCGCCGTGCTGGTGATCAAGCCGCCGACGACGGCGCGGGCGAGGGGCGTCAACGATTCGCTCCCGCGGCCGAGGCCCAAAGCCATCGGGAGCAAGTCGAGGAAGGTGGCCAGGAAGGTCATGAGGATCGGCCGGAAGCGCGTGCTCGCCGCTTCGGTGATGGCTTCGCGGACCGGTTTGCCCTGTTTGCGGAGTTGATTCGCGTAGTCGATCAGCAGCACCCCTTGCGAAACGATGATCCCGACCAAGAAGATCACCCCCATTTCCGACTGCACGTTGAGCGTCGTCTTGGTGGCCCAGAGCATCGTGAGCACGCCGATCAACCCGAGCGGCACGGCTGCCATGATGATCGTCGGCATGATGAACGACCGCATCAGCGGCACCATGAGCAGATAGACCAACACCGAGGCCAGCCCCAAGCCCATACCGAGGCTCTCGAACGATTCGTTCATGCGGGCGTACTCGCCCTTCATTTCGATCTTCATCTTCTCGGGGACTTCGATCCGTTCGAGTTTCTTCTCGATGTCCGCGGCGACGCCGCCGATGTCGCGGTCCTCGGTGTTCACCAACACGTCCACGATGCGCTTCAAGCCGACGTGGTTGAACTCGACCGGCTGAGTCGATTCCTTGATGGTGACCAGCGAACTCAATCGCACGGGGGACTTCTGGTTCGTGCCCGTGGCGAACATGTTCGTCAAATCGTTGAGGCGGAAGCGGGGATCGTCCGGGTATTGGACCGCGATGAAGTATTGGTTGCCGCTCTTCGGGTCGATCCAGAAGTTCCGCGTCAGCGCGATGCTGGAGTTCATCGCCGTCACGACTTGCATGACCACATCGCGCATTGTGAGGCCGATCGAAGCGGACGCTTCTTTGTCGATCTCGATGGCCAAGTAGGGCGCGTCGTTCCGCTGGAGCACGCGGACGTCGGCCGCACCGCGGACGGTTTTGACTTCGTTGCGAACCTTCTGCGCGAGTTCGAGCTTTTGCTCCGGCGTCCCACCGGTGATCTGGATATCAATGGGCGACGACGCGCCGAAGTTGAGCGCCGCGGAGACCATCCCGCCGGTGTCGAAGCTGAATTCGAGGTCGGAGAAGTTCGGATTGCCGGCGAGCTTCTTCCTCAAATCGATGGCGTATTCTTGGGCCGACTTGCTCCGCTCCGGCGTCAGTTGGATGCGGATGACCGTATCTTGTTGCCCGGCGTTTTGCGAATACGCTGCGCTCCAGTCGTTGTTGAGACCGATTTCGGAGACGACCATCTGCAGCTCGTCTTTCGGGATACCGCCCTTCTCGGGGTGCTCCGGATCCATCAGCAATTCCGCTTCGACATCGACGATGCGGCGCTCGGTCGCGTCGAGCCGCAAATTCGACGGCGCCCGGACTTGGAGCGTGATCTGACCCGCGTCCACAGCCGGGAAGAACTCCTGGCCGATAAAGTTCATCAAGCCGAGTGACCCGGCGAAGAGCATCGCGATCAGCCCGAGGACGAGAAACCGGCGACCCAGAGCCCAATCGAGCATCCGCGAGTAAATTTTCGTCGTTCGGGTGAGGAACCCGTCGATGTGCTGATAAATCCCGCCGAAGAATCCGACGGACTCCGGGGCGCGGTGGTGTTCGCGGCGGTGTTCCGTTTCGTGGCCATGCCCGTGCTGACCGTGCCCGCGCAGCATCTTGGAGCAAAGCGCCGGCACGAAGGTCCAACTCAGCACGAACGAGAAAATCATGGCGAAGCCGACGGCGATCGTCAGGGGTTTGAAGAGGAACCCGCTGACACCCGGTGCGAGGGCCACCGGGCAGAGCACGATGATGAGCGCCAGTGTGGCGACCACCACCGGCATCGTCAGTTCGCTCGTCGCATCGAGGGAGGCTTGGAAGGCCGACTTGCCCATGCCCATGTGGCGGTGGATGTTCTCCAGCACGACGATGACGTTGTCGACGAGCGGCCCGATGGCGAGGAACAGTCCACCGAGCGTCATCACGTTGATGGTGTTGCCAGTCGCCTTCAACCCGATGATGGCGCCGAGAATCGACAGAGGCAGGGCGAGCGTGGCGATCACCGTCATCCGCCAGTTGCCCAGAAAGATGAGGATCATGATCGAAACGAGAATCGCCCCGATAATTCCTTCGTGGACAAGGCTGTCGATCGCTTTGCGGACGTACTCCGTCTGATCGACGACGAATTCGAGTTTGGATCCTTTCGGCAGTTCGCTCTCCATCTCGGGGATCGCCGTCTTGACTCCTTCGGCGACCTTCAAACTGCTCGCCCCTTGTTGCCGGTAGATTGGCACGAATACCTGCTGCTTGCCGTTCACGCGCACGCGGGATTTCTGAATGACCGCGTCATCGAGCGTTTCGGAGACATCCCGGAGCAAAATGTGCCGGCCCGGCTCGAAGACGATGGGGATGGCGCCAATGTCTTCGACGGTCCGCGACATCGCGTTCGTGTCGAGCGCGATCTGGTTATCGCCGATATAGGCCGTGCCGGGCGAAACCATGAGGTTGCCCATGTCGAGCGCCTTCACCACATCCACCGGCGACAGGCCGCGAGCCTCCAACTTCTGGTGGTCGAGGTAGACCATGATCCGCCGATCTTTCCCGCCGACGACTACCGGGGCGACGCAACCGCGGACACCACCCAGACGATTCCGCACCTCCACGCGGGCCAAGTCCTTCACCGATTGTTCCGACATATCCGGATTGCTGACCGTCAGGATGCCGAGCGGTATCGTGCCGGTCGGGTCGAATGGCAGCGACACCGGGGGCAGCGTGTTCGTCGGCAAGTACGGCATGGCCGCACCGGTGAGCGAGTTCGTCTGCGTGAGGGCCGTACTCGGGTCGATGTCGTCTTGGAAGTAGAGTTTGACCACGCTGACGCCCGATACGGATCGGGATTCGACGCCCGAAACGCCGGGGGCTTGATTCACCCAGCGTTCGACCCGGTCGGTGATGGTCCGCTCCATCGAACGCGCGGGCATCCCGTTGTAAAAGGTGAGGACTTGCACCGCCGGGGACTTGAACTGCGGGAGAATATCGACGGGGATCGAGAGGAGCGACACGCTGCCGAGGATGGCGATAAACAGGGCGAAGACGATCACACCGTAGACGTTCCCGAGAGCCGTTCGGATCAAACCCATGTCGGCTACTCCGTCCGAGGTAACAGAATGAATCGAAGATACGATGCGCTTCGATGGTCGCGAGCCAAGAGCATTCACGTACTCAAAGCGATCAAGTACGCCGTCAAAATCAAACCCGCCAAAACGAGAATCCAAGAGAGGATTAATCCCGCCGACCAATTGGGAGCGCGGTAGGGCTCGCCCCGGTCGAACCGCTTGAGAAAGCGGGCGTGATCCAATCCCGCGAGCAAAGTGGCCACGACGTCCAAAATAATGAGCCCGACCCCAAAAGCCACCGACCACCCGTTGGGGCGAACCGGATCACCAGTGTCGCTCGCCACCTCGCGCAACAGCCAACCAAACCTCGCGATCACAAATCCCAAACCCATCAGCGCAATGCCCGTGCGGACCCACGCCAAGAGCGTTCGCTCGGCTGCGAAACGAATTCGGGGGTCGCCGATCGTTTGGTCGGAGGTTTTAAGCACGAGTGGCTATCCGATGCTTAAGGGCATTCAACCTGCTGGTATCGCAACGGAGATGCCGAAGCGACTGGCATCCGTCCAGATGACACTTTGGGGTGCGTTTCGGCTATCGCGTCGAACCAGAAAACCTCTGACATCGGTTGCTCTTGATCAAATACAACGGATTTTGCCTCGTTGGGGAACGAAGCTGTATGGAAAAAGATGACCCAATTCTGAGGCTGAACCGAGCACGGGGCTGTCCAACATTTGAACCGTTCCTGTACAAAACCTGGACAATCCTAGGGGTTGAATCATGACTCCACAATACGTCGGCCGGCTGACCGCTCCCGTCGCGTTTCTGAGCGGGATGATGTTGGTGGTCGCCATCGGCGCCGCTTGGTACGTCCGGGATATGCAGCGGCGTTTATCCGGCCCGATCACGGTGAGCGTGGCGAGTATGACCGCCGCGCAGGAACTCGAGATCAGCGTGCGGGATCTTTCCAGCCACTTCAATCGCTACCTGATTACCCAGGACCGCAAGTATCTCGATCCCGTGCCGCGGTTACAAATGCGCGTGGATGCGGCACTCGATGCGGCCGAAGCGTCCGCCTCCAGCCCGTCCGAACAAGCATTGATGCGGCGGATCCGGCGCGGGTATGAGCGATTCGGCGAGAAGTACGCGGAGATGCTCAGCAAGTCCCCGCGAGATGGGATGTACGCGATCATCAGCACCGAGATCGACCCCATTCTGGCGAGTGAGATTTTGGATCCGACGCACGAATACTTGCGGCTGAACGAGGGAATGCTGACCCGAGCGAGTGAGATCAACCGACAGGTCGCCGATCGGTTGACCTACGGACTGGTCGCACTCGGGGTCTGCGGGTCGGTCGGGGGCCTTTTAGGCGGGTCGGTTCTTTCCATGACGATCCGTCGCTCCCTCGCGCGGGCCGAGTTGCGATTGCACACGACAGCGGAACAACTGGATCAAGCCGTGTACCCGGGAGTGTTCGTCGGCCCGAACGTTGTGACGGGGGATGCTCTCGAGCGGATGAGCGTGTCCGCGACCGCCGTCCTGCGGCGATTGCGACAGACCGAAAAGGATGCACTCCGCGCGGAGCAACTGGCTTGGGTCGGGCAGATGGCGGCCGGCATCGCCCATGAGATCCGTAATCCGCTCATGTCCATCAAGCTGCTTGTTCAAGCGTCCGCCGAACGGCATGTTGGAACCGGTTTTCGCCCCCGCGATTTCCAAGTTCTAGAGGAGGAGATCGTCCGGCTGGAACAAATCGTAAGTGGATTTCTCGACTTCTCCCGTCCTCCCCGGCTTCAGTTGAGGCCTGTGGATGTGAAGGAGCTGGCGGAGCGGGTGGTCGATGGGGTGCGGGCCCGGGCCGAACTCCAAGCAGTGTCGGTACTGGTCGAGCCGACGACCGGTCCGACCGTCGCGTCCGCCGACCCGAACCAACTCCGGCAAGTCCTGTTCAATTTGCTGTACAACGCTCTCGACGCCCAGCCTCAAGGCGGGCTGATCCGCATCCGCGTCAACTTGGACGCAGTCGCCGAATCCAAGCCCGAACTGGTCGTATCCGTGGAAGATGCCGGGCCCGGATTGCCGGCCGAGTTGGGCGAGCGGGTGTTCGAGCCATTCGTTAGTACCAAGGAAACCGGCCTTGGCTTGGGGTTATCTATTTGCCGGCGGATCGCCGAAACCCATGGCGGGAGTTTGACAGCCGTGTCGGCGATCAACCGGGGTAGCGTGTTCACCTTGCGCCTGCCGGTGGTTCGACCGAACGAGCCACCGAGCATGGACCGAAACTGATTACGGGGAACCGCCGATGCCAAAGTTACTCATCGTCGACGACGAGCCGAATGTCCTGTACTCACTCCGGACGGGCTTGGAGACGGACGAGCTTACGGTCGTCACCGCGAAAACTGCCAAGCAGGGGTTGGCGGCAATTACTATCGAGCGCCCGGACGTCGTGCTTGTCGACGTGCGACTTCCCGACCTGTCCGGACTCGAACTGTTTGAAAAAATCAAGGGCCTTGACTCTCAACTGCCGGTCGTCATCGTCACGGCGTTCGGCGAGACCGATACGGCCATCGAAGCCATGAAACGGGGGGCCTTCGAGTATTTGCTTAAGCCGGTCGACCTGCACCACTTGCGGGAGGTGATCTCGAAAGCGATCGAACTGCGGCGGATGCGGACGGTGCCCGCGCATTTCGATCAATCGGATGATTTGACCAACGTGGATCGGATCATCGGCCAATCACCGGCCATGCAGAATGTTTACAAGGGGATCGGACGGTTTGCCCCGCAGGATGTGACGGTGTTGATTTTGGGCGAGAGCGGGACCGGCAAAGAATTAGTGGCTCGCGCCTTGTATCAGCACAGCAAGCGGTCGGGCAAACCGTTTTTGGCGATCAACTGCGCCGCGATCCCCGAAAACTTGATGGAGAGCGATCTCTTCGGTCATGAGAAGGGGTCATTCACGGGGGCCGACCGGCAACGAATCGGCAAGTTCGAGCAGGCCGATGGTGGCACTCTGTTCTTGGACGAGATCGGAGACATGACTCCGGCGACGCAAGCCAAGGTTCTCCGCGTGCTCCAAGATCAGCGATTCGAGCGCGTCGGCGGTCGGGAGTCGGTCAAAACCGACGTGCGGCTGATCGCCGCCACCAACCAGAAACTCGATGCGATGGTCGCGGTCGGCCGGTTCCGTGAGGATCTGCTGTACCGATTGAACGGTGTCACCATCCATATACCGCCACTGCGCGAGCGGACGCGAGACGTGCCCGAATTGGTGCGGCACTTCGTCCGCTTGACCAATTCCAGACTCGCAAAGACCGTCCACACCGTGACCCCCGAGGTGCTGCAAATACTCGCAGCCTACGGCTGGCCTGGAAACGTCCGCGAACTGCAGAATGCCATCCGATATTCGGTCATCCGCGCCACGTCGGATGTGCTCACCCCGGAATGTTTACCGACAACCGTCTTCGGTCAGAATGCCGTACCGAGGCAAGGCAATAGTCGATTCTCCGAACTCCGAGAACTCGTCCGCGGGCTGCTGAAGACCAACGCACCCGACGTTTACCGCACAGTCCTCCAAGAAATTGACCGGGTGGTGTTGGAAGAGACTTTGAGCCACGCCCATGGCAATCAGGTACTCGCGAGTGAATTGCTCGGCATTTCCCGCACCACATTGCGGGCCAAATTGGCGGCGGCGGATCTGGATTAAAAATGAATGGATTTTCGTCTCGGCAGGGGCCCATTCCTATTTTCTAGCTTATTGTCCCTCGATACCGGCTGACGTGCCCGGATCCAGCCCCGCGGCACCACTCGGCATCTGCGGCCATAGCCGACCGAACTGACTGTCGTCACGTCCTGCAAAGGGGTGCCGCCGGAGAAAGTCTATCTGCTCATCACCACACGGGTCGAGCGCGTGCTAGAGCGAATTTCAAGTTTGCATAGCGTTGGGGCGTTGAGTCCAGCCTTACGGCGTTGAGTCCAGCCTTACGGCGTTGAGTCCAGCCTTACGGCGTTGAGTCTACGTGAGGGTGTGCGACTTCTCGCTGGACTCAAGACTCGCGTCGAGCCCGGAGAGCAGGGCACTGCTCTGTCCAAAACATCCGATACGAAAACTTGAAATCCGCTTTAGCCGATGTCCCCGGCGTCGCGACTTCGGAGGCACTGTCACGCGCAGGCGTGAGCCTGGGTGTGGCAAATTTTTCTGGCGCATTGGAGTGGTCGTGGTCAAGATAGGGGTCTTGTCACGGCAACCCCTGTCTGAGGCGCATTATGGAACCGATGCCCAAACTGGATCGCGCGGCTTATGTGGCCGGGATGCGGGAGCAACTGGAAACGATGCTCGGCCGCGTCGCCGACGCCATCAACGA